>PMJO01000212.1 GCA_003158455.1 Myxococcales bacterium | reverse complement strand
GAGGTGTGCGACGATGGTCCGCTCAACGGAACCTACGGGCATTGCAACGCGAACTGCACCGGTTTGGGCCCGCACTGTGGCGACGGCGTGCTGCAGGCGGCCGAGGGGGAAGAGTGCGATGACGGGGTGAACCTGACCACCTACGGGATAAACGGCAAACCCGGCTGCGCCCCAGGGTGCAAGCTGAGTCCTTTCTGCGGCGACAGCAAGACGGACAGCCTGTTCGGCGAACAGTGCGACAACGGAGGCGCGAAGTTGCCCGACAGTAGCTGCCAGCTCAATTGCACCTACAATCCCTTCTGCGGGAACGGCGTCATCGACAAGGCAGAGGGCGAGACCTGTGACGACGGCAACACTGTCTCGGGCGACGGCTGCTCATCGTTCTGCAAGATTGAGATCATAGTCCTCTAGTACCGTAGTCATGTCTGCGCTCAAGGCTTGCCTGGCGCACGGTGGATGATGCCGCCCCCACCCACCGCCCAGACGTCGGCGTCTGCGATCGACCTTCCGGTCGACCAGAGCGCCTTTATCCAGTCGCCCAGGCCGCTGTTCTCGGTGTGGAAGGTCGAGCCGTCCCAACGGGCGAAGTCGCCTCCCCAGGGCGCGCCCGACGCGGCGGCCGCCCACATCGTGCCGTCGGGAAGGGCGGTGCAGGCGTTCACCCACTGAACCAGCGGTGCGGTGACCTTGGTCCAACTGCTCCCGCCAGGAAGCCAGCGCCACAGCTGCGCGCTGGAGCCTCCGGTCCAGGCCTCGCCGGCGCTGGAGACACAGATGGTCGTCAGCCAGTCGTCGCCGTCGCCTGCGCCACCGGGGACGGCCGACCAGGACTGCCCATTCCAGTGAATGGTGGCGAAGTTGTCACCCACCGCCCATGCGTCGTTGGGGTTGGCACCCGCGATTCTCTCCATGCCGGGGTAGGGAGGGTGGTCGTAGGAACTCCAGCTCTTGCCATCGTAGTGGACCTTGCTTCCGGCGCGCGATACCAGCCAGATGTCGTCGCGTGCGCTGCCCCAGATACCCGAGGCGACGAAGTTGGCTACGCTGCCGGCAGACGTCCACGCGTTGCCGTCGTAATGGAAAAGCAACGTGTCGTTGCCGTTCGCGTTGATTGCCCAGACGTCGTCGCGCGCGAGCGCGAGCAGCGGCCCGACCGGGTCGCCCAGCGCCCCCAAGGCGGTATCCGACCAGAGCAGACCATCGAAGTGTCCGATACTCCGCGAGCCTATCGCCCACACGTCGTCGGGCGCGGTGCCGGAGATCGAGCCGTAGTCCTGCGGCGTCGCGCGCCCCGCGACCGTCGTCCAGACGCCGCTCGGCGCGCGGTGTAGGATCGCGCCGCCAGCGCCCGCGGCCCACAGCTCGCCCGGACCGGCGGCCCAGATCGAGGTCAGGATGGTCGCCGGTTCGATCCCGGAATCGGCGACCCACCCAGTCGCGGATGTCCAGCGAAAAGCCCCACTCCGGCCGGCGACCCAGATCTCGCCGTTGCCCGCGCCCACGCCACGAATGGCGAGCAGCGGGATGGCGCTGGGAAGTTTCACCGACCTCCACTCGATGCCGCCGTCATAGTGGAACAGAGGATCGAAGTTGTCGTCGGAGGTTGCCCACACATCATTCGGGCCGTTGACCATCACGCCCGTGATAAGCGGGAAGGAAGTCTGGCTCCCCTCGATGGCATAGTCGGACCAGGTGGCGCCGTCCCAGTGCACCGAGGTACCGCGCCCGACCGCCCAGACGTTGTTCGGAGCAGACCCGTGGATGGCGGTGACATAGCGGTTCGCGAGGGTCTGGGTGAACGCGCCGCCGTTGTCGGAGCGCCAGACGCCGCCGGCTCCATCGACTCCGACAAAGACGGTTCCGGTCCCGGTTCCCCAAATGGCGGTCAGCCCGGCGGTCGTCCCAATCGGCACCGCCTTCCAGGTCGCGCCGTCGAATCGCTGGATGGCGCCAGCGAGGCCGACCGCCCACACATCGGCGGCCGACGATCCCCAGAGCGCGAACCACCGCTGGCGCGTGCTTCCGAGGGTTGTCGACCAGTGCACGCCGTCATAGTGCATGAGCGTGCCGCCGTCGCCCACCGCCCAGATGTCACTGGCCGATGCGCCCCAGATTGCCCGCAGGTTGTTCCCGTGCGGCAGGGGATAGACCCAGCACCAGCCGTCGGCCGTGCAGGCCGCAGTCCCGTCAGAGACGACTGTGCCCCTGGTGTCGACCGCACCGTCAGTCCCCATGCTGTCGGGAGTCCCGCTGGCGTCTACGCCGACGGTGTCGATGACGATGCTCGTGTCGGGAAGGCCGCCCGTATCGACAGCGACGCTTGTGTCGATGACGACTTCTGTGTCGACAACGACTTCTGTGTCGACAACCATCCCTGTGTCGACGACGTCGCCGGTCCCGGCGGCTGCAGCGTCGGAGCCTGCGTCAGTCGGCTTCTGTGCGCCGCTGCACCCGGAAACTGCGGCCGCGACTGTCGCCAATGCGGCCATGACGAGGAAGCGTGTCTTGCCCACGAGCATCCTGGTCACCTACTTCGACAGGGTGGCAAAAGCAAGGGTCTGCAGGAGATTGGCGGTCGCGTCCGTTATCAGCGACGCTGAGCCAGCAACCACTCGAAGAGCCCCGGTTCGGTGCGTGCTTGTTCGATGCCCGGCACATGGTCAAGTCCCGGGTATTCCGTGTATTTGACCTGGGTTCCGCCGGCATCGAGGATGGACTGGTAGATGGCTCGGTCGTTCTCCACCGGACTGATGCTGTCCTCCGAGCCGTGGAAGATCCAAAGCGGCGTTTGTGCCATCTCGCTGGCCCCGGTGTTGAGAGTGTAGCCAGCAGCGGCGACGGCACCGGCGAAGCGCGTGGGGAATTCCACGAGCAACTTGTACACTCCTTCTCCTCCCATCGACTCGCCGTACAGGTATTGGCGTTTGGTGTCGAACCCGTATTTTCCGATCAGACGGTCCAATTCAG
Organism: Myxococcales bacterium; assembly: GCA_003158455.1. Classification (GTDB taxonomy): domain Bacteria; phylum Myxococcota_A; class Polyangia; order Fen-1088; family Fen-1088; genus Fen-1137. Next base: position 14,736 of record PMJO01000212.1, on the reverse strand, counting down.
CAAGGGCATCGATCATGGCAGGTCGAAGGCCCCAGCTGTCATACGTACCTCCCCAGTCGGCGCCCATATCGTCCAGCGGGGGTGCGGTGGGCAGGAAAACGGCACAAGGTTCAATCGCATTCACAGCGGGGATGAGCCAGAAATCCGGATAGACCGGGTTGCCATCATGACCGTGCAGAAACATTACCACGGGCAGTGGCTTGCCCGTGGGCGCTGGCACGTACAGTCCCATTGGCGTCTCATTGTAGGTCCACGTGATGAAACCGATTTCTTGCGCACCGTCCGGCGGGCTCGCGTCATCCGGATGCGCGTTCTCGGCAGCGTCTTGACTCCCGCCGGCGGCTCCACCGGCGGCGTTGCTCCCACCGTTTGCTTGGCGCCCACCGGTTGCGCCCGAAGCGCGCGTGCCCCCGGCACCGCTGAGACTGCCGCCGGTCCCGCTACCCCCCGAACCTCGGGAGCCGGAACCCGGGTCGCTTGCACAGCCTTGAACTTGGCCAGATGCCATCACCAGCAGCGCGAAGCAAAGAAGTGCGCGCTGCCCGATCACCGAGGATGAAGTCATAGGTCGGTGTTTCCTCTCCAAGTTCCCCACTTTACCAGGAAGACCCTAGAGCAAGGAAATGCGATGTCTGATCCGGATGAGCGAGCTTCATCCCAAGCTCCCGGTAATCACGGTCGATCGAAAGGATTTCCGCTTCTATCGGCGCAACCGGCGCGAGATGATTCCCCTCATCTGCCCGCCGGGCTGAAGGCGAGCGGATTCAGGATCCGACCCATTGAACTCAGGGGATCCGTCCACCTATGGGAAGCCGCCGCACACGCAAGCGAGCGCTCTCGAAAATCACCACACTGCCTGTCGTCAGGTCCTCAGCAAGCGCATCGAGATTTGCGCGTAGGATTTCCACCTGTCGTTCCGGACGCCGCTCGCTCCCATGGCGAAAGAGAATCACAGATGGCCGCGCCTCGCGGCGCAGAGCCAGGAAGGTGCCGAAGTCGGTGTCGGCCGAGACCAGTACCCTGTCTTCGGCCATGGCGCGCGCCATGATTCCCTCGTCAGAGGCGGTTGCCATGCCGTAGTCGCGCACATGGACCGCGTCGTGCCCACTGCGACGAAGCCCCTCCGCGACCATCGGCGACAGGGCGTTGTCGACCAGGAACCTCATGCTGGCGGCTCAGCCGGGCGCCCGATGGCCTCATGCGACGGTCCGAAGCGGCAGTTCCCGTTCTCGCACAGCTTCGGCCGCGTAGTGCAAGGCCTCTGCGACGTCTTCGCGTTCCAGGTCAGGATAGGCGGCCAAGATTTCCTCGGTCGTCATTCCCTCTGCCACCATCTCCACCACGGTGGCGACAGGTATGCGCAGACGCCGAATGCAGGGCGTGCCCCCCATCTGTCGCGGATCCACAGAGATGCGCTGGTAGCTTGCCATCCACCTATTGTGCCACAATTCAGTCCGGCAAGCGTTCAGGGCGAGGCAAGCTGCGATGAACTCAAGATCGGTGGGCCCGCAGCAGCAGTCATGCGAGTCGGCGTTTTGGCGAACACGAATCTGCACACAAAGAACGCATTTTCTCCTTGACAGTATCCTGAACATATGTTCAGCTATGCGTTATGTTTTCCGTCGAGGATTTGCGTCGGGAGATAGCGGATTTGGCGGCGCACTTGGATGCGGCCACGCACAGGTTGCTGACCTGCATTCGGCAATTCGACGAGGCCGGTGGGTGGTACGCAGAGGGGGCGGACTCGTGCGCGCATTGGCTGGCCTGGCGTATCGGGCTGGACCCGGCGACTGCGCGGGAGAAGGTGCGGGTGGCACGCGCGCTGGGCAAGCTGCCCGCAATCGACGAGGCCCTGCGCTTGGGCAAGCTGTCGTACGCCAAAGCGCGGGCACTCACTCGCGTGGCAACGCCAGAAACTGAGGCGAAGCTGTTGGAGTTGGCCGTGGTCGCCACGGGAGCGCAACTTGAACGGCTGTGCCGCGGGTACCGCCGTGCTCTGGCCCCGGAGCAAGCCCTGGCGATCGAGGAGCGGAGTGTTCGGCGGCGGGATCTGCCGGGCGGAATGGTGAAGCTGGAGATCGTGCTCGAGCCCGACGAAGCGGACCTGGTCCTGCGCGCGCTCGATCGGGCGCGCGAGGTGGTGCATGGGCGCGAGCAGACCGACGTCTCTGCGGAAACGCAGGATGTGGATCAGGGCGTTTCCGCGGAAGCATCAGCTCCCGGCTCAAACTGGCCTTCGCGCGCGGATGGCATGGTGGCCTTGGCTGAAAACTTCCTCGCCGGCAACCCCGCAACCGGCAACGGCGGCGAACGTTTTCAGGTCATGGTTCACGTGGATCAGGATCCACTGGCGCCCGACGGCGTTGTTTCTGCCAGCTTGGACGACGGTACTCGCGTTTCCGCGGAAACGTTCAGGAGGATCGCCTGCGATTGCGGCGTGGTGGCAGTGGCTGGCGACGGTGCCGGCCTGAACATCGGCCGCCGCGCGCGTTCCATTCCGCCCGCAATACGGCGCGCACTGGCTTTGCGCGACCACGGCTGTCGTTTTCCGGGCTGCACGCACACGCGTTTTTTACACGGCCACCACATCCAGCACTGGCTGCACGGGGGCGAGACCAGTGTGACCAACCTGGCGTTGCTGTGCACCTTCCATCACCACTTGGTCCACGAGGGCGGCTGGACCATCGCCCGCGGCGAAGACGGCGAATTGGCATTCACTGCACCAGACGGCCGCGCGCTGCCCGCCGAGCCGCCACGGCAGATGGTCAGTGATGTGCTCGAGTCGTTGCACGAGTGGGCCGCCGACCGCGGGCTTGACCTTGGACCAGACAGCAACCTGCCCCAATGGGACGGCACGCGGCCCGACTACGACTGGGCCGTGGGGGCGCTGGTGGCGAAGCTTGGCTGACGTTCCCGAACGGTGCAGAATCGAAGCAACCCCTGCGAGAAAGATGTGACAGGAGCGGAGATACCCAAGCGGCAGCACTACGTGCCGAGGTTGATCCTCCGGGGATTTTCCCCCGACGGTCGCAGGATTAGCCTGCGAGTGCTGGCTTCTGGGCAATTCGTTCCCAGCGCCTCGCTCAACGAACAGTGCTACGAGAACTACTTCTACGGGGCCGACGGCGGCCTGGAAGGCGCGTTTGGGAAGATGGAAGAGGCTTTCAAATCGGCCGTGGGGGATCTCAGCCCTGGGCACCTGGAGAGGATCACGGTGGAGGAACGCCATCTTCTCTGCCTGTTCGTGCACTACCAGAGGGTTCGCACGGTTGCGGCGGCGGATGAGACGGCTGACTTTGTGGACGGCCTCGCGAAGAGAATCCTTGCCAAGGACCCCAGTGTAAATGCGGAGATGCTGGCGAGGGTCAAGATAGGCCCGGAAAAGCCGCAGTACGAGACGCTCTTTCATGCGGCTGAAGCCGAACCCCTGCTGCTCGACCTGGACGTGAAGTTTCTTGTCTCGGACAAGAAGCTGGGCTTCGTTCTGTCAGACAACCCAGTTGCCGGTTTCAACCAGTGGATGGAACACCATCCGGTCTTTCGTGGAGTCGGCGCCAACGATGGTGTCGCACTGCGTGGACTCCAGTGGTTCCTTCCACTGTCACCGAACGTCTGTGTGGCGGTGTTCGACCCAGGGGCGTATGACTACGGAAGCCCTCGACGTCGGACATGTAGCGTCGGGATGCGCGACATTCGCCTACTCAACACGCTGCAAGCATTGCGTGCTCGTGAGTGCATCTACTTCGACCCCCGCCGCACGGCAGAAGAGGAGATCTTCAAACTCTGCCATGATCGCCACAACTACGCTGTGCCGAGCGTGCGGTTCAATGAGAGCGAGATACGGGAATTGCCTGATGGCAATCGCAGCCAATTGATTTTCGCCACGCTTCCCAGCCCACAACTCGGAACCCAACTGGGCTGCGTTCGCGTGAAGAAGGACGCGAGAGTGCACCGGTCCGGGCGTGTGCCTTTCCCGGTCCGCTCACCAGATCTCGTGGACCTCATGGAGCGCTGGTCCGGCGTTCTGAAGAAGATGAAGGGGCAAGAGAAGGCCCGGACGCCCGGGAATGGCAGCGACGAGTCTGGCCGCTGAATATGTTTCAGGCAGCACGCCCGCGGGGATGGGTCGCCGCTTCTGAATATATCTCAGGGACCACTCTCGCGGTAGACTGCCACGTGTGTCCGATGCGGCGCTATGATCTCTCGACCACGGCGGCAAGAGCCGCCCAGGCAGAACTCGTCGAAAATCGTGCGAGAGCCTCCGTCATTTTCGGAATTCGTAAACGGCCGCTAGAATGAACTGAACAAGGGGTGAACGTAATGGTCGACAAATCATTGTCTCAGCTCCTGTCACAGGGCTGGATGGTTCACATGCGAGGTGTTATGGAGATCGATACCGCACCCATATCCCCCGAAAAGATCTCAGCGATCAGAAAGATGACCGATAACCGGGCCACGCATATCGTATTTCTCAAGAGAAGAGCGGGAGAACAAGGTATGCTGATCTATCCAATTCAGGATGACGCCGAACTTGAACTCGCTCGCCGCGAGGTGGACGCGGGGAAACGGATTATTGGCTATGATATTCGAATAACCTGTTGCGCAAGTAGCCTCGACGGAGAAGTAAGAGTCGGGAGCATTGCGCAGAACGTGAGAAAGCTGATGGGATGGGNNGCGCTGTCAATAAAGAACAGGTTCGGTTGCAACATTCTCAACATCTCGTGGGGGCCCAAATATGCGGCGCAACCGTTTGCTCTCTGGACAGGGCGCGTGGAAGTTGTTCCGGTGGAAATAGATCATAGTGATATTGAACAGATTCGCGAGTTGCGCGAAAAAGGTGGCGAGCGATTGATTCCCGACCTTGTCAGGTTCTACGGTCATGACAGCCCCCGTGCCAAGATGGTATTTGGTTTCTCGTTGTTGGAGGGCCTCTTTGATGAGAAGCCTGACCATATTCTAGAAGAAAATGAGATCGCGGAGATTCAGAGCAAGGCAACCGAGATCGCCTCCATTGCTAGCAGCGAGGAAAAGCAGAAGAGGTTACGCGAAGTTCTGTCGAATCCGAGTCTTATGCCGAAAAGAAACAGGAATGAAAGAATCGCGGCGAAAATAGCTGTGCTAATGAACATATCCGAGGCCGATGCCTATTCGGAGGTGCGAACACTTTCCAGATTACGTGGGAATCTAGCGCATTCGACTAAGGAAGAGACGCAGGGTCTATTAGAGGCATCCGCGTTTATCGAAGAGGTTCTTCTGCGATACCTGATTTCGTCACAACGGGATGCCAGAGGAACCACCTCGGGTGGAACATGAGGCGTTGGCCCTCGCCAAGGTCATGTACCTTCGTTGGGACGTCACGCTCGACGTTGCCGCCTCACCCCAACCTCTGCAAAAACTCCGCCCGCACCCTTGCCATTCGCTCGCTCAGCTCATCGGAAAGTTGCGCTTCACTCAATCCCAAGCTGCGCGCCAATGGCGACCGGTCCGCGGCTTGCAACCGGTCGTCGTGCTGGTCGCGCAGCAGTCGCAGGCGCAGGCCGGCTCGCTGCAGGAAGCGATAGTCGTCGAGCACGGCCGGGGACAGCTCGCCTCGGTCGGCCATGCGTTGCAGGGCTGTGGGGGGATGGGTGGTGCGCAGGGCTGGGTCGCGCTCGCCTTGGCGAAGCTGGCCCCAGGACGCAATGAACTCCAGGTCGGTCAGCCCGCCAGGGGAAAAGCGCAGGTGCAGCGACTCGCCCGGATCGCCTGCCCGCTCTTTTTCGATGCGCTGGCGCAGGTGTAACAGATCTGCGCGCAGGGAATCTTCATTGGGCGGGGTTTGATAGGCAATGGTTTCCAGTCGATTGCCAAAATCACTGGGCGCGCCGGCGCCCGGCAACACGAACGCGGGCCGCGCCCGCAGCAGCGCCATGCGCTCCCAAGGCGCTGCGGTCTGTTTGTGGTAGTCCGCAAATGCCTGGTAGGTGGTGACAAGCAATCCCTGCGATCCCGAAGGCCGCAATCGCGTGTCGACATTGTACAGGCGCCCCTCTTCCAGCAAGGCGCCCAGCGCGCTGATCAGTCGCTGGGCCAGGCGGCCGAACCAGTCTTGGTACTCAATCCCCGATGCCGTCACTCCATTGTGTTGGTAGAGGAAGACCAGCTCCAGGTCCGAGCCGTAGCGCATCTCGCGCGCACCACAACTGCCGAGAACCAGAATGGTCAACTCGGCGTCGGGCCTTGCCGCGCGGTTTTCCAATTCGGCCGCTACGCGATTCACGGCCTCGGCCAGGCAGGCCTCGGCCAAGCGGCCCAATTGCGCTGACACTTCCTGGTAGGGCAGATTGCCGGCCACGTCGTGAAATCCGATGCGCAGGATCTCCTCGGATTGAAAGTGGCGCATCTCGCGCAGGGCCGCTTCGTAGTCACAACCGGCCAAACGCGCTGGCAGCCGGCCTTGCCACTCGACTGGATCCGGCTGCGGGTCCCCTGGACCAGACAACAGATTTGGCCAAGTCTCGGGATGGGTGAGCAGGTGGCGCGACAGCCGCTCACTGGTGCCGAACAGGGCAGCCAGGATAGTGAGGAGCTGGCGATCCTCGTGCAGCATGGTCTCCAGGCCGGTCGAGGCGTGCACAGAGAGATCGCGAAAGCGGTTCAAGGCCCGATCGGGATTGGGTGAGGCGATGGCTTCTTCCAGCCAGATGGGCGGCAAGCGGCCGCGCACTGGTTCCAAAACTTCCGCGGCCGCCTCCGCATCGGCAAAGCCGCAGGAATGCAGTTGCGCCAGCAGTTGCGGCCGCGGCAAGGCCGGATCGAGCAGGCGGAGAACCGCCGCCGACGGTCCTTGTTCAGGCTCGCCCAAAGTATCGGCTATCGCGCTGACCGCCTGGCGATGCTGGGCCACCAGCGCATCCAGCTCGGCGTGGCTGGCCAGGCCCAGTCGTCGCGCCAGCCGNNCAGCTTGTGCAGCGCGGGCAGGGTGGTCCGTTCGCGCAGATCAGGCCGCTTGCCGGCGTAGAGCAGTTGCAGCGCCTGCGCCACCAGCTCGACGTCGCGAATCCCGCCTTGACCCAGCTTTACGTTCCAACCCGGATGGCAGGTGCCGTCCACGAACTGCTGGCGCAGCGAGCGGACTTCGTCCAGGGTGCGCGGTCCCGACGAGCGCGGAAACACGAAGGGCTCGACTGTCTTTAGAAAACGCGCGCCGAGCTGCAAGTCGCCCGCGGCCGGTCGCGCGCGCAGCAGGGCCTGGCGCTCCCAGGTGCGGCCAAAGCTTTCGTAGTAGCTCTCGGCCGCGGCCAGCGAGTTGCAGATGGCGCCGCTGCCGCCTTCGGGACGGAGGCGCAAATCCACGCGAAACACGAAGCCGTCGCCGGTGATCTCGGCCACCGCGCGGGTGACCATCTGTGCCAGGTGAGAATAATATTCGTGCAGGCTGAGCGAACCCGCCTGGCCCTCGTCGGACGAGTAGAGGTAGATGAGGTCGACGTCCGAGGAGAAGTTCAGTTCAAGCCCGCCCAGCTTGCCCATGGCCAGCACCACGAAGCCCGGGTTGTCCTCTCCACACACCGGGTCGCCGTAGCCGGCGCGCAATTGCGATTCGCAGAAAAGCACCGCCGCCTCCAGGCACGCATCCGCCAAAGCAGAAAGATCGCGCGCCACCTCCAGGCTGGTGCCGGGGCGCAGCTCGCGCGCGCCCAGCCGCAACATCTCGACCTGGCGATAGCGGCGCAGCCGGCGCTGCACATCGGCCAAGTCGCGGGCGGAGGCGACCGCGGCCTTGACCTCGGCCATGGTTTGCGCGCGCGGCTTGGGCCGGTCGAGGAAAGGATCAGCCAGCAGGGCAGGCAAGCGATCAGGCTCGACCAGCAGCAGATCGGTGAGAAAGCTGCCGCTTGCCACCAGCGCGGCCAGTAGGCCCAGGCCCGCCTCGTCCTCGGGCAGCGAGATACCGGCCTCGACCAGTCGTTCCAGGCGCGGCCGCGCGCCCTCCGGGTCAGGGCCCGCAGCCAGCAGGCGGTGGACTGGCGAAGGGATTAGAGTGGCTCCAAGCGCGCGCACACCACGGTGATGTTGTCCAGGCCTCCGTGGGCGTTGGCCGCAGCCACCAGCCGTTCGCACAGCTTGTCGAGATCGTTCTCGCTGGTCGCCAGCTCGGCCATCTCCGTGTCGGGCACCATGCCCGACAAGCCGTCGGTGCACAGCAGATACAGGTCACCCAGGCGGGGCTGATCCACGATGATGTCCACCTCGACCGCGGGCTTCATGCCGAGGGCGCGCACGATGACATTCTTGTGCGGAAAAGACGCGGCGTCGCCCGGCGCGAGGCGCTTCATCTTTACGTAGTCGTTGAGCAGGGAGTGGTCCTCGGTCAGCTGTTCAAGCTTGCCGCCGCGCAGGCGGTAGAGGCGGCTGTCGCCCACGTGACCGACCAAGAGTGCGCCGTCGGCAAACAGGGTGGAGACCACCGTGGTTCCCATGCCGTGGCAGTCGATATTGCGTTCGGCCTCCTCGTGGATCTTGAGATTGGCCAACTTGATGGCGCTCACCATCCGGTTGATGTGGCGCCGGTGGCCGCGGTCCACCTTGTAGGGCCAGGTCAGTTCCTGGTCGCCCTCGGTGCTCTGGAAATGGTTGACAATGGTATCCACCGCCAGCCGGCTGGCCACCTCGCCCGAGGCATGGCCGCCCATGCCGTCGGCCACGATGGCCAGGCGCTCGCGGGTGGGAAGGAAAAAGGCGTCCTCGTTGTGGTCACGCGTGCTTCCCACGTTGGTCTCGCCCGAAAAGCGGACCCGCATGCCGTCGAGCGGAAAGGAGGTACTCATTAGAAGGTCAATGGTATCGCCTGCTCGGGTCGCATTTCAACCGATTCGCGGTCTCACGAAGGAAAGGGCAGGCCCCAGCGCCACCGACAGGTTGCCGCGCGCCCGGTAGAGATCACCGTCGACGGTGTAAAGGGTTTCGGGTTCCTCGGGCTCGATGACCAGACGCGTGGCCACCGCGCTCCAGGCGCGGCGGGGCGAGATGCCGCGACCCTGGCGCACCGCTGGCAAGTCCCAGGCCAGGCCCAGCGGTGAGGAATGGATGGCCAGGACGCCGAAGCGGCCGGGGTGGTCGTCGGCGCGGTGGTTGAGCTTGAAACCCAGGCCGACTTCGCCGACGGTGGCGGCGCCCAGACCGAGCAGCGTGGTCCAGGGAAGGATCTGCCCGTCGACGAAAACCCGGCCGCAAAATCGGCGGAAGATGCGCTTGGCGTAGTGCCCGGTGGTGGCTTCCGACAGGATGGACCGCAGCAGAATCCAGATTGCGCGTCGCGCACCATACTCGCCCTTGACGTAGTACTCCTCAAGGAAATTGCTGATGAGCCCGGTGCCGAAAACGAAGCCGTATTCGTCCTGAATCCTCATGCACCGGCGTGCCACGACAGCGGGCGGATGCGCGGCTCGCTCGTCCGCGGCCAGCTGCGCCAACAGCGCCTCGGGTTGCGCCAGGATGCCCAACGAGGAAGCCACCACGTTCATGGTTCCGCCGGGCAGCAGGGCCAGCGGGGGCAAAGGACGCTCGCCATAGGCGCGCACCAGCGCCGTGACTGTCCAGTGCAAGGTGCCGTCGCCGCCGTACACGGCGATGATAGAAGGCTGGGCTTGTGCCACCCGCGACGCTTCGGAAGCCAGCGCGTCGGAACTTGCCGGCAGAAGAATGTGACCCGTCTCACCGAGAATCTTGGCGAAGTGCCGCGCACGGTCCGGATCTCGGCGATTAGCGCGCGATCTCGGATTGGCGAAGACCACGATGGACACGCGGATGAAACTCTACACCGAATACAGCCAGCCGTCAGAACCAGTGATACCTTGTAGGGGCTTCGGCCTGGGCAGCTCGCACGCGAGGAATCTTGAAGTTTACGGTTGACACTGTGGCTATGACGGTTTCAAGCTGCCCCGACTCTGGGAAGTGGTGATGTCTTCGACGCATGAAAGGCGCTCCTCTGCGTCCGGATCCTTGACCGAGCGACCGGTTGCTCGTCTTCTGCAACAACTGTTTCGCAAACAGGTCACCGGCCGACTGTGCATCAGCGACGCCACCGGTGACCAGAGCGATGTCTATCTGCGCGGCGGCATGCCGGTGCACGTGCAGCGGCCGGTGGATATCGACCGCCTCGATCGGGTGCTGGTCGAATACGGGGTGGTGTCGGAAGAGGAGGTGGCGCAGGCCGGACCGATGATTGCGGGCGGGATGCGCCTGGGCGAGGCATTGGAGCGAATGGGCGTTTTGCACAAGGACAAGCTTGCGGATGTGTTGAAAGAGCAGATGCGGCGCAAGCTCACGCGCCTTTTCTGCGTGGCCGAGGGCTGGTTTTCCATTGACCTGGAACCGCACAACTTTGGCGAAGGCGATGATCTGGCCGCGATGCGGGTCGACCCGCGCACCCTGTTCTTTCCAGCGATTCGCGCCGCCTACGACCTGCCGCGGGTGACCCGCGAGCTGTCGCGACTTTGGGGACAAGAGTTTCACCTGGCCTCGGTGTCGTCGTCCTTCATCGCCGCCATGGGCATTCCGGCGGACGATCCAGTGGTGGCGGCTTTGCGCAGCGGCTGGTTGAATCTGGAGAAGATCGATTCGGTGACCGCGCGGCCCCTGGAAGTGCGGACGGTCCTGCTTTCCTTGTACTACGCGGATCTGCTTGAACGGCAGACCATGGGCGAGAGTTCGACCCAGGGTGATCCGGCGCCATCCGCCAGGATCCGCTTCACCTCATCGGACAACATGGTTTCGACTCCGGGCGGCTCGGCCATCATCGAGCCGTCTATCCCCCCTGCGCAGCCGTCGGTGACTGCCCCCATCGTGCCGGCGTCGCCGCCGGTGGCAGCAGGGCCAGTCGCTCGCGCAGCCCCGGTTCGTCCGTCTCCGTCGCCCGAGGCCGCGCCGCGTACGTCCGTCGCCGTAGCGCGATCGTCTCCGTCGCCCGAGACGGCGTCGCGGGTTGTAGGCGTGCGGCCCACCGGCTCCTCGATTCAGACCGTGCCCGCGCCCGACGGGGCGTTGCGAACCGCGTTGCTGGAGCTGGCGGAAAAGCTCGACAGACTGTCGCATTTCGAGTTGCTGGGTGTGTCCGAGTCGGCCAACCCTGGCGAGGTCAGTTCGGCCTTTATCCGCGCCGCCCGACGATTCCACCCGGATCGGCTGGCTGGCTCTGGCATGTCCGAGTTGGTGCCCCATGCCGAGCGCATTTTGGCCCGCATGAGCGAGGCAGCCATGATCCTGGGCGATCCGGCGCCTCGGGCCGAGTACCTGGCCGCGCGGGCCGGCAAGAAGCCGACGGGCAGCACCGTCCCGACCGTGATCGACGCTGAGACGACCTTCCTCAAGGGGGAAGTTTTCCTCAGGCGGGGCGACCACGAAAAGGCCATCGAGTGCTTCGCGGCAGCCAGCAAGGCCAACCCGGGTGAGCCGCAGTACCGAGCCTACTGGGCCTGGGCGCGCTTTGAGAATCCGCGCGGGCGCAAGGAAGCCGTCGTGCGCGAGGCGCAGCGGATCATTGCCGACGCGGTCGCGGTACAACCACGGTTCGCGCGGGGCCACTATTGGCTCGGGCAGATCTGGAAGTTCCTCAATGAGCCGGAGCGTGCCGAACGTGCTTTCCGCGAGGCGGCCAACCAGGACAAGGACTTCCTCGACGCGACCCGCGAGATGCGCCTGCTGGAAATGCGGCGAGCCCGGGCGAGCGCGACACGCAAGAATTCCGATCCCTCGCGCGGCGGGATCATGAACCGGCTGTTCAAGAAGTAGGCGCGGCCGGCCCGACTTACGCGGTGTTCGTGGTCGGTGGGTCGAGATTTCGAGAAATGATCTGTATGCTGCGGTTTGCGCTATACTCGCCACCCGATGTACGGCATCCCCCTGGTCCGGGAGCCTTGGTTCACTAGCTCGCCACCCGCCGGGGTGCGAGTAGGCGTCGCTCAACCGGGGAGGGGAGGGGAGGCATGACTCGGGCCGCGCTGATTGGGCGCATCCTGCGCAAGAGTCGGATCACCCGATCGCAGGCCGAGATTCTGCTCGAGACCGTGCTGGACTGCCTGCAGGAGGCGCTGTGCCGAGGCGAGCCAGTCGAGCTTCGCGGTTTTGGGACGTTCGACGTCAGGCACTACCGTCCATACCGAGGACGCAACCCGCGCACCGGCCAAGCCGTCGAGGTTGATGCGAGACGGCTGCCCTTGTTCAGGGCGAGTCCGGCGCTGATTGGCAGAATCAACAAGAGTTGGCAGCCACCTGCGCGACTGGTTCATCGCGGGACCGGCATGCCCCGAAAGTCGACCGGCATTACGGGAGTGTGGAAGGCAATCGAAGAGGACGGGGCGCCCAAGGCCGACGAGATCACGCGCCGCATGGGGTGAGGTCGAGACATGAAGCGAGCCCTGCCGCTGGTGGTTTTTGTGGCGTTGGGCCTCTCTGCGGGGTGTGCGGTAAAGGGAGGTGGCCTGAAAACGCCGGATGATTTGCCAGCCGGCGGGGGAGTGATGTCCACTGGCGGGGCCGCGGCTAGCGGTGGCGCTTTGGACATGGGCGATGGTTCGGGCGGGGTGTCGGGCAACGACGGAGAGCCAGTCACCAGCGGAGGAGCGGATTCAGATGTTGCGCCACGGAGTGGCGGCAGCTCTGGCAGCGACGCATTGGCGGTTGCGGACGGCGCGTCGGGAAGTGGCGGCAGCTCTGGCAGCGATGCGATAGCGGGCGCAGACGTCGTCTTGAGCAGTGGCGGCAGCTCTGGCAACGACGCAGGAACAATCGATGCGCCCCAGAGCGGCGGCAGCTCAGGGAGCGATGCGGAAGCGGTCGATGCGTCGCAGAGCGGCGGCAGCTCCGGCAACGACGCGAGTCCGGGTGCAGACTTAGCCTCGGACGGCGTTGGCACCTCCGGCCGCGATGCCGGCCTGGGTGCCAACGATGGTGCGAGCAGTGACCGCGCCTCTGGCAACGACGCAGGGTTTGACGCCGGACCGAACTGGCAGCTCATCTGGTCGGACGAATTTAATGAGCCAAACCTCACCGGTGCCGCCACTAGCAACTGGAATGTTGTCACCTGGGAGCCGAACACGGTGAACGGCGAACAGCAAAAGTACACAGCGCGAGTGCAGAACATTTTCCACGACGGCCAGGGCCACCTCGTGCTGCGCGGCCTCAACACCCCTTGGACCAACAACGGGACTACATACCAGTACACCTCTGGACGCCTGCACGGGAAGTTCCAATTCAGCTTCGGCCGCGTCGAGGTGCGCGCCAAGTTGCCCGCGGGGAAGGGTTCGTTCCCGGCTATTTTGCTCATGGGGACCGGGGCGAATTGGCCTCAGTCTGGCGAAATCGGAATGATGGAGCAATGGGGGCAGGACAAGAGCTCGCTGTACTGCTCGACCTATTCGGGTTCGTCCGGCGATATCAACCAGAAGGTCACCTTTCCCAATGCCATCACGGACTTCCACGTGTATGCGCTCGAATGGTATTCGGACCACATTGTCTTCTTCATTGACGACGTGCAGGTGGCGCAATCCAGCTTCGACACGACGTCGCCCTTCTACACCGGGGAATTCTACATCGTACTTGACGTCGCCATTGGGGGCACCATGGGTGGCACGATCGGCGATGCCAGCGCTTTCCCTATGGACATGATGCTCGACTACGTGCGCGTCTACTCGCAGTCGTAGTGGCTGTCCTGAGCCCTTTGACGGCCGTTCGCCACTGCTTGCATGACAAGAAGCTCGGAGGTTCCCATGTCCAGAACTCTCAACCTGCTCACGTGCCTCTGCTGCCTCCTGCTTTGTGAGTGCAGCAGCGGCTCAGGCTCGCCCGGGAGCCACCCCGACGCCTCCAACGGCACAGCCGGTGCTTCAACCGCAAGTGGCGGAGCGTCCGGCATTTCTGCGCTGGGTGCGGGAGGGACCGTGGAAACCGGCGGTATCGAAAATGCTGGAGGCGGTAGCTCAATGGGCGGGAGCAAGCTAGTTGGAGGGACCTTCCCCAGCGGGGGAATCACCGGCGCGGGCGGGCTGACCGCCACCGTTGGTGGAAGCCTAGATGCAGGCGTCACGTCTAGCGATGGCCTCCCGGCGAGCGGCGGCGTCATTGTGACAGGTGGCACGACGGCGACCGGAGGCGCCACGGTGACCGGCGGCACGCAGGCGACCGGAGGCACTGTGGTGACCGGCGGGACGCAGGCGTCAAGTGGCGACACTGGCATGGGTGGAACGACGGTTGCGGGCGGCAGCAAGGCGACGGGCGGGAACGCGGCAGGCACGACGGGCGCGGGAGGAGCCAGGACGGCGGGTGGCAGTCCCGCGACTGGTGGCACCGGCTCGGGCGGCGGCGGAACGAGTGGAGCTGCTGGCTCCTCGGCCGGCACCGGCGCTCCGGAACCCAGCCCGTTGGGTTATGGCAAGAACACGACCGGAGGCGGCAGCGCCACCGCGGTTGGAGTGGCTGACATGGCGGCGATGCAGGCAGCTATCGACGGCTACTCAGGAAGCGGCGGCCTGGTACTGAAATACACTGGCACGTTCAACTTTTCGAGCATCGCCGATCCGTGCGTGCAACACACCTTGACGGCACAAACCATCGAAATCAAGAAGAAGAACGACATCACCATTGTGGGTGCGGACGGCTCGGCCGCCAACTTTGGCATCCACATCGCCTCTTCTTCCAGCAACATCATCATTCGCAACATGACCATCGGCTTGCCGCCGGGCGGGGGCGATTCCGACA
>PMJO01000283.1:206-27726 GCA_003158455.1 Myxococcales bacterium | reverse complement strand
TACACTCAAGGCGCTATCGGCTCTCGTTCTCGGTGGAATGCTCCTCGTCAGCACGACGGCTTGCGAGGACAAGGAGTGCAAGGATGCTCTCGCGAAGGCGACGACCGCGGCCGAGGCTGCGGCAAAGGCCCAGGCCGCCTCGTCGGCGGAACTGGGTGCGCTCAGGGGAAGGGTTGCGGCGAGCGAAGCCGCTCTGGCCGCGGCCAGGAAGGAGCTCGAGGCCGCCAAGGCCGCTCCGAAGCCGGAAGAGGCGGCTCCGCCCGCGGCTGGCAAGAAGGGCAAGAAGAAGTAGCGCACGCCTTCTCCAAGGCAGCTGATGCAAGGGGCCTCCCCGCCAGGGAAGGCCCCTTTTTCTTGCCGCGGCCGCGGTTACCGCTTGGTGGCCAGCATCCGGCTACGCAGCGCCTCGTTCTGTTGCCACAGTTCGTCGGGCATGCGCGTACCGAAGGTCTCGAAGAACTGGCCGATGGCGTCGATCTCCGCCAACCAATCCTTGGGATTGACCGCCAGGAGCTTCTGCATGTTTTCCGGCGGCAGGTCGAGACCGGTCATGTCGATGTCCTTGGGATTGGGCACGATACCGATGGGAGTTTCGACGCCGCCGACGTCGTTGCGATAGCGGGCCAAGATCCATTCGAGGATGCGCAGGTTCTCGCCNNCATGGCCATGGGATCGCGGCGCACTTCGCCCACCGCCCCAAACTGGGCGGCGGTGCGCTCGCTGGCCATGCTCGCGCCCAGGTACACGCCATGCTCCCAGCTCAAGGCTTCGTAGACCAGGGGCGCCAGGGTGGCGCGCCGGCCGCCAAAGATGAGGGCCTGGATGGGCACGCCGTGGTGCTGGTCGAAACGGAAGGAATGCGTGGGGCAGTTGGTGAAGGGCGCGGTGAACCGAGCGTTGGCGTGGGTCGAGACGATGGGCCTGCCGTCCTTGTCCTTCTGGCCCGGCTGCCACGGCTTGCCCTGCCAGTCGAGCGCCTCGGCGGGTGGCGGTTCGTCGTGGCCTTCCCACCACACGGTGCCGTCGGGTTTGAGCGCGACGTTGGTGTAGATGGTATCGCGGTTGATGGTGGCCATGGCGTTGTAGTTGCTCTTCGAGTTGGTGCCGGGCACCACGCCGAAGAAGCCCATCTCGGGATTGACTGCCCACAGCTGGCCGTCGGTATCGACCTTCATCCAGGCGATGTCGTCGCCCACGGTCCAGATGCGGTAGCCCTTCATCTTAAGGCCCTCGGGCGGCAGCAGCATGGCCAGGTTGGTCTTGCCGCACGCGCTGGGGAACGCCGCAGCGACGTACTGGATGCGGCCGTTGGGTTCCTCGATGCCGAGAATGAGCATGTGCTCAGCCAGCCATTTTTCACGCTGGGCCAGCACACTGGCAATGCGCAGGGCGAGGCATTTCTTGCCGAGCAGAACGTTGCCGCCGTAGCCGCTGCCCNNCGACCAGATCGCGTTGTCCTCGGGAAAGTGCAGGATCAGCCGGCGGCTGACGTCGAGATCGGCTTTGCCGTGCAGGCATTTGGTGAACTCGCCCTGGGGCCCGAGCGCATCCATAACCTCGGCACCCATGCGGGTCATGATGCGCATGTTGAGCACGACATAGATGCTGTCGGTCAGCTCGACGCCGATCTTGGAGAACGGCGAGCCAACCGGGCCCATGGCAAAAGGCACCACGTACATGGTGCGGCCCTTCATGGCGCCGGTGAAGTAGCCGCGCGCCTTTGCGTATGCCTCGCGTGGGCTCATCCAGTTGTTGGTTGGCCCGGCGTCGCCCTGGAAGCTGGTACAGATGTACGTGAGGTGTTCGGTGCGTGCCACGTCATTGGCCGCCGTCCGGTGGAAGTAACAACCTGGCAGTTTCTCCTGATTGAGTTCGATGATCTCGCCGGTCTTGACGGCTTGGGCGGCAAGACGCTGTTGTTCCTCATCTCCGCCGTCGCACCAGTGGATGCTGTCCGGCTGGCACATGGCGGCCATCGCGTCTACCCACTCTTGAACATGCGCATACTTGATCATGGGATCTAGATTTCTGACACGAACTACGCGCCAGGGTCAACAGCGCGTGTAGGATTCGTATCACTTCAATGCCGGTCGATCCGATTTGCCGCGTACAGCATCGGCGGGATAGCGGGTCCGGTTGAGTTCCAGCTTGGCGCGCATTGCTGCCACGGGATCGGCACCGATGCGCTCGCAGAGCAGCAGCAAGGCGATGCCCACGTCGCCGATCTCGGACAGGATGCGAGCCCGCCACTCGCTGTCTCGCGATGCCGCGTCGGCCCGGTCGCTCGGTACCCATCGGTACTCGGCGAGCAGCTCGCCTGCCTCAGAGGCGAGCAGCATGGCGAGGTTCTTGGGATCGTGAAACTGTTGCCAGTCGCGTTCGGCGACGAACTGGCGGAGTTGGGCCAGGAGATCTTGTAGCTGGTCCATCGAAAGTTCCTCTTGTCAGGGTGGAACGACGACTCAGTGCAAGTTGCGGCAGTGCTGGGTGGCCATCGCGGCGGCGACCGAAACCGATTCATCCTTGCTCTGCGCGGCCGCGCGCAAAGCCGCGGCGCCCGTTCCGGGATCGCACAGCCTGCCCAGCGCTTGCACCGCCGCCTTTTGCAGCGAGGGACGTTGGTCGCCAAGCAGGCTGACCGCGGCGGCCACGGAATCTTTGCCGCCGATCGAGGCGAGCGCCATCACGGTTTCAGTGGCCGTGCCTTCCAAGGACAGATCAGCCTGCGATTCGGTCTGCAGACGCTTGAGGGTCGCGGCCATGGGTGCCGTGGTCCGTGGATCCTTCATGTCGGCCAGCAGGCGCGCGGCCAGCGAGCGCATGTCGGCGCTCTCAGGCAAGCGCCCCAGCACGCGCACCAGTAGGGCGGACGCGCGCCGATCACGACAATGGGCCAGCCCGACGAGCGCGGCCATGCGGACGTCGCTCACATCCTTTTGGTAGGCGCGCAGCAGAAGTTCGTTGCCTTCGGGCACACACAGATCACTGAGCGCTGTCACTTCAGCTCGGCGCACGCCAGGCCACGGCTCCTGTTTGGCCGCATCGATGAGTTCCCGGGCACTCGATTTGTCGTGGCGTTGGCCGAGGCCCAGCGCTGCCGCCTCCCGCGCGCGCGGATCGCGGTCCAGCAGGGCGGTGCGCAGAGCCGGCCCGGCCTCTGGGTCGCTAATGCCCGCCAGTTCGCGGGTAGCGAAGAAGCGAAGCACGTCGTCGGCGGCATGGGAGCGGAAGGCCACCAATTCGGCAGTTGCGGCGGGGTTGTGGATCATGCCGAGTCCCTGGATGGCGCGCGCTTGCTCCTCGAAGCCGGCCGCGCCGCGAAGCGTGGCGCGCAGTACTTCCACGGCAGCAGTAGCCCGCTCAGGCTCGCGCGTGGCTGCGGCTGCGAGCACGAAGAGGAGGTCGGCACGCTGGCCGTGCGCCGAACCCGCCGCTAGGGCATCCAGGGCGGTCTGGGCCAAGGGCGGCTTGGCGCCGGCGGTGGTTTCACGCAGGCCGGCGCGCAGCGCGGGCGAGCCCTTGCCCAGGGCGGCCAGCAAGGCCTGCCGGGCCTCGGGTTGGGCAAAGGAAGCCAACGCCCGCGCCGCCCGCAAGCGATCCGACTCGCCCCGCTTTTCGTCGGAGAGAAGCGCGGTGATCGCGGGCAAGGGTGGCTCCTGCAGGCGAGCCAGGAGCGCGAAGATGATCTTCTCCTCGTCGGGCGTCGCGCCGAGCAGGGCGGCAGCGAGCGCTGAACCCAGCGCCGGGGCGATCGGCCGCGAAGCAGTCGCGTCGGGCGCGGGCATGAGAGCGGCCACGGCCTCGATGAGGCAGGCACGCCCCGGTCCCGCTGCGGTTTGGGCTAGTGCAGCCGTGGCCTTGTCGAGAGCGGCCGGGCCGATGGAAACCAGTAAGGGCCGGCGCGTTTCGCAAGATGTGCCGGCAGCCAAATCAGCCACCAAACGATCGACAGCCTGTGGCCCGTCGATCTCGGTCATGATGTCCATGTCGGCGATGGCCATCGCCGCCTGGCCGGACTTGACCTCGCGGACCATGACCGTCACGCAGCCTGTGGTCACCGGTTTGGGCAGAGGGATCCAGAACGGCTGGCGAAACCGCTTGCCACCGCCGTCTGAATCCTCCACCAAATCGACATCGAGCCTCTGCTCTGCCGCAGGACCGAAGAGCAAAGTCAGGCGGCGAGGTCGGGTCGCGGCAGCAAAAGCCTGGGCGTTCCGGGTGTCGCCGGGCAGAACCTTCAGGCCGGTGACGGCAAATCCCGCGCTGGAACGCGCGGTGAAGAATTCGCCTCGGCCTGCTCGGGCGTCTGCCGTCCACACCGTGGAAGGATCGTCGTCATCGATCGCGGTAGGCGCGGATAGGCGGCGCGCATCGCCCTGCACCCCGGCGGAACTGGAAACCGCGTGAAAGTGAAAGCCACCCAGGGGCTTCCCCGTCGGCGCATCGCCCCGGTGGGACTTGATGGGGTTGGGCGCGGTTTCCGGCAGGGCAGGGGGATTGGGCTTGAAGCGATGGCTGGCGAAATCCCAGGTCCGTCCGAACAACTGCGCCGGCGCACCGTCGCAACGATGTAGGCGGGCGGCAGTTTGGAACTCCGCGATGCCTTTCTCGGTCACGACAACCTCTTGCGTGGTCTCGCCGTCGACGTCGCGTGCGCCAGCCTCGTCCCACCAGATGACGTCCTTGGCGGGAAGCTCGGCGACCCAGACCTCTTCGCGTTTTGGACCTTCGCCCAGAATGGGCAGGCGTACTTCTGCAACGCGGTGGCCGTTCACGGTGACATACCGGACGATGGGCTGGCCGCGCCTTTCCATCGGCGTCTTGGGCGAGAAGCTGGCCACCATCTTGCCGGAATCGCGGATTTCGATGGTGCCGGAAGCATCGCTGCTGGCCTCCCAAGCGAAAGCCGCGCGAAGCAGCGCGAGCAGAAGCGAAGCAGCCGTGAGCGTAGAGAAGTGGAATCGGTGAAGCGAAAGCACGATGACAGTTCGATAGCGCCTGGGCTCGCGCTGGTCAAGCGATGGCATCGCCTCAGGTCGCCCGGTCCCGCCCCGCCCTCTTGGAAAGATAGAGCCTCCGGTCCGCCTTCTTCAGCAGGACGCTCACGCTCCGCGTCTCCTCGGATCCCGCGACTCCCGCGCTCGAGGTCAGCCTGATCTGCCGTCCCCCGAAGAGACAGGGCGTCTTGCGGATCCTGCCAAGAAGTTTCGCCGCCACGAAGCGTCCGCCCTCCAGCTCCGTGCCCGGCAGGAGAAGAAGAAACTCGTCCCCGCCGTAGCGGAAGAGCGTGTCCGTCGTCCGGATGCCGGATTTAAGGATCTCCGCCGTGTGCCGGATCACTTGGTCGCCCGCCAGGTGGCCGTATCCGTCATTGATCGTTTTGAACCGGTCGATGTCGAACAGCACCACCGAGAATTCGCCCCGGCACCTGCTGTCCTTCGCCCGGCCCCTCAGCTTGAAGCTCGTCTGGAGCGTCTCGTACAGGTCCCGCCGGTTGAGCAGGCCCGACAGGGTGTCGGTCCGCGAAAGCTGGGAGAGCTCCCGGTTGGCCGCCGCCAGCTCGTCCTCCACCCGCTTCAGTGCCGTGATGTCCCGCGAGATCCCCCAGGTCCCGATGACCCGGCCCTTCTTGTCGCGCAGGGGGAACTTCGAGGTCGAGACCCAGTTGAAGCTCCCGTCCGGCCAGGTCTCCTTCTCCACGATCTCGACTACTGGCTTGCCGGTCCTGATGATCCGCTGTTCGTCGCGGAACGCCGGGATCGCGTGCTCGCGCGTGAAATGGTCGAAATCCGAGGTGCCGATGATCTTCCTGACGTCCGCCGTGCCGAACCGGAGCGCCTCCGTCCGGCTCACGAAGAAGAACCGCGACTGACGGTCCTTGAAGTAAATCATGTCCTGTCCCCAGTTCATGATCACGTTCAACACGTCCGTCTCGGCGAGAAGCCGCGTCGACCACGCCATGCGCTCCGACGCCGGGACGGTCTGCGGCCAGGGATGGCTATTCTTCTGCTTTGCGCTCTTTCCCGAGCGTAGTCGTTTCAAGCCCGCTTTTTGCATAGCCGGATCGCATCCCTGGCTATCCTATAGCAGCTGCTACGTCAACTGGCCGGCATAATTCACGAGTGGCAGCAAGTCGATCTCTGCCCGGGCTAGGATAGGCGCACGGGAAACTTTGACGGCGCCAGGATTGGTCTTGTTACTTGCGGCCTGCCTGCCCGAGCGCCCGTCGCAAGCCTTCGACCCGCTCCGCAGACCCGACGAAAACATCCTGCGGAAACCGGTAGTAGCGGAGGACGTCCTGAAAGATGGGAGTGGCTTGCTTAAGGTTCAGCCACATCCCCGCAAGGTACTGCAGGCGCAGGTTGCGGTCGGTGTTGATCTGCGCCCCGCGCACCCACTCGCCGAGATCGCTCGCCTGCCCGGCGTAGGTCGACAGTAGATCGACCGCCACTCCGGGGCCGGGTGTCTTGCCGAAGCCGACCTCCGTGAGCGAGCCTTTCACTTTGGGATTCGCGTCCAGCCACGCCTGCAGCTGGTCGACATCGATGCGCAGAGGCTCGATCGATCCGAACAGCACCACGTCGTACCCCGCCCCGGCAATGTCGTTGCTCCAAAGGATGCCGTGGGGAAACACCTTGAAGAAGGTCGCGATCAGGCTCTTGGTGGTGTCCAGGCTGCTTTCGTAGAGTGGCATCCAGATTGCCATCACCCCGCCCGGATTGAGCCGGTCGCGGCACATGCGGTAGTACTCCTCGGTGTTGAGCGCGGCGCAGCCCTTGACCCAGGGATCGATGGGATCGGAGGTGATGACATCGAACTTCTCCCGGGTGGTGCGGATGAAGTGGCGCCCGTCATCGAGCACGATGCGGGTGCGCGGATCGTTGACCACGTCATAGTTCTCCTTGGCGAACCGGGGAGCGATGTGCCTGGGGACCATCGGTTCGATGTCGCAGATAACGATCTTCTTGACGCTGTCGTAGGGTACGAACGAACCGGCGGTGACGCCAGCTCCCAGGGCGACCACCAGGACCGACTCCAGATTCTCGGTTCCATGGGTGAGCGCCGCTATGTGCCCCAGCATGCGTTGCAGCCGCATGTCTGGAGGATCGCTGGAGGCTTGCACCTTGCCGGCGCCGTGAAAGTAGCGGTAGCCGCTGCGGGTCTTGGTGATGGCGACCGAAACGTTGACGCCTTCACCGACGAAGCTGCAGTACCGGCTCGGCTGTCCTGGGGTGGTGGGCACCTCTTCTTCGGGTACCACCCGCGGAGCCATTTCCGACGCGGCCACCGCCGAGCTTCGCCCGAACGCTACCGCCAGGCAGTTCGGCGGCGCGACGCTGTGAGCGAGCACGACAGCCCCTTCGACCGCCGCCGCAAGTGCTATCGCCAAAACCAGGATCGAGACCCGGGGATCGGTGCGCTTGGGCACGAGCAATCCGCCTTGGCCGAGCGCCGGCACCCACACGACGAACGCCGAGCAGGCGCAAAGTCCGATGAGCAAGCGCTGCGCGGCCTGAGTGCCCAGAGCGGGAATCACGATGATGCTGAAAGCGATCGCTCCGGCAATCGCTCCGAGGGTGTTGGCGGCGTACATCCCACCCACCAGGCGGCCAGAGTCCTGCCCCTTGGACGCGACCGACGCCAGCGCGAGCGGGAAGCTCGCGCCCCAAACCAGCACCCCGGGCAGCAGAGCCCACGCGGCGCGCACGATATCGATCTGAAAGGTGAACCAGGGGCTGGGGGAGAGCTCGGGGTTGACCGGCCAGTAGGGCATAGACTCCGAGATCGCGTAGGAGGCCCATGCGATGGCCACAGCTTGCAGCCACTGACACGCCCCGAGCCAGAGGGCGGGGCGCGCGGTTCTGCGTGCGAGAAATGATCCTACGCCACTGCCGAGGCCGAGCCCCAGCAAGAACACCGCCAAGATGATCGAGAACGTGTAGACCGTAGCGCCCAGGGTGAGAGAGAGCTGGCGAGTCCAAACCACCTCCACGCCAAGACCGGTCGCGCCGGAAAGACCGACGGCGAGGTATACATTGCGCGTCTGCGCCCAGGGCAACCACGCCGCTGCGGAGCCGGGTGCGGCGGACGCCGGCGCCTCTGCTTCACGTTCGGCCGGCGCCGGCACTTCACTCTGCGGGGACGTACCGGCCTCGCTACCCGCCGGCCGGTACCGGGTGATCGCGGCCAGAGCCATGCTGATCCCGGCAACGGTAAGGTCGATCAGTGCCGCGACATAGGTCGCGGTGACCATGTCGTAGAGGCGCAAGAGATAGAAGCCCGCGAGCAGGCACCCGATGACCGCCCCCACGATGTTGCCGCCGTAGAACAATCCCAGCCATGAGACCCCGCGCGGGGTTGCCTCCACCCAGCGCGCGATGGCGGGAAGGGTGGCACCCATCAGTACAGTGGGTGGCAGGAGGCAGATCACCGCCACCACCGCCCGCAACACCAGCGACGGGATGAAGCCACCGGCCGTCACCGTGTAGAGCCGCTCGATCAAAGGCACGATGTACACCACGCCGACGCCGATGACCGCGATTCCAGCCTCGAGCACGGCGTATACGCGCAGCGGATGTTTGCTCGTCGAAATATAGCGTGGCAGGGCCAGGCTGCCCGCGCACATGCCGCCCATGAACGTCGCCAGCAGAATCCCCAGGGAGAATGCGGTCGAACCGATCACCAGTTGCAGCAGCTGCAGCCACACCACTTCATAGATGAGGGCTGCGCACCCACTGCCTACGAACAGCGGCAGGAGCAAAGGGAGAATCCGCGAGGACGGTAGGGCATCCTGCGGCTGGGCGAGCCGATCTACGGCCATGTCTGCCTCCGGGTAATCGGTCGAGCGACTGATGGGGCCATCTTGGTTACGGCGTACAGCATAGCCCACGCCGCATCCGCGGGATCACCTCATCTCTGTGCGCAGGGCATGTCCACCGGCGGTCGAGCGCGAGAAGATTGGCGACGTCGAGTTCGCTCCATGACTTTGGGCTACATCCCGTCGAGGGCGTCGTTGGTGATCGACGCCTTGGCTTTTGCGGCGCGGCCCTTTTCCCGTGCCCCCTCTGCCGCGGCCAAGCGTTCCCGCCAGATTTTCGCTGCCGGGTCGGAGGGAGCCTGGGCAATGAGGGCGCGGAAAGCTGCCGCGGCCTCGGCCCACTTCTTCTCGGCAAAAAGTTTCTCAGCTTTGCGCACGCGCTCCTCAAGCGAGATGGAAGCCTCGTTTGCGTTGATCTGCTTTTTGTCCACCGACACTTCGGTCTGGGCGGCGGGGCTGGCCGGAGGCACACCGGCCGGCGACTGAACCTTGGCCCGCTCGGGCGAGCGACCTTTCTCTTGCGGGGCGCTGTCCAGCAGGTTGCCAACCGGTTTCGTCTTCTTGGCGGGCGCAGACTCAGCAGGAGCAGGTGCTGCGGCAAAGACGGCCGGCGCCGCCTCCGCCGCGCGCGGCGCACGCGCAGCCGCGACCGGCGCCGCGGCAGGGCGCGGCGGTGGAGGTTCGGCCCAACCGACTGGCGAACCAGCACCTGCGCCGACGGCGACGTTTCTCTGTTCGGCCAAAGACTTGGTTGCGTGACCCAAGCTGGTTTCGTCCTTCTGGACACGTGTCACCTGCGCCGGTAGCTGGGCGGCGAGGGCGGGCGTGGGTGCTTTGCTTGGCCCAGCAGCGCGGAAGCCTCCCTTGGCCGTGGTGGCTGCGCCGACGGGAGTCAACCCCAGGTCTTCGCCTGCCCCTTCCAGAGGTTCATTGGAGAGCTCGGCAAATCGTCGCCCTCCCTTGCCCGCCTTGCTGGGTGCGTGGGTTGCCATGCGGGGTTTGCCCGCCGCGTGCTGCCGCTCGGCGTAGGAGTTGTCATCGGATTTGGCAGCCGCTTGCTTGTCCAGCGCCGAAGGGGAAGGGAATGCTGGCTTGCCCTCTGCCTCGGATTGCGGCTGGGTTCGCGGCAAGCCCCGTGGCTCGGCCGCAGGCTGAGCGAGCATTTCGGTTGCGGCCGGCTTTTCCTCGGGGAACACCTGTGGATTCTTGATCACCCTAACCAGCAACACTACGGTGGCCACGCCAACCGCGCCCAGGGCTGGAACCAGCCAGGGCGTTTTCCACAGGCGCACGAAGAAACCCTCGGGTTGGGGAACGCGCGCCGCCCGCGGCCTGGCGCTGTCGGCTGCGCGAACCGCGACAGCCGCTTGGGCGGCCTCTAGTGCCCGCGCTCGTATCCGCGCGGGTGGGTCTTCCGCCAGCGGCCCGCGCAGGGCCACGCGCGCGTGGCCCAGGGTCGAAGCCATGGCCTTCACCTCGGCGCTGCACGATGCGCAGCTATCAACATGCGCGAGGAATTCGCGGCGCTCGGCTGCCGGCATCTCCTCATAGAGGAAATCGACCAAACGACTAGAGACGTCACTGCACTTCATGGCGTGTCCTCGGCGGCGGCGGTACCGGCGCCCGCTCCGGTTGCCTGGTGCAATTCGCCCAGCTTGGACCGCAAGCGTTGCAAGGCGTAGCGCATGCGGCTCTTGACCGTGGGCTCGCTGGCGCCCACTTGCGCCGCGATCTCCGCAAACGACATGTCCATCACCTCCCGCATGAGGAAGACCTCGCGTTGCTCCACCGGCAACTCGTCCACGGCGCAATCGACCAGCGCTGCGATCTCGCGGCCCATGGCCTCCTTCTCTGCATCGCCCGAATTCGCCGCTATGCGATCGATCCGCCGCAACCCCGAGCCATCCTCGCCGGCCTTGGCCTGATCCAGCGACTCGGTCTGGCGGAATTCGGCGCGCCGGGCTTGGTCGGTGCACAGATTGCGCGCGATGGTGAAGAGCCAGGTGGAAACCTTGGCCGAGGGTTGCCATTCCGCCGCGCTCTTCACCACGCGCAGGAAAACCTCTTGCAGAAGATCCTCAGCCGTCGCTTTGTCCCGCACGAAACGCCGGAGGAAATTCCACAAGCGCTTCTCATGGCGTGCCACCAACTCGCCGAACGCGGCAAGGTCGCCCTTTTGGTAAGCAGCCATGAGAGCCTCATCGGTCATGGGCAAGGTGACAGTCTACAGGCGACTGCCGCCTTGCCCAAGTCCAGCAAGAGTCCGTCAATCAATACTGCTGCCAACCCGACGGCGGCCGGGCATAGCGGGTATGCGACACGGGAAACGGGTCGGCGGTGCGCCGCAGGCTGGAATCGTCTGAACAGCACCAGGGGCCGTCGACGTCGATGCCCATGGCAATCAGCCCGGCGCGATCGTTGTAGCGCAGACCCAGCACCGCGGCCGGCTCGCTGGGATTGGCCCGAACGAACTCGACCTCGCGGATGTGCGACGAAACCGCCTCGCCGAACTCGGTGCCCAGGCCAGGGCGGGTTCGGCGTGGGGCATATGTTTCGCGAGCCGCAGCTTCGGTTTTGGCCTCGGCAGGCGCCTTGTCCGCCAAGGGCGCCTGCGCGGATGCGCTGCTTGGGGCAGCCGGGGCCGCGCCGAGAGCACCCTCGCCAGAACCCTTGCGGCCGTAGCCATGGGAGCGAAAATCCTCGTCATAGCGGTAGGGGACGGCGGGATAGATGGGACGCGGCGGCGGCCGGTACACGCGTTCCGGGAAGATGGCCACGCCGATCACGCCCACGTTGCGCGCGCTGCCCATGCGGGCTGCGTATGAATCGGCGACTGACGAGAATCTGAAGGCCGCGGCCTGTGCCTGGGAAAGCCGCCAGCCATCGATCTCGACCTGACCCCAGGCGGGAACCAGGTACCCACTCTTTCTGGCAAAGTCACCAGACTTTCCGTCGATGACGTCACGGCCGTCGACCGAAACCACTGCCTCCACCCGGCGGCTGGTGTGGTTGCTCACCCGGATGGTGTAGCGGTCACCCAGATGGCCAAGCACGAAGGTTTCGCCTTCGTGCCAGAAGGACTGCGCTGCGGTTCCATCCACCAGGACCTCGACCTGATACCCTCCAAACTCGGGCCGCAGTGGTCGGCTTTCCGCGTTGCGGGTTGGTGCCGCGCAGGCTGCGAACCCGGCCACGCTAAGCGCGATGCGACCAACGCGAACGAAACGACAAGACTTCTTCGAGTTCTTCTTCATGGCAACCCTCCTGCGGAGTTGAACGCAGCAGGGAAGCGAAAGATCTCTTCACTAGAACCCGCGCGTGCGGGCCAGCGTAACGAGGTAGAGCGCCAGATCCACAGGATCGGACGAAGTGAGGGGCAGGCCGCTCACGAACCCCGGCTTCGCCACGCGGTCGTCAAGCGGAGCAGCGGGCGCCAAGACGCGCAGGCGAGCCAGCGTCAGTTCCAGGTTGGCGTAGCTGGCGGGCTGCTTGGCAGCGCCGAGAAACCTATAGTCGACCCGCCGTTCGTAGATGATCGCATCGGGCTGTCCGTCGTTCCGTTGCAGCAAGAGAAATGCTTCGCGAGTCTCCTCGGTTCTGACCGACTGTTTCTGGATCTTGCTGGTCAACAAGAGGCCGCCGCTCAGAACCGCTTTGCCGATGTCCAGGCGGCGCTCAGTGGTATTGACCGTCTCGCTGGTCGTGATCACACGCAGGCCACGCTGGATCAGCGACACAGCGGTCCCGAGGCAGGGGTGGGCTTCGCCCTTTCCGTCGAGAAACGCCAGGGCATCCGGCTTGACGTCGATGCTCCGGACTAACAACCGATCCTCGTCTCCTGGCGCGGTCGTCGGGTCGCACGCGAACGCCGCAAAACCAAGCGACTCGAAGCCGTCCACCAGGACCCCGACTTGATCGGCCGGGGCTGCCGCCAGCAGCACGCGTGGCAGGGTTCCGGCCAGCCGGCGAGAAAAGTCAGCCGGAGGCAGGCCAGCGAGCTGCGCTGCGCGCGTCCGGGCCGCCAGATCTTTCGGGGCGTTCGCGATGACGAGAAGCAAGGCGGTTCTCTCTTCGGCTGCGATCAATAGCGCGCAGAGCCAGGAGTTCCACACGCTTGAAGCCATTATGCCGCAAGAAGACACGAAGTCCAAGAAAAGGCAGAGATTGAACGAAACCGAAGCGCAACTACGGTAATCCTACTGGCATAGTCGAGATGCGTTGCTACACTCATGAGAAGCGACCGCGACGACGCACGGACTACGAGTCTCGTTCCGCATCAGGCAACCGCAAGCGATCGGAAGGAACATGAAGATTTCGCACAAGTGGTTTCTTGGAGTGCTTATGGCCGCGTCAGTGCATGCGGCTGGTTGTTCGTCGGATGGTACAGGGCCTGTGCCTCCCGGCGCGTTTGGCGACGGCGGGGCAGGGGGCACCGACAACGGGACGAGTTCGCGCGGATCGGCGGGCTCCGGCGGCTCGGCAAGTTCTGGCGGAACTTCGGCCGGAACCACGAGTGCAGCCGGAGCGATGAGCACCGGCGGAGAAACCAGCATGGGCGGGACGACAAGCACCGGCGGAGCGACGGGCACGGGCGGAGCAACCGGCACTGGCGGAGCTACCAGCTCGGGCGGAGAAACCAGCACTGGCGGAGCAGCTCGCGCCGGCGGAACGACGCGTGCCGTGGGAGCGACGAGCACGGGCGGAATGGGCGGAGCGACGCGCACGGGAGGTGGCACTGGCGCGGCGGGAAGCAGCGGTTCTGGCGGAATGAGTAGCATTGGGAGCGGAGGTAGCACGCACGCCAGCACGGGCGCTGGGGGTGCCAGCGGCTCCGGAGGCAGTGCAGGCACGGGTGGAAGCACCGGCGGAACGTCGTCTTCGTACTGGCCCACCGCCTACAGCGCCACCCAGGGCTCCAGTGGGATGAACCCCGGGCAGAACTGCTTGAGCTCGTGCCACAACCACGGATTCGCGTTCGCCGGAACCGTCTATGATTCCACCGGCAAGGGGGTGAGCAGCGTCGAGGTCGGCGTCAAGCTCGCCACCGGCTCCTTCTATTCTGTCTTCTCGGGGGCCAGCACCGGGAACTTCTTCTACACGGGCTCTGCCCTGAACCTGGCCGGGGCTGACATCCGGGTACGCAATGGCAACGGCGAGAAGCAGATGCCCGTCACTTCCAACTCGACCGGGGCCTGCAATAGCTGCCACGACGGTACGACCAACCCGCGCATCACGGCGCCGTAGCGCCCGGACTGTAGGTGTTTGCGTTCGACGTACAATCGCTCCCTGATTTCCCTCATGGCGTTTCCCGTGAAGCCGTTGCAGAGTGTCTGCGTCTATAGCTAGGAAGGAGTGAACCAACCCATGCGAACAACAATTGCGCTCATCGGAACTGGCCTTCTTGTCCTCTGGCTCTCGGCCGCTGCCTTGGCCGGAGCACCCGAAACTTTCGCCGGGAAATGTGCCGGCTGCCACGGCAAGGACGGCAAGGGGCAGACCGCGATGGGCAAGAAGTTCAACATCAAGGACTTGACCGACGCCAAGGTGCAGGCCGCGGCCAAGGACGCCGACTGGGAGAAGGCGATCAGTGACGGCGTCAAGGATGCGGCTGGCAAGACGGTCATGTACGGCAGCAAGGGCAAGATCTCGCCCGAGGACATCAAGGGTCTCGTCAAGGTCTGTCGCGACTTCAAGGGCAAGTAGTCAGCTCGGCTGAGTTGAGGCTAGAGCACCGAACGGTTTGNNGTCAAACCGTTCGGTGCTCTAGACGGTGCGGGAAAACACCGGCCTGCCGAGTTGCTGGCGCGGGGTGAGATAGGCGTCGAAGCACATGGCCAGATTGCGTACGAAAATCTGACCCAGGCCGATGGCGTGCAGGCCTTGCTCGTCAAGGCGGCACATGCCGTCCTCTACGAAGGGCGCGAGCTTGGCCAAGGTTTCGCGGAAGTAGTCGGCAAACACGATACCGTATCTCGACTCCAGGGTGGCGCGGCTGACGGTGAAGTTGCACATTAGCGACAGGATGGCGTCGCGGCGGATCTCATCGTCGCGGGAGCGGGCGTAGCCCCGCTGCACCGGTAGGTGCCCACCGTCGAGCATGCGGTAGTAGGGTGCCAACTTCTTTTCGTTCTGCACCAGGGCGCCACGCACATCGCCGATGGCCGACACCCCGAAGCCGAGCGTGTCGTCGCCCGGACTGACCGTATAGCCCATGAAGTTGCGTGATAGGCGACCTTGGCGCTGGGCCACCGCCAGCTCATCCGAGGGCAGGGCAAAGTGGTCCATGCCGATGGCCTGATAGCCAGCGGCCAAGAACGCCTGGCGGGCCATGGCCAGCAGTTGGAACTTGGTGTCACGGTCAGGAACCGCGCGCACGTCAATCAGCTTCTGGTTGCTGCGCACCATGGGCAGGTAGGCGAAGGAGTAGACTGCCACGCGATCGGGACGCAGAGCCACGGTTTCGGTGAGAGTCTCGGCAAATACCTCGGGCCGCTGCGCAGGCAAGCCGTACACCAAGTCGAAGTTGATGCCGGCAAAGCCATGCTGGCGCGCGCGCGCGACCAAGCCCGTGGTTTGCTCGCGCGTCTGCCCACGGCCGATGGCCTGCTGGACCTCGGGCGAAAAATCCTGCACGCCCATGGAGATTCGGTTGAAGCCGAGGCGGGCCAAGGTGGCGAGATGCGCCTCGCTGGTCACCCGGGGATCGACCTCCACCGCCAGCTCGGCGTTGGGCAGGAATTCGAAATGCCGGGCGAATTCGGCCACCAGGCGATCGAATTGCGTCGGTGAAAAATACGTCGGCGTGCCGCCGCCCAAATGGAACTGCGCGACCTTGCGCCGGTGGGGCAAACGCGCGGCGACCAAGCCGAACTCGCTCCGCAGGTGTTCTAGGTATGGTTCGGCTACCTCCTTGCGAGTAGTGGCAAAGGAATGGCAGCCGCAGAAGGTGCAGCGGCGCTCGCAGAAGGGCAGGTGAATGTACACGGAAAACGGGGCGGCGCCGCAAGCGTCGGCGCGCTCCAGGGCGCGCAGGTAGTCAGGCTCTTGGAAGTCCTCGCGGAATTCCACCGCGGTCGGGTAGGACGTGTAGCGAGGCCCGGCGCTGTCGTAGCGAGCCAGCAGTTCGGCCGGGACGGCGCTAGGATCACTCATCCTTCACCTTGGGGAGAAAAGCGATAGCCCAGACCACGCACAGTTTGCAGATAGCGCGGGCGTTCGGGATCGGGCTCGATGAGTTTGCGTAGGCGAACCACCATGTGCTCCACCGCGCGCGTGGAAGGCGAGACCTCGTAGCCCCACACGCGCTCGAGGATCTCGTCACGCGCAACCACCTCGCCCGCGCGTTCGACCAGCAAGCGCAGGATCAAGGCTTCCTTTTCTGCCAGGCTGCTGCGCTCGCCATCAGGATCGATGATTTCTCCCTTGCCGAAATCGACCGTGACGGTACCGACCCGTGTGGGCTCGATCGCCTGCACGTACCAGCCTTGCCGGCGCAGCATGCCGCGCACGCGCAGCAGCAGCTCGCGCAGGTTGAAGGGCTTGCCCAAATAGTCATCGCCGCCCAGCTCCAGGCCGTACACGCGGTCGTCGTCCGAGGTCTTGGCGGTGAGAAACAGAATGGGCAGGCGGCCACCCTCGTCGCGGATGGCCTTGCACACCGAGAACCCGTCCCGCTTGGGCAGCATGACGTCGAGGATCATGAGGTCAATGCCGCCCAACCGCCAACGTTGGAGCGCACTTTCGCCGTCGCCCGCGATTTCCACGGCGTAACCTTCCTGCTGCAAGTTTTCGCTGATGCCCTCGGCCAGGTGCTGCTCGTCCTCCACCACCAGGATGAGCGCGCTCATGCCGAATCCTCAGTCGACAACGGCAAGGTGACCCGGAAGGTGGTGCCCCTGCCCACTCCGGGGCTTTCGGCAGTGATGCTGCCACCCACCTGACGGACCAGCTCGCGCGCCAAGTAGAGACCCAGGCCAGTACCTTCGGTCTGGCGTACCATCTCTTCGCCCACACGATAGAATTTCTGAAATATCTTCTCGCGCTCTTCCGCGGCTAGGCCGATGCCCTGGTCACGGACTTCGATGGCGGCCCATTGTCCCTGGCGCGCGACCGCCACGCGCACGGGCTGGTCAGCGCCGCCGTATTTTGCGGCGTTGTCCAGCAGGTTGCGCAGCACGGTCTTGAGCACGCCCAGGTCATAGCGCGCGAGCAGGGGCGCGGCAGGCAAAGCGAGATCGACGGACAGGCGACGTTGCGACGGGTCTTTGCCCAGCGCTTGCACCACCTCGGCCACATCGCGACCTAGATCGCCCCTTCCAACATGCACCAGGAAACGGCCACTATCGAGCCGGGCCACCGCGAGGATGTTGTTGACCAGGCCATCTAGGCGATCGATGTCGCCGCGCATGTTGGCGAGAAAGCGCGCTCGCTTCTCGGGCGGCGGATCGCGCAGTTCCAGGGTCTCGATGAAAAGGCGGATGGAGGCCAGTGGGGATTTCAGTTCGTGGGTGACCGCGGACAGGAAATTGGCCTGCTGGCGCATCAACTCCATCTCACGTCGCACGGAACGCAAGATGAGCGCAGTCCCTGCCACCAGGATGCACAGAAAGGTCGCGCCCTCGGCCGCGAACATGCGGATGCTCGCCCGTCGCTGAGCTTGCAGATGCTCGAGTCGCCCCGGTCGCATGGTGACCCCGTAGCCCGGAAAGCCCGGCACCAGCTCCTGCCCGGGACGCACACCCGGCCGCCAGTCGACTTGGGGATAGGCGAGCCGGAGAAACTCGGCCGGTCCGCCCGGCCCTAGGGCTGCTCGTTGCGAAAGTGCCAGCAGTGCCCGTTCTGCGGATTGCCGATCCGCCTGCATGTGTTCGGCCGTGGCGCGAATCTCCTGGGCGGAATAGCGCAGGTGGAACAGAACCCACCACGCGAGTAGCGCGATAGTGAACGCCATGATTGCGAGCACGCCCGCCACGAGCAGGCGGGATCGGGATTGCGGCGACCCCGTACGCCGGAGAAAGGGCAGCGTCATGACTACGGAATACTACGGCTCGCGGTGCTCGTCACGCACGCCCCGCAAGAACGCCTCCACCGCTTCCATGCCGTGGTCTTGTGCCAGACGCTTCAGTCCGACGGTCGGCATGTGGAGAAGTCGGTTCACGACTTGCTGGCCGAAGCGCCGGATGTGGTCGCGATGGGCTTCGTCCATCTTGGCCAGGCCGTTGTTGAAGAGCTGCTTGAGCAGCTCGTCGGCTGCGGCCTGGCCCTGGCTGCGCAAGTCGCGCACGATGGGACTGATGTCGCGCTCGACCACCCTCCGGCGCAGCGCCTCCAGAGCTTCGTCAATGACGACCCGCGCTTCGGCGATCTCGGCCTCGCGCGCGCGCCGGTTGCGCTCGGCCTGAACCTTCAAATGGTCGATGTCGAAAAGCTGGGCACCTGCGACGGCGGCGGCGTCCACGTCGGTGTCGCGCGGCACGGCCAGGTCGATCACCAGTGGCGCTGCGCCCTGCAGGGCCGCGAAAAAGGCAGGTCCCAGCAAGGGCTCGCGCGCTGAGGTAGACGTGACAATCACGTCCAGCCGCCCAGGCGCGGCCAGAAAAGCATCCAGTGCCAGGGCTCGGCCGCCGCATGAGGCCGCCAGATTGGCGACCTTGCCTAGCGTGCGGTTGACGAAGAGAAGGTTGCACCCCGTGCGGCCACGCAGATGCTCGCCGCATTGGCGGGTCATCTCGCCTGCTCCGATGAGCGCCACCGTGGCAGGCAGCTTGGTCCGCTCGTCGATGAGATCGAAGGCAAGCGAAACCATCGACACCGGTCGGGCCCCGATCGCGGTCTGGCTGCGCACGCGCTTGGCGGCCTGGAAGGCTTCTTCGAAGACGAGCTGGAGGTGAGCGCCGGCCAGTCCCAGCCGTTGCGCCATGTGCAGGGCATCTTTGACCTGGCCGAGAATTTGGGCATCGCCAGGGTTGAGTGAGTCGAGACCCGCGGCTACGCAGAAGAGATGCTCGGCCGCGCCGTCCTTTTCGAAGGCGTGCAGAGACTGCGCCGCCTTGCGTGCGGTCGGCTCGCTGGCGGTTCCGGCTTGGTCGCGCGTCGCGAAGAACCCGTGGACGCGTTTGCGATACTCGGAAACCGGGGTGCCCCGCCGGCACAAGAAGACGACCTCAACTCGATTGCAGGTGGCCAGATACACGCTTTCGAGAAAGTCGCACGCCTCATGAAGTGCCTTGGTCTGGGCCTCGCACTCCGCGGGAGCAAAAGTGTACTTCGCCAGCCCTTCCTGCTGGCCTCGGCGCAAGCTCAGACCGACCATGCCGAGATACCTCACGGCTTGGCCTCCGCAGGCGCAGGGGCCGGGGGCGGCGGCGCTAGGACAAGCTGGCCGAGGTCAGGCTCGTTGGAACTGCCGTCAACCAATATGGCATGACAGGTGTCGCAATCATTGGGTATGACCCGATCGCCTTTGGACTCTTTCATGTTGCCGTCGTGGCAGCGGAAGCAGCCCGGCGAGTCGTCATGCCCAATGTTGTTGGGGTGGGTCTTGGAGTTGGTGTTCATCTCCGGGAACACCGTGCGATCGTACACCGCGGCGGTTTCGTCCGCTGCCCGCGCGACCAGCTTGCCCGCGCGCGTGGTCAGATCCGGGTAGAACTTGCGGTAGAAGTCGGCCACGCTGCGCCGGACTCCGGCCATGCCCTCGTCGTGGGTGGGGTAGGCCGCCGCCACCGCCTTGACTGCCTCTCGCTTGAAGAACGGCAGCGATCGGAGATCCGCCTGCCGTTGCAGGACGCTGTCAATCGCCTTGGCCGGCGTCTCAAATAGGTGCGTCGGCCGATTGTGGCAGTCAATGCAATCCATTACCCGTGCTGCTCGTTGGATGCTGTCCGGGGCCGGCAGGTTCGCGCCTTCGCGCGTGAACTCGGTTCGTTTGCCGTCCGGCGTGGTCAGTTCGACCCAGGCGATCTCTTGCCGGCGCTGGTCAGTGGCCAAGTAGCGAATGCGGTTGTCGGCGTATATGTGCCACCAGTGGATGCCGCCGTGAGGCTGGCCGGCGCCAAAGGCGCCACCGCCGGTTCTCAGCAGGAGCGCGGTGAAGCTCGCGCTGTTCTTCTCGTCTTCGGCAAAGCGGCCGACGACACGCAACTTGTCGCCGTAGTGCTTGGCCGGCCAGTGGCAGCTTTCACAGGTATCGCGCGCCGGCCGCAGGGTGTGCACGGGCGAGGGAATTGGGTGGGCATAGGTTCCCGTCATCACCTTCCACACCTGGCGCAGACCATCGAACTTGGAACGAACCGCCCAGGAGGCGCCCGGTCCGATGTGGCACTGGGTGCACTTGACCCGCGAGTGGGGCGAGTTCTGGTAGGCTGTGTGCTCGGGCCGCATGACCTTGTGGCACACGGTTCCGCAGAACTTGGGTGTGTCCATGAAGTTCATCCCAACCACCGAGCTGGTCGCCAGCACCACGACGTTGATCACGGTGAGCGCGGCAAGAAGCATGGCCACGCGGCGCAGATGGGGATCATTGAAGTCAAGGTTGGGGTAGGTCGCGATGGCGTCGGCCGACTGACCGCTGCGCATAAGCGCCCGCCGTCGCCGCAAGATGCCGAGTGGCATGAGCAGCAGCCCGCCCACGAAGATCACGGGCAGAAGGGCCGAGCCGAACACCCCGGTGTAAGGATTGTCGAGCAGACCGGCCACCTCAAGCGCGAGAAATACGATGAGGGCAAGCCCCGACAGCGTCGTCAGTCCGAAGCCGAGGATGGTGAGCGGGTTCTTCGCGTAGTTGGCCAGCCGGGCGATGGCGGGCGAAAGTGACTTGAGCAGCAACGACATGAAATTTCACCGTCCCAGATTGGCTGTGTCTCGCGGTTATGGCAGCTTCGACTGTCGTCGTCTTGAGGATAGCCCGCAACAGCTATCGGGTCTACGGCTGGGGTTCGCTCTCGGCGCGACGCCTATTGCAAAGCTTCCAGAGTGTTGACAATCACGTCTTGGAAGAAGTCAGGATTGTGCAAGCCTCTCGAGCCGTCGTTGCTAAGCAACTGCAGGTTCCAGCTTGCCTTGGCCACCACCGAACCCGTCGCGATGGCAGGCACCGGCGCGCCGGTCAAGGCGGGCGGTACGGGCGGCGCATACTGGCCAGTCACGGTGATGCCGCTGATCTGGCAGTCGATCTGCGACAGGGTTTCCGTGATGGCCGGGGCCGAGGTCGTTGCTGTCCAGGTCACGGACACCGGGGCAGCAAGGGTCAGGGTGAATGAAGTGGTCCCGTGGATGGCGGAACGAAGGACCACCGCAGTTGGGGCGGCGGTCAGCAGAATGTCGGCCGTGGTAGCGGCCGCGGAGCTGTACTGATCGGTTAGCTGTCGGTAGGCCCGCACGGAAAGTGTGTTTCCGGCCGTGTATAGGGTATTGATGATCGCCAGAGCCTTGGTCCCGATCGCGGTACTCAGTTCGCCAAGCTGCGCGTTGTTGGCTGACAGCAACGCCTCGCCATTGGTCGACGAGGAGTGGCAAGAGGCGCAGACGGTGTCGTCGGTGGCGAAGTTGTGGTTGTCGGTTTGCCCGGCGGCCTTCTCGGTAGCTGTGGGTATAGCAACGTGGCAGCCCGCGCACGTATCGGTAACCGACAGGTGCGGGGATGGATTGAGCCGCGGCATGAAGTAGGCATTGAACCCGTAGAGCACGTCGGTTTGCGATGGGGTGTGCGGGCCCGAGAAATCGGTGGCCGCGGCGACGAAGTCATCGTGTTCAGCGTTCCGGGTATTGTGACAGGCCATGCAGGTGGCACCCATGCCCGCGGCGGAGATGTTGGTCAAGCCGTTGGGCAACGCCTTGAGAGCCCCGCCCAAACGAAGCTGGCCAGGGTTGGTCGCGTCGTGCGGATCGTGGCATGCCGCACAGGTGATCGCCTCCACGGTCGACGCCTGTAGACCCAGGCCGCGCAGAAATGCCTCGTCGGCCGCGGTGCCGTCTGGCTTGTGCAGCAGGCCGGCGTCTCCCTTGGCCAACTGGGCTGAGTAGGCCGCAAATCCCTGCGCGGAATGGCACCGGCCGCAGTGTGCCGCCGTTGTTCCGCGGGACTCGAACGTGGCGTTGGACACGAGGTCGCGCTGGGCGTGGGCGGATGTCTGCCACTGGCTCGGCTTGTAGTGGTGGGTTGCGTCCTGGTGGCATGAAGCACAAACGCCCTCGGAGAACGAGACGCGCGTCCACTTGTCCGGGGTGGTATTCCCAGACGTGGTGTGCGCAGTCGAGAGGTGCCCAATCGCACCGTCTTGCGGACCGTGGCAATTCTCGCACTGGATGCCGGCCAGTTCGGCCAGGCTGGGGAAATTCGTCACCATGTTTTCCCAGTTGCCCGGCTGCAACTTGGTAGGCATGGTCCAGCCCGTGGTCTTCATGACGTCGTCGAAGCCATTGTTGACCGCGGCCGGCGAGTCGCCCACGGTGTGACATTCCATGCAGGAAAGCGGGAAGGACGTCAGCGGCGTAACTCCGTCGGAGTAGGTGCCGTTCAGCTTGTGTTGCACGGCAATCGCGTGGTCGGTCTTCGACCATGGCGTGAAGACGTCGGGCGCGATCTTGTCGTTGTGGCAAGTCTGGCAGGTCGTCGGGTAGTCGATCATCTCGCCGCGCCAGTTGCCCGCCACCATGGTCAGCGTCTTGGTGGACACGGCCTCGGTCAGGGTGTAGCTGCCCACGACATCCGGGATGAAGGTGGGAAACTGCGTGGTTCCGCCCGCAAGGGTGGCGGCCGAGCCGGGCGCGACAGTAGTGACGAGGCTCCAGTTCCAGGTGGCCTGCGTGCCACCGTCGCCCATCAGGAACTGGCGGATGCCAATGGGAACGTTCTGCAGACCCGTGGTGGGCGGGTTCGAGCGGACCGTAGCCGTAGCCTTGCCCACGTTGCCTTGTGGATCAGTCACATCCAATTCGAATGAGTAGTTTCCGGCTTCGTCCGGGCTGATGGGAAGCACGCCGAAGTGCAGCTGGGCCATCACCGGCGCCTTGGCAGCGGCCAGGGTTTGCGTGGTGAAGGTCAGGCTCGGGGTGGTGGCACCAGTCAGGGTTGCGGTGGGACCGGCAGTCTGAATCCATTTGTAGGTGAGTTGGCTGACGTCAGAGTCGGGGTCGGTCGCGGCGCCGACCAAGGTGACCGGCGCGCCGAACCCAGCGGTTTGGGTGGTGCCCGCAATCGTCACGGTCGGAGGCTTGCCGATCGGGGCATCACTGGCGGCTGACGCATCTATCTCTGGGCCTGGAGGTCCCGGAGGGCCAGCTTCGCCGGGGGGGCCCGGAGGTCCAGGAGGGCCAGCTTCGCCCGCGGGCCCGGCGGGGCCGCGAGATCCCGTGCATGCTCCCAAGCTGACAACAACAAGAGCAATTGCCAGTCGATGAACACGGTTTCCTATCATGGGCCTGTGACCTCCGGTGGTACGACTGCCAGGGCTGGAAATGGCGATGTCGTCCAATTGATTAGCATCGTTGTCAGCCAAATCCAACCAAATCGGTAGGGGTAGCGTGGTAGCGCTATTGCTGCGGTTGGCTATTGGATGACAGGACGACGTGTTCTGTGTCGCGGGATGGGGGTGCGGTCGCCCATGTCGCCAACAAGCAGACGCCACGCTCTGCACTCGGCGCGAGAGGCTGCCATCCCCTTGAAGAGCGCCAAGCGTGATGGTGGCGAGGATCAGATCGCCACCAGGGACAGGTCAGCTCCTACCGGCTGATTGTCCCTACTGGCAAAGCGCTCCCGCGCCCAGACCTGAGCAGCGAAGATTGTTGTTGCAGGTCTGGCCTGAACAGCAGGGCTTGCCCGCGGCTCCGCAGGCCACGCAAGTGTATGTCACTCCGCCACCTCCGCCGCCTCCGCTTTGGCAGACCAACTGCGCGGTGGAACAGGTGCGACCTGCGGCCGTCAGCCCCGTACCACAGCAAGGTGCATTCGCGACCCCGCAGGTCTGGCACGTGCCGCCGCCCATGCCGGTCACGCATTGGAGACTGCCGGCAGTGCAGACGGGATTGTTCCCCGCAGTATTGTCGCAGCATGGATTGCCGAGGGTGCCGCAGGCGCTGCCGCCGGATACGCAAGCGTTGTCGGAGCAAGTGCCGCCGCCAAGGTTGCTTGGACATTGGCCACTTTGGCCAATGCAGGTTCCGGTCCGGTTGCAGCAGCCGCCGGTGGAGCAGGAGTTGTCGGGACAGCAGGCGCCACCGGCTTCCCCGCAACTGGTACACGTTCCTAGTCCCATGCCAGATGTCGTGCAGGTGGTCCAAGGATCGTTGCACACACTTCCCGTGCAGCAGGATTGGTTGGCCTGGCCGCAGGTGGCGACGCGATCCGCGGCGACGTCAGGCAAGGATGTGTCCACGCGAACATCTGGTGTCGCATCAACGCCGCCATCCTTCACCGCAGTGGTCCCGCCACTCGCGGTCGTGGTTCCGCCACTTGCGGTCGTGGTACCGCCAGTCGCAGCTTTCGTCCCACCGGCTGCGGCAGTGCTACCGCCGGTTGCGGTCGAGGCTCCGCCGGTGGCAACCTCGGTCCCTCCGGTTGCGGTCGTGGTTCCGCCACTTGCGATCGCTGTCCCGCCCGCCGCTGCGGTGCCACCGGTCGGCGCTGTGTTTCCACCGGTCTTGATCGCTAGTCCGCCGGTTGCGACCGTAGTCCCGCCCGCCGAAGTCGTGGCACCACCCGTTGCGATTGCCACCCCGCCGGTCGCGCCCGTGCTTCCGCCGGTCGACACTACTCCTGCGTCCGTCACCGTCGTCCCGGCGGTGGTGGCCTTTGTGCCACCAGTCCCGCTCGTGTTTCCGCCGGTCAGATTGGCCGAGCCACCGGTGCTCGCGCCAGGAGCGTTGCCGCCCGCACCGCCTCCCGGAACTAGCCCGCTAGAGTTGGTCTGACACCCCATAGTAGCAAGAGCTAGCAAGGCGCCCCATGCCACCCGGCCCCGTGGTGCGAGAGAAAGCGGAGCGAGCTGATGCATTCGCATTGGTTGGCCTCCGGAAGTTCGCTGGTCCGTGTTCGCTGAATCCCCCCCTAGAAATAAGTGTCCTCCAACCCGCGCTGCCTTCAACCATTCTGCCTGACAAGAGTCGTCCGAAATAGAGTGGGCCTTTGTCTCACACCAGCGCCGCTGCCCACATTGTGGTTCGGATTCGTTGCCACCGGCCGCCTCGGTGGCGGATATTGACCGCTTCGGCTACACTGTAACCGCAAATGTCACCATCGGTCTTCGGCATCCTGACCCCGAGCAAGGATTTCCAAGGAGGAATCACATGAACCGGCCTTCTGTGCTGGTGGTGGACGACAAGGAGAGCATACGCAAACTGTTCGCCAAGATCGCGGGCGAGGGGCACAACCTGAGCACGGCCATCGACGGCGCCGCGGCGTTGGCGTTGATCGCCGAACATGAGTTCGACGTGGTGGTGACCGATCTCAAGATGCCGGGTGCCAGCGGCTTCACAGTTCTGGAATCGGTCAAGGCGCGTTGGCCTGAAACCGAGGTGGTCTTGCTGACCTCCTACGGCTCAGCTCCCGACGCGGTCGAGGCCATGAAACAGGGCGCCTACGACTACATCCAGAAGCCCTTCGAGCCTGACGCCGCGGGGCTGGTGGTGGCGCGCGCCCTGGAGCGCCGGCGCCTGCGCGCTCAGGTGGCAAGCCTGCGCAAGGAGCTTGAGGGGGTGAATTCGTTCCACAACATGATCGGCAAGAGCCCGCCCATGCGCGAGGTGTACGGCCTGCTGGAACGGGCGGCCGGGCTCGACGTGACCGTGCTGCTGACGGGAGAGACCGGCACCGGCAAGGAGTTGGCGGCGCGTGCTGTGCACTACCACAGCGCGCGCAAACACAATCGCTTTGTGCCGGTGAATTGCGGCGCGCTGCCGGCCGAGTTGGTGGAAAGCGAGCTTTTCGGGCAGGCCAAAGGCGCTCTTGCCGGCGCGGCGGCTAGAAAGCCAGGCATGTTCGAGGAAGCCAACCGCGGAACCCTGTTCCTCGACGAGGTGGGGGAATTGCCCTTGCCCGTGCAGGCGAAGCTGAATCGGGCTCTGCAGGACAAGGAGATCCGTCGGGTGGGTGAGAACACACCGTTTTCGCTCGACCTGCGTGTCATCGCCGCTACCCACCGGGAGTTGAAGGCCGAGGTGCAGGCGGGGCGCTTCCGTGAGGACCTCTTCTACCGGTTGCACGTGTTTCCTATTCGCATGCCGGCCCTGCGCGAGCGACGCGAGGACATCCCGGCTTTGGCGACTCACTTCCTCTCCCAGCACGCGCGTGCTTCGAAGCGCGACATCAACGGGATTGGGAATGCGGCAATGCGAGCGCTGACGGCCTACAATTGGCCGGGCAACGTGCACGAACTGGAAAACGCCATCGAGTGTGCGGTGGCCATAGCAGCCGGCAAGGAACTTGACATCCGCGATCTGCCCGCGGAACTGCGCGGGGCGCAGGTGGGCGCGCTTCCGGCCGAGGTGCTGGTCAAGATGCCCTACCGCGAGGCCATGGAAACCGCGCGCGACCGCATCTCACGCGAGTATCTGTCGGTTCTGATGCATGAGTTCGATGGCAACGTGACCCGCGCTGCCGAGCGTGCCGGCATTGAGCGCGAGAGTCTGCATCGCCTGCTCAAGCGCTATGGCGTGCGCTCGGAGGACCACAAGAAGGCAGGGTAGGGAAGTGCGGGTTTTGCTTGCGAGCTGTTCGAGGCAGAACAACCTTCAACAGACCTGTCGAGAGTCGACTGGCTGGAGGCGCGCGCTGGCCTGGTGCGGGTGACGATGGCAGGAGTGGCATGGCTCGGCTACTGCTCGGCCTCGACCTGTGCGGACCATGGCGGACAATCGCTTCGCAGCCGCTGGTTCCGGCCGCACTGATTCTTCTTCTTTCAATTCACGGTCTTTTGTTGCATATTCCTCGCCCTGGCGGTCAGCGTCATTGGGCTGGCCGGTGGAAACAACCACGGTTCTCGGGCGAGGGGCATGATGATGCGACAGTTTTATGGATTTGCGGTTCTGGCTAGTGTGATGACGTTGGTCGTAGGCTGCGGCGGATCGGCCGGCCTGCGATTGCGCGCCAACCCCGACGGGGCTCCTAGCCCTGATTTCCCTGGTGGTACCGACGCAGTTCTGGCCGACGTGAGGCCAAGGGAAGTGTCGCCTTCAATCGACATGAACACCTCGCTGGAGGCAGCCGGTCTCGCTGGTGCTGGGCTGGATGGTCGGATTTCCAATCCCGCCTCGCCTGACGCCACGGCAGACGTTTCCTTTGCTCGTGGCGACGGTCAGTCCCGAGCGGTTGAGGTGCCCGTCGACGCCAAGAGCTCGCCGTACCCTAACGGTCCTGACGATGCTGGGCTGGATGGTCCAGTTGACGTCCCGGCAGACAGGTCCTCGGGCAGCGCAGATGGTCAGTCGCAAGACACTGGTGGAAATGGCGGAGGCGGCGCTGGCGGTGCAGGCGGCGCTGGCGGCACCAGGACTGGCGGAACCACCGCTTCAGGCGGGTCAGTGAGTAGCGGGGGAAACGTGGTGACCGGTGGGGTCAGCACGGGTGGCGCTGGCGGAACCGTCGCCTCTGGTGGGGCAGTGAGCAGCGGTGGAAGCGTGGCCACCGGTGGAGTCAGCACGGGTGGCGCTGGCGGTACCAGCACTGGCGGCACCATCGCCTCCGGTGGGGCAGTGAGTAGCGGTGGA
>PMJO01000283.1:0-182 GCA_003158455.1 Myxococcales bacterium | reverse complement strand
ACCGGTGGGGTCAGCACGGGTGGCACTGTGGCTACGGGGGGAGCGACGGAGGTTTGCGAGGGAGCGCCCGAGCCCCGGCCGGACGCTGCCAGCACCCCCGACGTGCCTGTGCCGCCCCCGGATGCCTGCACGACAGGGTCCTGTGTTGACTCTCCAGCAGCCAATCCAACATGGATTACTTC
>PMJO01000271.1 GCA_003158455.1 Myxococcales bacterium | reverse complement strand
ATGCAGCTCATCCGCTTGGGTGGGCATTCGGGCACCTTGTCGATTCACGCCGGGGAAGAGGAAGCGCTCGTCGGGTTCGAACGCGGTCGGCTAGTCAGCGGGTGGAGTTCGCGCTCGTTGCGTCTGGGCGAGCTGCTGCTCGGGGCCGGCGCGCTGGACGAGCCCACCCTGCAGCGGGCGCTGGCAGCACAAGATGTGGAGCGGCCTCGACGCGCCATCGGACAGATACTGGTTCGCCAGGGCGCCACCACCCCGGAGATCATCCGGCAGGTCATCGGGCGCGAGATTGAGCGAGTGGTCAAAGAGGTGCTGGCCTGGCCTACCGGCACGTTCGATTTCGCATTGGACGACTTGACCCCGGTGGTGGAGGTGTCGCGCTTCTCCGGCGCACCCAAGGTCGACCTCGACACCCAGCAGGTTCTCTTGGAAGTCCTGCAGGCCATGGAGGAAGAGTCAGTGCGCGCGGCCTGCCAGCCGCCCACTCCCACCGAGGTTAGGCCGGAAGGATCGGAGGCGGTCGAGGAGTTCGTGCACGTGACCACCCGGAGTGGCCGCAAGTCACTCGACGCCTCGTCCAGGGATGTCCCCGAGTCCGCGGTTTCTGAGACCGCAATCACCGCCAAGTTCGAGGTGCCCGATCGCCCGCGCTTTCAACTGGTTTCTCCCGATGCCGAACTGTTGGCGCGGATCAATCAGCTTCTGGCGGAAACCGGCGACCACATGTCAGCGGTGGGTTTGCGCGATGCGGGGGCGTCGCTGCTGGGCGAGGCGCCGCCCATCGTGGTGGTGGATCTCCGCTACCAGGCGCAAGGGACGGACACGCTCACCGCGCTCTGCCGGGCGCGACCACGGGCATCGGTGGTGGTGCTGTTCGAGGGGCGTGCGCCCCTGCGCGACCTTTTCCGCGCGGGTGTGCTGTCCATCACCGCGGCGTCACCCGAGACGGTGGTGGCCTGCGTGCGCAGCGTGGCGCGCCAGCGCCGGTACCTCTCCAACGAAAGTGCCATTGCCGAGGGTGTGCGGGCCAGCCTGGCGCGTCTGCGCAGGATTATCGTCGATCTGCGTTCGGGCCTTCTCGCCACCTCGGTGTCAGTCAATCTGCTCAACGTGGTGGCCGAGTCACTCGACCGCGGCGTGCTGCTAGTGCCTGACCACGATCAGCTGGTGGCCCTGGGTGCCTTTGGTCAAACTGCACAGGGCGAGGAGTTGCATGGCAAGACGCAGAATCTCACCTTTCCGGTGGGCGCAGGCGGCGTCTTCTACGAGTGCCTGAACGACAGTCACACCCGC
This sequence comes from Myxococcales bacterium, assembly GCA_003158455.1. GTDB lineage: Bacteria > Myxococcota_A > Polyangia > Fen-1088 > Fen-1088 > Fen-1137. Next base: position 32,819 of record PMJO01000271.1, on the reverse strand, counting down.
CGGATGAGCTTCGACAGCGCGGGATTGCCGCAGGCTTTCTGCGATGCGGTCGATCGTCCGCTGTCGGGCGAGATTGCCGTCCTGCCCGTGCCCGGCAGTGAGCGCGTAATCGCCATCATCTACCTCGACAACGGCGCGCGCGATCGGCCGGTCGGCGATATCGAGATCTTTGAACTGGCGGCCTTTCAGCTCGGACTGGCGCTGGAAAACGAGTTTCTTCGGCGTTCGGGCCCCGAGCGGGGCGCAGGCGGATCCACGGTCAAGATGCGCACCATGGGCTAGTTCCATGGAGGAGCTGTTCGCATCCTTGCGCAAAGACTTCGTCGAGGAGACGGAGCCATTGGCGCGCGAGGTGGCCGCTCTGGTGTTGCGGCTGGAAGAGGCGCAGGTAAACGGCGAGGACGACGAGGACTTGTTGCGTGCGATGAAGGGCGCGTTGCACACCATCAAGGGAAATGCGGCCATGATGGGCCTGGGAGCCATCGAATCCCTCGCGCATGCGCTGGAGGACTTTTGTTTGCTCGTCGTCGAGCACCCCGAGGTGGAGGAATCCGAGCAGGCACAGATTTTGGTGGACGGGACCGATCTGCTAGTTGGCTCCATCCAGGGTTCGCTGCAGGCTGAGCCGGATCGGGCCCCGGTCGCCGCTTTCATCGCGCGCGTGGCGCAAGCTCGGCAAGCCGCAGGGGAAACGGCCGCCGTACGAGTGCCGTCGGTGCGAACCAGGGCCGGGGTATCCGCCGCGGCGGAGCAGCCGCGTGATGCGGGCCGGGAAGTGGAGAAACCCGTTCCATCGGTCGTCGGCACCCGCCAGGATGAGGGAGACTGCGCGGTTCGCATTGGCGATCACCAAGTGGACGGACTGCTCGATCTAGCGGCGGAGGCCATCATCAGCCACGCCGAGTTGGTGCGCTTTGCGGGACGGCTGGCGCGCGGGCAGGTGCAGCCCAGCGACGCGGCTTTGCTGGAGCCGGTACTGGCCACTTTGGGTCGCGCGACTTCTGAGCTGCGCCACGACCTTCTGCGCGTGCGCCTGGCGCCCATCTCGACCATGTTTCGCCGCTATGCTCGCTATGTGCGCGATTTGGCATGCGAGCGCGGGCAGGCCATCAAGTTCGTCATCGAAGGTGGCCAGGTCGAGGTGGATCGCGCCATCATCAGCCGCCTGCACGAGCCGCTTCTGCATATGGTGCGCAATGCGGTCGCGCATGGGATCGAAAGCGCTGAGCAAAGGGCTGCCGCGGGCAAGCCGGCGCGCGCCCAGATCCTGCTGGGTGCGCGTTTGTTGGAGGGACGTGCGCGAGTCGTGGTGGCCGACGACGGCCGCGGCCTGGACATGGCCGCTATCGCTGCCAAGGCCCGCGCTGGTGGCCTCAGCCCCGAACGCATGCCGGAAGGCGAATTGCGGCGCCTGATCTTTCAGCCCGGCTTTTCCACCGCGGCAGAGGTCTCCACCTTGGCCGGTCGGGGTGTGGGATTGGAGGTAGTGGCCAACGCGGTCCAGAGTCTGGGCGGCCGCATCGACGTGCGCAGCGTGGCCGGGCAGGGTACGGTATTTCTCATCGACCTTCCGGTGACCGCTGCGCTGGTCAAAGCCCTGATTTTTTGCGTCGACAGTGAGATGTTCGCGGTGCCGGCCAGCTTCGTGGTCGACAGCATCGAGGTGCGGGAAGCTTCGATGCACGAGATCAACCAGGTGCTACTCTGTCCGTGGCGCGGCGACTTTCTGCGCACCCTCGACGGCGGGCAGCTCTTGGGCTGTGCCGGGCTGGGGCAGAAGGGGACGCGCGGCTACGGCATCATCGTCGAGGCAGCGGCCAAACGCTGCGTCTTGCTGGTGGACCGGCTGGTCGGCGTGCAAGAAATCGTAGTGAGGCCGCTGGACGAAACCCTGCGCAACTCGCGGGTGCTGTCGGGCCTGACCATCTTGGGTCAAGGGCGCGTGGTGCCCATTCTCGACTGCGGCGAGGTGTTGCGGCGCGCCTGCAGGCCGGTCGTGAACGTGCCCGGTGCCCCTTCAGGCCGGGATGCGCACGAGAGCACCAGCCATGTCATCTGATGAACGCCCTCGCGCGGCCGCCGCCTCCGTGCCGGCGGTTCCCGCATCCCGGACCGCCCGCGACAGCCTGCTGGCCTTTGCGGATGCGATTCTGGCCCGCCCCACAACGCCGGCGCCGGCTCCCGAGGGCGAGGTGCAGGCGTACCTGACCTTCTACTTGCAGCGCGAGGAATTCGGCGTTCCCATTCTGCGCAGTCGCGAGATTTTGCGCGTAGGTGAGATCACGCGCATTCCCGAGGCGCCCCCGCATGTGCGCGGCGTGCTCAATCTGCGGGGGCGGGTGGTGCCCATCGTCGAGCTTCGGACGCGTCTGGGGCTGCCGATCGCGCCCCTGACACCGCGCGCACGGGTGATTGTGGTCGAGGCGCATGACCGCCTCTTCGGGCTGCTGGTCGATAGCGCGTCTCGGATTACCAAGCTTTTGACCAGCACTATCAAGCCAGCGCCGGCCGAGGCGCTGTTCGCCCATGCCGACTATGTCACCGGCATCGCCCAGATGGGCACGGAGCTGGTCATCCTCCTCGACGTCGACAAGGTCCTTCTGCTCGATCCGACGGCGCCTCTGCCCAGCGCTGCTATTGCGGAGACGCACGAATGACCGCGGAAGATGAATGGAGGCTTCTGCTCGCCCTGGTGAGCCGGGAGTTCGGACTGGTGTTTCAGGATGCGCGCCGCGGCCATCTGGAGAGCCGGCTGACGCCGCGGCTGCAGGCTCTCGGGCTGGAGTCCTTTGGCGCCTACCACCGCTACTTGGCACGCCACCCGCAGCGCGGGGCCGAGCTGAGCATGTTGGCGCGCATTCTGCCCAACAACGAAACCTACTTCTTTCGCGAGGCCCATCACTTTGATCTGCTGGTCCAGCACGTGGTCCCGCAATTGTCGATGCCCAGCCGGTGCGGGCCCCTGCGCGTGCTCTGCGCGGGCTGCTCGACCGGGGACGAGGCCTACTCCATCGTGATTGCGCTGCAGCGGGCGGGTCTGGAACGCGCGGGTTTACCCTGGCAGATCGACGCTTGCGATCTGAACCCGGAGTGCATCGCTCAGGCGAACCAAGGCTTGTACGAGGTGGGCTCGTTGCGGGCCTGCGACGAGCCGGAGCGGGCTGCGCACTTTTGCGCGCAAGGTGACCGCTTTCGTTTGCGCTCCGAGCATCGCAAGGGAACCAGCTTCTTCGAAGCCAACCTGGCCGTGGCGGGCCTGGAGCTGCCGGGGGCGCCCTACCAAGTGATCTTTTGTCGCAACGTTCTCATCTACTTCTGCGAAGAAGCGTTCCACCGTGCGCTTTCCCACTTTCATCGCGCTCTCGACCAGAGCGGCTATCTTTTCTTGGGCCACTCCGAATCTCTGATTGGCCGGCGTAGCGACTTCCAGCCGGTACGCCTGGGCGACTCGATCGTGTATCGCAAGCGGGGTGCAGGATCATGACCAGGATTTTGGTTGTCGACGACTCGCCCTTTATCCGCAAGGCCATCACGCGGATTCTTGCCGGGCAACCGGGAATGCAAGTGGTGGGGACGGCGCAAAGTGGGGAGGAAGCTCTGCAGCGACTGCCCGCGATGCGGCCGCATGTGGTGACCTTGGATGTCGAGATGCCGGGCATGGGAGGCCTGGCGACCCTGCGCGAGATCCAGCGCCGCTATCCGCGACTGCCCGTCATCATGCTGTCGGTGCACACGAAAGAAGGGGCGGAGACGACGCTCGATGCGATTAGCGCCGGGGCGGTGGACTTCATAGACAAGAGCCGCCTCAACGTCATGGATTTCGACCGACTGTCACGCGAGCTGTTGGATAAGATCGAAGTCTGGAAACCGGCGCCGCACGCCTATTCCTGGGAGCACACGGCCGCGCCAGGGCCGACTCGCCGCTCTGGGGTGGGCACTATTTCGGCGGTGCGCTGGTCGTCCTATGACTTGTGCGTAATCGGTGCTTCCACCGGCGGCCCGCCCGCCCTGCAGCAGATCGTAAGTCACATTCCCAAAGATTTTCCGATACCCATCGCGGTGGTCCAACACATGCCGGTGGGTTTCACTCGCCCGTTTGCCGAACGGCTGGACTCCCTGGGTGGGATGCGGGTGCAAGAGGCCGCGGATCACAATACCTTGCAGCCTGGTCTGATGTTGCTGGCGCGTGCCGGGGCGCACCTCTTCATCGAGCCTGACCTGACCGCACACCTGTCGCTCGACCCCATAGCGGCTGCGAACATTCCCAGCGTCGACGTTTTGCTGGAGTCGGCCAGCCGCGCTCGTCCTGGACGCGTGGTTGGCATCTTGCTGACCGGCATGGGCAGCGACGGAGCGGAAGGGATGTTGGCCATCCATCGATCGGGCGGCCTCACCCTTGCCGAAAGCGAAGCCTCCTGCGTGGTGTACGGCATGCCCCGCGCCGCCCACAAACTGGGCGGAGTTTCCCACCTGCTTTCGCTGCCCGAAATCTGTCAGCTCTTCGCTGCAAGGAGCGATTACCCATGAGCGACCCCAAAGATCGGTCTCAATCCCCCGAGCCCGGAGCCCAGAAGGCCAGCACTGCTCGTCGCATCCAAGCGGTCCCTCTGCTGCGACACATGCGCTTGTGGCAGAAACTCCTGTGCATCGTGGTGGTGCTGCTCATCCCCGCCCTTTTCCTGCTCAAAGACTTTGTCAGTCGCGCCAGCCAGGACATCGTGCTGACTTCCAACGAGTTGTGCCTGGATGAACATTCACGTCGGCTGCGCGCAATTTTGGAAAACCAGGTGACCATGCGCTTGGGTCGGGTGCAGGACGAGGCTGGACCGGCCGGCTTGCTGACCAACCCGAGTGCGCAGGTCGACCGGGCTCTGGCTGAACTCAATCGGCTGCAGGCATCAGGCTGTGGCCGCGTGAATCCGGAAATAGCGGGGCGCATGCGTCCGGTGTTGGCGGGCCTGCGCAACGCCTGGTCCCAACCGCCGGGCGAAGGTGCACGTGAAGGCGAGATCGATCGGCGCAGGCGCGAGCAACTGCGCATGGCCTACCGGCAAGTGGCCAGCAATCCCGGTGCCGCCGCTGACCTCGATTCGGAACTGGTCAACGAGGCGACCCGCAGCACGCTGCCCGAGGCGGCGTGGAGGTTGGCGGACCTAGTGGTTCTGGGTGCGCAGATTGCCGGGGCCAAGGACACCGCCATCGAAACGCGGGCGCAGCTCATTGGCGCAGTGGAGAGCCTGGAGGCCAGCCTGCTCGATTTGCAACGCGAGTTGCGCGCCCTGCCCGGCGGGGATGGCCGGGCGGGCGGGGCAGGGGATTCTCTGGACGCGACGGTGAGCCCGGTCGCCTACCGGTACGTGCAAGCCCTGCGCGAGGCCACCGTGGCCGCACGCGAGTTGAGTGCGCAAGCCAAGACCACGGGGCAGGGCGAGACGCCCGCGGTGCGCGTCGCTTTGGCTGTGAAGAAACCCGCCAAAGCGGCACTGGAGGCGCTCTTTTCCACCTACGACGCGGCCTTGGCTTGGCAGGGGAGCCAACTCGGTGAGCGGGTGGTGCGCCTGGAGGGCCAGCGCGCCCGCACCATCGCGTTCGTGATCGTGGCGCTTCTGTTCGCGGGGTTGCTGGTGTCCGTCATCGCACGCAGCATCACCGCGCCCCTGGCCGTGGCGGTGGATTGCGCCAACCGTCTGGCCGCCCAGGACTTCACCATCGAGATTGCGCCGAGCGAGTCCAGCGATGAGGCAGGCCAGCTACAGGCGTCCATGCGCCAGATGTCCGGCAGTCTGCGCGCCACCATCCGGTCGATCCTGGCCTCCTCCCGCATCGTGGCGGTAGCGTCCGAGAAGATCTCCAGTTCGGGCAGCCAGTTGGCGCGCGGGGCGGAAACCCAGTCGGCGGCCACTGAGGAGACATCATCGAGCATGGCCCAGATCGCGTCGCAGATTCAGCAACTGGCCAAGACCGCCATGTCACTTTCAGCCAGCGTGGAGGAGACCACCACCGCTTTTCACAACATGCACGAAAATCTTGAGCGGACCGCCAGCCATGGACAGACCCTGCTGGTCTCGTCACAAGAGGCGAGCATGCACCTGGCCGAGTTGACTACCAGTATCACCCAGGTCACCGCCCAGGCGCGATCGGCCAACGAGGTGTCGCAGTCGGCCTTGGGCGCGGTGAAGCTGGGGGGCGAGAAGTTGCAGCGGTCGATCGGCGGAATCGGTGAACGCGCGCAGGAGGTGAGCAAGATCGTGCGGCTCATCGAGGACATCGCGGATCAAACCAACCTGCTGGCGCTCAACGCGGCCATCGAGGCCGCCCGCGCGGGCGAGGCCGGCCGGGGCTTTGCCGTGGTGGCCGATGAGGTGCGCCGGCTGGCCGAGCGCAGCGCCCAGGCCACCCAGGACATCAGCGCGATCATTGAGCGCGTGCAGAAAGATGTGGGCTCGGCCGTGGTCTTGACTGACGAGGTTCTGGTGGGGATGATCGCGTCCATCGACAAGACGTCGTCGATTGTCGAACAGAGCGCACGCGATACCGAGCGGCAGACCGAGTCCGCGCGACGGACCCTGAAAATGGCTGAGAACATGGCGGGTTTGGCGCAACAGATCGCGGCGGCCGCGAGCGAGAACGCGGGCAGCGCCGCCGAGATCGTCAAGGCTTCGCAGAACATGAGCGAGCTGACCAACATCATGCTGGACGCCACCATCGAGCAGAAGCGGGGCGGCGAAACCGTAGTCAAGGCGACCGACTCGATTGCGGACGTGGCGCGACAGAATCTGCGGGTAGTGGAAGGCATCAATCTGGCGGTGCGTGAGTTGGCCGCCGAAGCCGAGACCCTGCGCAAGCGGGTGGAGGCGTTCACGGTGTAGTGGTCTTAGGCCGCGAAACAAAACCCTTTTCCTGATAACATGCCGGCCCGCGGGGATTCCGCGATGTCAGGCAAGACTAGGACCTTTCTTCTGCCAGCGAGGCCGGCCAACAAGGCCACCGAGGCTGGTGCGCTGCTCGACGGGCGCTATCGGATTCTGCGTCTGCTGGGCGAGGGGGGCATGGGCGCGGTCTATCTGGCGTCGCACGTTGGGTTGGGCCGGGACGTGGCCATCAAGTTTCTGCACGCCGAGCTGATCAGCCGGGACGAGGTGGTGGGGCGCTTCTATCGCGAAGCCCAGGCTGCGGCGGCCATTCGCCACAAGAACATCATCGAGGTGTTCGACGTCGGGGTGTCCCCGCAGGGTGAGCCGTTTCTGGTCATGGAGTACCTGGAGGGTGAGAGTCTGGCTGGACTTCTGAAGCGTGTCGGTCCGCTCAACCTGGGTACAGTCTGCGCAGTGATGGAGCCCGCCCTGCATGCGCTGCACGCGGCCCACCGCAAGGGGATCATTCACCGCGACCTCAAGCCGGACAACATCTTCCTCGCCTACCAGGAGGGTGAACCCCCGGTGGTGAAGATCATCGATTTCGGGATCTCGAAGTTCACCCAAGGCGAGTTCGACAAGTGGCGCACCAAGACCGGATCGGTCATGGGAACGCCGGCCTACATGTCGCCCGAGCAGGCCCGCGGCAGTACCGGCCTCGATCATCGCACCGATATCTACTCGATGGGGACCATCCTGTTCGAGATGTTGACCGGGGTGTTGCCCTTTGCCGGCAACAACTTCGCCGAGTATCTGTCGGCCATGCTGATCGATGACCCAAGAGCGCCGCAATCCGTGTGCGCGGGCTTTCCCCCCGAGGTGGAGCCGCTTGTGCGCAAAGCCCTGGCCAAGAATCCTGAGCAGCGCTTCCAGAACGCGGCGGAAATGCTGGAGGCACTCACCTCGCTGCCCAGTTTCGACGCCCGCGCAGAACGCCTGACCTTGCTGGCGTCGACCATCGAGGTACGTGGTTTCGCGGCGGGCGACTTGGGGCAGGCGCTTTCCGCGCCCGGCAGATTGGCTGACGAGAGACCGGTCTCATCGGGGTTTCGGGGCGCGGCCACCGCAGTGATTGGGTCCGGGCCTTGGCGCTGGGTTGTGTTGGGGGTGGTGCTGGCTGCGGTGTCCGCGGGAGCAGCCCTGTGGTTGCGCAGGCCGAGCAAGGCTCCTGCACCGATCGCGCCGATTGCCTCCCAGCCAGTTCTGCCGTCACCCGGGCTCGCGCCCAGTCCGCCATCCCCGCCCGCTGCGCCGCCGGTCGTGCCGCCGCCCGCCCCGCCGAGCGAGCCAGCGCCTTTGCCGCGCGCCGAAAGTACGCCCACGGGCAACGAAGCGGTGGCGAACGACAAGAAATCCAAGAAGAAGTCACGGCCCGGGAGTGCCGGGCGATCAACCTCCGGTGCCCTTCCGGCCGGGGCAGCCGACGCTCTCGACACATCCGCCGGCAAGCGGGGCGACAAGAAGCTGCGCAAGGGCACCCGCGGCACCGAGATGTCCGAGGATTTCGAGTAGGGAGCTCTAATGAAGAGACAGGTATGTGCGCTTTGCGTGGCGGTTTTGTTGACCGGCGTTTCGTGGTCCGTGGTCGCGGGTGACAAGGAAGAAGCCAAGCAGCTCTTCGATGCGGGGCTGAGACTCATGCGCCTGGACGACTTTGCCGGTGCAAGCGCCGACTTTGAACGTTCGGTCGCGCTCTACCCAACCCAGAACAGCCTTTTCAACCTGGCCAACTGCTACAAGGCCCTGCAGCGCTACGGTGATGCCATTGCAGCGGTTGAGCGTCTGAAACGGGACTTTGCCGACAAACTGAAGCCGGAGATCAAGGAAGCGATCGAGCGCCAGCAGCAGGAGATCCAGTCGCTGGTGGCGCGCCTGACCCTGCAGACCGTGCCGGCGGACGCGACCATCAGGGTTGACGGCAAGGACGTGGGCACCGGGCCGATGCTGGGGCCTTTGCTGCTCGGGCCGGGCGAGCACGAGATCGAGGCCGCGCGGCCCGGCTATCGCAGCCAACGTCGATTGGTGAAACTTGTGTCTGGGGCAGGGCGGAGCGAGAAGTTGGAGCTGGAAGTCGAGACGGGCCAGGTGGTCGTGCGCGCCAACGTCGCGGGTGCGGCGGTTTTCGTGGACGGCCAGCAAGCGGGCATCACGCCGTTGGCCGAAGCCCTGTCATTGTCGCCGGGCAAGCATGTGCTCAACCTGCGCGCTGCTGACCACGAGGATGTCGAACGTACCGTGGAGGTGCGGGCTGGCACCAGGGAGGATCTCGACGTCGTGTTGATTGCAAAGTTGGCGCCGAATCCAGTGCTCGTGATGGGAGGCGCGCCGGCTTCCGCGGGGCCAGAGATATCAGTGTCTGCAACCGGGGCTGGGACGCCCAAATCCAAGTCGAGGGCGCTGACGGTGGTGACCTGGTCCGCGCTGGGAGGGGCGGTGGCCGCCGGGCTAGTTGCGGGAGTGTTTCTGATCGTCCGAAACGGCCAGAAGAACGATTTCGAAAAATATGACAACCTGTACGCCAAAGAGAAAGACCCGAACGTCCGCGCTGCCGACGACTCCAAGCGAAGGGCCGCCATCGACAACTTGAACCGCTCCGGCTTGGTCGCAATCGGCTGTGGCATCGGGGCGGGCGCGCTGGCCGTCACCGCTATTCTAACCTATCTTTTCAATCCCAGCGGCGAGGAGCGCAAGACCACAGTGTCCCTGTCACCCGTCGGCTTGGGCGTAAGATTCTGACGTGAGTCATGTGAGTCTAGCGATGTCACACAAGACCAGGAGCTTCACCTACCCAGTGGTTCTGTCTTCGGTCGTCGTCCTGGTGGGCTGCTACAACTTGAAGTTGAGCAACTACAACGGTGGTGACGGAGGCGCGGATGGTGGGACGAATTCTGGGGGGACGGGCGGTACGGCGGATGCAAAGGCCGGCTCGCCCGGCATCGACGCGCGCCCGGATCCGGACTCGGTCGTGAACGGATGTGCGACGGGTTTGCACGACGACGGCACCGGACACTGTGTCCAGACGGGCTGCGCGGCTGGTTTCTTCGATGCTGGAGGCGGCGCGTGCCGCGCAGGCACTCCGGCCAGCCTGAATGCATCTCCGACCAACTTGTCATTCGATTCTGTCGGGGTTGGAGAAGCGAGCCGCGAAGAGCGTTTCACCATCACCAACACCGGGCAGACGCCGAGTGGACAGGTGACGGTTTCATCGAGCAGCGACGAGTTTGTCGTCACGACCGGGGACGCGGGGGACTGCGGGCCGGCTTTGGCGGGCGGTGCCTCGTGCAGAGTCAGAATCGTGTTTACTCCGGGTGAGAGCGGGGATCGTTCGGCGGAGGTCACTTTTTCTGCCAGTCCAGGGAACGGGGGAAGCGTGCGCGTATCGGGCAGCGGCCTTTCCCCGGCCACGCTCTCGTCGGGAACGACCACCGAACTCTCCTTCGGGTCAATCGAATCTGGTTCTGCCAGCGACGTGCAGAGCTTCAGCATCACGAACACGGGCCAGCAGCGCAGCGGTCCGGTCAGCGTGACATCGGATAGCAGCGAATTCGCCGTCCGGGACCCGACCGGGACAGACTGTGATTCAGGCGTGACCACCCTGGACGCAGGCGCGTCCTGCACCGTGCGCATCGTGTTTTCCCCGAACGCCACCGGTGATCGCAGCGGCACGGTCAGCTTCTCGGCCGAGCCTGGAGGGCGCGGGAGTGTCAGTGTGTCCGGTACCTCGCTGGCGCCAGCGTCCCTGAGCTCCGGCGGGACTTCGAACCTTTCCTTTGGTGGCATCCCGGCCGGCACAGCGAGTGGGGCGCACAGTTTCACCATCACGAACACCGGCCAGGAGCCGAGCGGTGCCGTCTGCGTGTCATCAGATAGCAACGAATTCGCCATCCAGAGCCCGACCGGGACAGACTGTGTTTCGTGCGTGACCACGTTGGCTGCAGGCGCCTCGTGCACGGTGCGCGTCGGGTTTTCCCCGAACGCCACCGGTGATCGCAGCGGCACGGTCAGCTTCTCGGCCGAGCCTGGGGGCCGCGGGAGTGTCAGCGTGTCTGGTACTTCGCTGTCGCCGGCTTCCCTGAGTTGCGGCGCGACGTCGAGTCTTTCCTTCGGCTCCGTCTCGACCGGCACCGCAAGTGGGGTGCAGAGCTTCACCATCACGAACGTGGGCCAGCAGGCTAGCGGCGCAGTCACGCTGACGTCGAACAACAAGGAATTCGCTATCCAGAGCTCGATCCGGGCTGACTGCGTGTCAGGTGTGACCACGTTGGCAGCAGGTGTTTCGTGCACGGTGCGCATCGTCTTCACCCCAAGTGCCAGCGGCACACACAGTGGCAGCATTAGCTTCTCGGCCACGCCCGGGGGTAGCGGGACGGTCAGTGTGTCGGGAACCTCGGTGTCGCCGGCCTACTTGAGCTCCGGCGGGACTTCGAGCCTATCCTTTGGCCAGGTGCCCATCGGTTCATCAAGTGGCGTGCAGAGCTTCACCATCACCAACACGGGTCAGGCCACGAGCGGCACGATCATCTTGACGTTGGACTATAGCGGGTTTGTTTTCCAGGGTGGACTTTCTGGCGATTGCATATCGGGAGTGACTACCCTGTCAGCGGGTGACCATTGCACGGTACGGATAGTCTTCACCCCATACGCCAGCGGTTCCTCCTACAGCGCCACGGCCAGCTTCTCAGCCATACCAGGGGGTGGTGGAAGTGTCAGTCTCTATGGCACCTCCTTGTCGCCGGCTTCGCTGACCTCCGGCGGGACTCCGAGCCTGTCTTTTGGCTCCGTTCCGCTCGGCACATCAAGTGGCGCGCTGAGCTTTGCCATTCAAAACGCGGGCCAGGACACGAGCGGCGCGATTTCCCTGACGTCGGGCGACAGTGATTTCGTGATCCAGGGAGGCATACTTGGCGATTGCACATCAGGCGTGACCACCCTTACGGGAGGCAGCTCCTGCACGGTGCACATTGTATTCACCCCGAGCGTTAGCGGTGCGAGTAGTGGCATCATCAGTTTTTCCGCCACGCCTGGGGGCGGCGGGAGTGTCACCGTCTATGGTACTTCGCTGACGGCCGCTTCTCTGACCGCGGGCGGGACTTCCAGCCTGTCCTTTGACACCGTTCCACCTGGCACAGCAAGCAGCGTTCAGAGCTTCACCATTTCGAACAACGGGCAGGATACCAGCGGCGCGATCACTATGACGCCAAGCAGCAGCGAGTTCGCGATCCAGAGTGGCCTGGCTAGCGATTGCGTATCGGGCGTGACCGCCCTGACGGGAGGCTCCTCCTGCACGGTGCGCATCGTGTTCACCCCTGCCGCCCTTGGCGCTCGGACTGGCACCGTCACCTTCACCGCCACGCCGGGCGGGAGCGGGAGCGTCAACCTCAGCGGCGCTGGCGGTTGCCCGGTCGACACCTTGGCCAGTGGCACGGGAACTTGCGTGCCCGTGGCAGGGGCAGTGTGGACGCAGCGGGCCTCGTCGCGACAATTGCTATCGGTGGCGTCGTCGTCCGACGGAAGCAAGTTGGTCACCGTGGCCTCGGGTGGTTACGTCTACACGTCTATCGACTCGGGCGTCACGTGGACGCAGCGGGGCTCGCAGCAGAGCTGGCAGGCAGTAGCGTCTTCTTCAGACGGGGCAAAGTTGGTCGCCGTTGCTAGCTGGGGCTACGTCTACACGTCTATCGACTCGGGCGCCACGTGGACGCAGCGGGGCTCGCAGCAGAGCTGGCAGGCAGTGGCGTCCTCTTCAGACGGGACGCAGTTGGTCGCTGTCGCCTATAACGGTTTGGCATACACGTCGGCGGATTCCGGGGCGACCTGGACGCAGAGGGCCTCGCAACAGAACTGGCAGTCGGTGGCATCGTCGTCAGACGGCACGAAACTGGTGGCGGTCGCCAGCAACGGGTACATCTACACGTCGACAAATTCCGGGGTAACGTGGATGCAGAGGGCTTCGCAGCAGAACTGGCAGTCAGTAGCGTCTTCTTCGGATGGGGCGAAGTTGGTGGCGGTTGGCTCCGGTTATGTCTATACGTCGACGGACTCGGGCGTCACTTGGACGCAGCCGGCATCGGTGCAAGTCGGACAGTCCGTGGCGTCGTCGTCGGACGGGACCAGGTTGGTCGCCATGGTTGGTGGGAGCACCTACACGTCCACGGACTCGGGAGTGACTTGGACGCCGGGAGGCTCGTCGCAGGGGGGGACGTTCGTGGCGTCATCGTCGGATGGGAGCAAGCTGGTCACTGTCGGCAATTGCGGGTACATCGGTACATCTACGGATTCGGGGGCGACGTGGACAGAGCGGGCTTCGTCGCGGTCCTGGCGTTCAGTGGCGTCGTCATCAAATGGAACGAAGTTGGTCGCCGTCACCTATGGCGGATACATCTACACTTCGACGGACTCCGGAGTGACGTGGACGCAACAGGCTTCGGAGCAGTACTGGCAGTCGGTGGCGTCGTCGTCGGACGGAACGAAGTTGGTCGCCGTCACCTATGGCGGGTACATCTCCACTTCGACCGACTCTGGGGCGACGTGGACACAACGGGCTTCGGTGCAGGGATGGTATTCGGCGGCGTCGTCGTCGGATGGGACCAAGTTGGTCGCGGTTGTCTATGGTGGGTACGTCTACACGTCGATAGACTCCGGGGTGACATGGACGCAACAGGGCACGTCGCAGTCCTGGTATTCGGTAGCGTCGTCGTCAGACGGCATGAAACTCGTGGCGGTGGCCTATGGTGGGTACATTTACACCTCGACGGATTCAGGCGCGACGTGGGCGCCGCGGGGTTTGTCGCAGTACTGGCGGTCCGTGGCATCGTCGGCGGACGGAACCAAGTTGGTTGCTATTGGTGATGGGGGCGTCTATACGTCGACGGATTCTGGGGCGACCTGGACGCCGCGGGCCTCGTCGCCAAGCGGGAGTTCAATGACATCATCCGCAGACGGCACGAAGCTGGTCGCTGGGTGGGGGAGTCCCTACACATCAACCGACTCGGGTGCGACGTGGACACAGCGGAGCGGATCCAGCGTTGTCCAGTCACTGGCGTCATCCTCAGACGGGACCAAGCTGGTTGCCGTGTGCTACGACGGCTCTATCTACACCTCCACCGGCCCAGTGCCCTGACCCCGGCCGCGGGCGCACGCATCTGCCCCTGTCCCTACTTTCTCGCCGGGGCCGCACCGCCGCCTCTGCGGAAGCGCTTCCACACCACGGAGTCGAGAGCCCAACGACCACAGCCCAACATCAAGATGGCCAGACTTGCCGCCAGGTAGAGCAGGGTGGCCTCACGTTGGCGCCAGGGCAGGCCAGCCTCGCCGGAGTAGAACGTCACGCCCATGCTGAAGGCGAGCAGCAGGGCCGCCAGCCGACCAGCCAACCCGAGCGTAACCAGTATTCCGCCGACGAATTCGGCAGCCACGGCGAACATCAAGCTATGGCGGGGACCCATGCCCAGCGGGTCGGGGAAGCTGCCCACGCGATCGCTGTAGTGGCGCACTCTCTCCCAGCCGTGCAGGCAAACCACGTTGACGCCTACGCTTAGGCGCAGGATGAACAACCCCAGATTGACGACATTCTCTTTGCTGAAGACCGACACGGCTGAAGCGTCGCACATTTGTGCGAAAGACCCAAAAAAGAGCGGCCAATTCGTCCTGCCCCACGACTGAGATTTCGCATGGGATCCTTCCTGAATCGGGGCTTGCTATACTGCGGCTCAGTAGACCGGGTGTCGCAACCCATCCGGGGGAGACCAGATGCAAACGGGTGCGCCGCCAACTGCCAGGTCGAACCCGGATACTCTTGCCCAGTACCCGGGAAGATGTGCGTCCCATTGACCTGCGGGAGCGGTGACGCCGACCGGTCGTGCGATGTCGGCGCCGCGAACCCGGGGTTTCAGCCCCGTTGCGGCGACGGGATCGCATCGGTCGGCGAGGAGTGCGACGACGGCGATGACCCGACCCGGGATCCGCACAACGACTCTGCTTATTGCGGCTGCACTACCCAGTGCAAGTGGGGCGCGTTCTGTGGGGACGGCGAGGTGAACGGCCCGGAAGAGTGCGACCTGGGCGAGCACAATGGCGGGCTCGAACACGGACCCATCGATGGATGCACGGCCGGGTGTAGGAAGACTGACTACTGCGGCGACGGCATTCTCGATTCAGAGGAAGGAGAGATGTGTGACCTGGGCCCCCTGAACGGGATGAGGATAGGCGCAGACTGGCAAGAGTCCGACTGCGGCTGGGTTTTGTGTGCCATGGATTGCACCATCCCGAATTTGCATTAGGACCGCATGCGAGTCCGCCTCAGATTGCACTTTGGGCCCCGGAGTCCGAGCCGGGCAGCTAGCCGCGTTTCATAGCCTCGACAACTTCGTCGACCGTGGGCAGGCCGGAACGCGAGCCCAGGCTGCGGCAAGCTAGGCCTGCGGTGGCGTTGGCAAAGGGCAGGGAGCGTTCCAGCGGCCAGCCTTTGAGCTGAGCGTAGGCGAAGGCGCCGCAGAAGGCGTCGCCCGCGCCGGTGGTGTCTGCCACGAAGACGTCGATGGCGTCCTGCTGCACCAACTTGCTGCCCTCCAGGGCAACCGCGCCTGCCTCGCCCATGGTGATGACCGCGGTTCGCGGACCCAGGCGGGTGATCTCGCGCAGGCTGTGGGCCAGCTCGTCAGAAGGCGCCAGTTCGTTGGCAAAGCGCTCGGAAGCGATCACGATATCGGACAGGGTGAGCAGTTCGCCCATGCCGCCCGAAAGTTGGCTGGCGTTGAGCAGAACCGTGATCCCCTTGGCGCGCGCCTTTTCCGCGACGGCGGCCTGCAAGGCGGGCTGCGATCCGTCGATGCACAACAGCCGCGCACCGTCGAGCAATCGGTCGGGCAGATCGCGCGTGGATAGCGTCGTCACATTGCCCCGAGAAACCAGGAGCTTGCGCTGGTGACTGAGTTCGTCGATCTGGATGACCGAGACCGGCGAGACCTTGCCCGGTTCAATCGACAGCATGGACGTATCGATACGCAGTTGTTGCAAGGAGCGAAGGATGAACCGGCCGAACTCGTCGTCGCCCACCCGACCGAAGTAGCGCCCGCGCACCCCGAGCGTGGCCAGCACGGCCAGTATGTTGGTGGCCGAGCCGCCACCCTGCATGCTGAAAACCGAGATGTCCACCAGACGATGTTCGACGCGCGGCACAACGCAGATCAGATCCACAGTTGCCAGACCCACGCCCACAGCCAGATCACTACGTGCAGCGCCTGCGCCGCGACGGGTGGCAGGCCGGCTGATAGCAGGCCGCGTCTTCTTGGGGCTGGGCTTGCGGGGGCTTCGCGCTTTCACCACGGCTTCATGCTACCACCACCCCCAAATTTTTCCGTTTCTGTTACAGATCCGCGCGTTTCTAGTTGGACTCGCGCTCCGCGCCGGCCGATGCCGGAAGCAACGGCCGACCGAGCGCGCGCTGGCCCTCGATGAA
The DNA here is from genome assembly GCA_003158455.1 of Myxococcales bacterium. Taxonomy (GTDB): domain Bacteria; phylum Myxococcota_A; class Polyangia; order Fen-1088; family Fen-1088; genus Fen-1137. The sequence goes on along the minus strand of PMJO01000271.1, from coordinate 16,448 downwards.
GCGCTCCAGCGCCGCCACCGCTTTCGCGCAGCTCGCGTTCGCGTAGTACGAGCGACCCAGGTAGTAGAGTAGCTCGGGCCGTCGCTTGACGTACTCGGCATCGTCCGCCAGGGGCTTCAGCTCGTCGATGGCATCGCCGTAGAACTCGGCCTTGTACTCAAGCACGCCGGTGAGCAAGGCGACGTCCTTGCCCAGCTTCCCGCCCCAGGTCTCCTCGGGCCAGTCGTCGACCACCTTGAAGGCGCTGGCGAACTTGTTCCTCTCCACCAGCGCCACGATCTGCTGGTACTCCGCGCGCACGCGCTCGGACACCGCAGGTGCCAATCCGGGCAGCGGCACCGGCGGCTGCAGTCCGTCGTCTGGGGCGAGAGCAATCTCGGGATCGCGATCCTCGCGCGTGGCTACCAAATCAAGTAGTAGGCGCGCGTGCGCCACCTCGGGACCGCTACCCGCAGCCTCGGCCCGGCGTTGCCACAGGTGGGCCTCGCGCGCCTTGCCGTGAGCCAGCAGGCTGCGCGCCAGCCGCGCCATGGCCACCTCGCGGTCAGGGCCGTCGTAGCCTGCGACCAGCTCGCTCAGGCGGCCGTAGGGCCACATGGGGCCGTAGATCTTGGCCAGGTATGGATCGAACTTGGCATAGCCCAGAAGATCGCGCGGGGCCGCAAACTCGATGAGCGCGTTGTCGTCGGTGTTGACCGCCGCGCCGGCGGTAAACGAGCGCAGTTCTTCCGGGCCGAGGAGCAAGAACGCGGGCACGTCGTGGGGCGAAGCGAACCCGGCCCGCTTGGCCTCGGCCGCGGTGATCGGGTTCTCGAATGCGCGTGCGATCTGGCGCACGTCCAGATTGATGGGGTGGCGGCGGGCGATCAGAATCGTGTCGGATGACAGATCCTCGGCGGCAAACACCATCACGTAGGGAAATTCCTCGGCCAGGGTGCGGTAGATGGCCTTGATGTTCCAGGGGGCCATTTCGTATAGCTGCGCCCACTGGCAGAAGATGCCGTCGTCGCGCAGGCGCGCCTTGATGTCCTGAAAATACTCGCGGGTGAACAGATTCGAAACCCCGGTAATCCAGGGATTAGACGGCTGGCTGATGATGACATCGAACTGATCGCTGCGCTGGCTGAGGAAATTGCGGCCATCGCCCACCAGGGCGCGCACTTTGGGATTCTGCAAGGGGCGCTGATTGACGCTGTCGAAAAAGTGCGACGCTTCATAGATGGCCGGCTCCAGTTCCACCACCTCTAGCGAGGCGATCGGATACTGGGTTACGGCACCCGCAGTCACGCCCGAGCCGAACCCGACCAGCGCGACCTTGGGCGGATGATCGTTGTGGTAAAGGAGGAGCGGCAGAAGGCCCACGCTGATCTGGGTGGGCATGTCGGCGTCGTTGGAGGCGTCGACCTTGCCGTTGTTCTTCAGGGAAAAGACCTTGCCCCACTGGTCGACCGACACGGTCGTGGCGATGCCGTCCTTGTAGTAGACCAGCTTGGGCATCTGCCATTTCTTTTTCTGGTGACGGTGCTCGACGATTTCGATGTAGTCGCGCGCCATGGAAACACGAAAGAAGCCGATGGAGAAATCGGTGAGGTTCCAGCGCGGCAGGGCCAGGGCCAAGAGGGCCATGCCCGTCGCGGTAGCCACGCCCAGGATTCGGCGTGAAGGCGCAAGCCCGCGGCAGACCGAGAAGAGAAGCGCGGCCAGCCCCAGGTCGAGCACCGCCGAAACGTAGATGCCCTTTTGCAAACCGAGTTGGGGCAAGACCACAAAGCCCGACAAGAACGATCCCACGATGGCGCCCACCGTGTTGAGAGCGTAGGCCGAGCCCACGTCGCGGCCCACCCGGTGCAGGCTCGCGGTCACCACTCGCACGGTCAGCGGAAAAATGGCGCCCATGAGGAAGGTCGAGGGCAGAACCGCGAGGCAGGCGAGGGCGAACTGACACACCAGAACCGCGTCGGCGGTAATCGACGTTGACGAAAGCAGATAGGTGAAGACATAGGGCAGCCGGTCGGTGATCAGATAGGAAAGCCCAATTGCGGCCACGATACCCAGGTGGAGCATGGCTAGGCTGCGCACCGGATCGCGGAACCGTTGCGCCAGTCGACCGAAGGCCGCCGAGCCGGCGCCCAGACCGATGAGGAAGGCGAGCAGAATTATCGTGAAGGAAAAGATCGACGAGCCGATGATGACCGCCAGGGCGCGCGTCCAGAGCACCTGCAGGGTCATGGCGGTAGCGCCCGAGATTGCGAAGGCGAGCAGGACCGCGCGCCGAGCCGCCGGCGTGACTAGCGGCAGGTCGGCCTCGGCCGGTTTGCCCTGGGCAGCCAACTCGTCGAGGCCGGGACCTTTGGGCGCTGCCGGCCAGCGACGGCTGAGACGCTGGGCGATCAGGATGGCGGCGGCCAGTGAAAGATCGAAACTGGCAGCGAGGAAATTGGTGTCGCGCACTCCGATGAGCGGCAGGGAAATGAATCCGGCCAGGAAGGAACCGCTCACTCCGCCGAAGATGTTCACCGCGTAGAGCGTGCCAAGGCGCAGGCTCACGCGGCCCAACTCGAAGGGGCGCGATACAAAGTAGCGCGCCAGCAAGGGCAGGGTGGCGCCCATGAGCGTGGTGGGCACGATGAGCAACCCGGCCGAGGCCAAAAAGCGCAGCAACGAGAGCAGGGTGTAGTGATCGCCGAAGGCCGCCCATAGCCAGCGGTTGAGCCCCGGATAGAAGTGGATGAGCCAGGGCACGGCCAGGGCGTAGAGCCCGATGGCGGCCTCGGCCAGGGCGTATGCACGCACGGCGTTCTTGATCCGGTCCGCGACCTTGCCCGCCAGGTACGAACCCAATCCCAGCCCACCCATGTAGGTGGCCAGGACAGTGGACACGGCGAGCGCGGTGGACCCGAACACCAGGGTCAACATGCGCGTCCACAGCAGCTCAAGGATGAGCCCCGACGCGCCTGAGAGGAAGAAGCAACAGAGAACGACTTGTGGCATCGGGAGGGTCTTTCTAGCACTACGCCATAAGTTCTTCGATCTTCCGACGGGAGACGATTCTTGATGGGAACCCTGAGATGGGTGCCCTGCCGTGGAGATCGTCTAGCGCAGCGCGGCTTTTGCGGCTTTTTCCAACTCGGCAGCCCGCAATGGTATCGTAGCAGTTCGATGCGATACGGGATCCTCTCGGACACCCACGCCAACATCGAGGCGCTGGAGACCGTCCTCAAGGCGTACGAGTCTGAGAAGATCGACAAGTACGTCTGCCTCGGCGATACCGTTGGCTACGGCGCGAGCCCCAACGAAGCCTGCAACTTGATGCGCTCCCTGGTCGCGCAGGCTGTGTTGGGCAATCACGACGCCGCGGTGGCGGGACGCATGGACTATTCCTACTACTACTACGCGGCCCGTCAGGTTCTGGACAAACACGCCCAGATGCTCGATGCGAAAAACATGGAGTGGCTGAAAAGCCTGCCCTACGACTATCGCGAAAACGACATCCTCTTCTGCCACGGGTCGCCCATCAACATTCGCGAGTTCGACTACATCTTTTCCCGCGAGCAGGCCACCCAGTGCTTGGGCATCTGGGACGATCTGCCCTCGCTCACCGTCATCGGCCATTCGCATTTGTGCAAGTCGTTTGCCATCAACCCTGACCATCCCGGCGCGCAGGAGGTGGTGACGCTCAAGTTCGAGCTGCGCGCAGGGTGGAAGTACATCATCAGCGTGGGCTCGGTGGGCCAGCCGCGGGATTTCGATCCGCGCGCCAGCTACACCATCTTCGACACCGAAACGCGGACTTTCGAGTTCAAACGCGTGGAATACGACACCAAGGCCTCCGCGGCGAAGATCCTCGCCTCCGACCTCGAACCCAACTTCGGTACGCGCCTGTTCCTGGGGATCTAGCGCCAATCCGGGCTAGTTTTTCGTCACGTCCACGCCCGCGACCCTAGTCAGACTGGCGACGGCGATGTTGCAGTCGTAGAGAGCCTGCAGGCAACGGGTGTGGGCCTGGAAGAAAGCCAGCAGCGCGTCGGAGAAGTCCTTGGTCTCGGCCAGCCCCACGGAAATGTTCTGCATGATGGCCGCGATCCATTGCCGCGCGGCCTTCTCGCCCTTCTGCACGGTCTTGAGCCGCTGGTCAGCTTCCTTCATCTCGGTATAGGCCTTCTCCACTTCGAAGCCGATTCCGCCCAGGGCCTCGGCGCGTCGCAACTCGGCCTCACGGGCCTCGGCGCGCAGACGGTGCGCGTGCGCGTTTTTCACGAAGAGATCGAGCGGCATGCGGACCGCGGCCGCCACACCCACGCCGGAGGTGTTGAAGGGGTTGTTGGCAAAAGCGTTGGTCGGGCGGTCGATCGAGCTGGCATAGGCGTAGGTGGCAGTGCCCAACAACACCAGATCGGGATATTGACGACGCCATTCCAGGTCAGCCAGGGCACGCTTGGCCGCGACCATCTGCTCCAGTGCCTTGACCTCAGGACGATAGGAAAGGGCCAAATCGTTGTACGAGGCAAGCTCGCGCGCAGGCACCTCCAGCTCTTCCAGCGGCGCATCGTCCACATCGAGGTCGGCCGGCGCGCTGGCGCCGATCAGGGTGCGCAGACCCGCCTTGGCCAGATCGGCCCCACGCCGCGCTTCGAGCGATCGCGCTTCGATGTCTGCGCGCATGGTGCGCAAGCGCAGTCGGTCGGCCACCGATGCATTGCCCGTGCCCTCGGCCAGCTCCTCATCGATCTTCTTCTGGGCATCGTTCAGGTAGTCCAGGCCCTCGTCAAGCATGCTCAGCAGCTCACGCGCCAGCTTGGCGCCCCAGTATGCCTTGCGAACGTTGAGCTCGACGTCGGCTACCTGACCTGATGCTTTGCTGCGCGAGGCCTCCACGCCCAGGTCAGCCGCGCTGACCCCGGCCGATAGCTTGCCGAAGGTGTAGATGGGCTGGATCAGCTTTATCTCGGTGCGCGTGAACACCCCGCGCAGATCAGTGATGGCGTCGAAAGTCTGCGACGTCTTGAAGGTAAAATCCGTCTTGGCGCAGGGGTCATTTGGGTCGCCACCTATGCACTGGATCCTCGGCACCGGCGCCAGCGTCGACAACAAGTCGCCCGTGGGGTAGTAGCTCCGGTGCGCTTCCAGCGCTTGCGCTTCGACGCCCGCGGTGACCTGCGCGTTGGCAGCCAGACCGGGATTTCCCTTTCTGGCCATGTCCAGCAGCTCATCGAGTTTGTAGGCCTTTGCCTGGGCAGCGCTAGCCAAGAAGAGGCCGGTGCTCGCACATAGACAAGCGGCAACTGCAGAACCAGAGAAACGGTGTGTTTTCATGGTGGTGACAGGAGGGTCGACGGGTTTGACCTGGGCCGGGGCAAGCATGCTACCGCAAACCACGGGCGGACAGTCAAGAAGCCTTCGCTGGGATTTTTCGTGGCGATCTCGTGCCCGCTTGAAGGTGTAAGGTCGTAGGGCCTCACGGCACCAGAGTCTTGGTCTGATGGCCCGCAAACAGCTTTCCGACGATGGTTCAGCGGCAACGCACGCCGCCTGCGTCGACGAGCACCTGCTGGAGTCCCTTGACCAACTCTACCAAAACCACGAGCCGTCGGTCGAGCGCTGGGTGCGCCGCCTGGCCGGGCCAGGAGCCGAGGTGGAAGATCTGGTGCATGACGTGTTCTTGGTCGCCCTGCGGCGCCGGGGCGAGTTCCGCGGCGACGCCAAGCTCTCGACCTGGCTGTTTCGCATCACCGAACGGATCGTGCGCAAGCGTCGTTTTCGCCACCGCCTTCACAGTTTTCTCAACCTGGCGTTTCGCGATGATACGACCGTGCTTGCGCCGGCCAGTCCGACCCCGCTTGAAGAGATCGAGCGTCGCCAGCAGTGCGCGCTGCTGTACGCCGCCCTGGATCGCCTGCCTGAGAAGTACCGCACTCCTGTCATCATGTTCGACATCGACGGCCGTTCAGCAGCAGAAGTGGCAACCCTGTTGGGAATCAAACCCAACGCTGTCTGGGTAAGGGTGCACCGTGCCCGGGCTCGCCTTTTCCAAGACCTGTCGGCCGAGAGCAACATCCCATGAAGACTGAAAGCAAGACGACCGATTCAGCGACGGACCGGCACCTGGGACCGCTCGGTGCCCTCATGCGCGCGGCCGAGCCGCTGGAAGAGCTGACCGCAAACCAGCGCGAGCGAATCAGACGCCGGTTGCACGCTGCGGTGGTTGTCAGCCACCGTCCGGCAGCGGGATTTCGCTGGTCGACGGCATTCGCCGTTCTGGGCCTGCTCTTGGCCGGGGGCGCGGTGTTTGCGGCGGCTGGCCGTTTTGGTCTCATTCCTTGGCTGCGTGAAACCCAGCTGCACCACGAGAGCGAGCCGGCAGCCAGTCCGGCACGGCGACGGCCAGCCCGAGCTATCCAGCCCAAGTCCAACCCTGCAGCCAGCGCGGCGGCGGCGATCGTGCCGCCAGCCGTAGACGTGCCCGCGTTGGCGCCGCCTGCGGCAAAGCCCGTTGCGCCGGAGGCTGGTCCGCGTCTGGCCATGTTGGCGCCTGCGACTTCCAAGCAAGCGGTGCGGACGGTCCGTGCGCCCCATATCGCGCCAGCTCCGGCTCCGGCGGTCGCGACGAGTGGCCAGACGGTGATGGGAGAGGCGCTGCACAGTCCACCCACCTCCGCGATTGCGCCGGCGGCGATCGCGCCGCCACCTGTGGCCGCACCCGCGTTGGCGCCGCCTGCGGCAAAGCCCGTTGCGCCGGAGGCCGGTCCGCAGCTGGCCATGTTGGCGCCCGCTGATTCGCTTGCCCGCGCGTCGCACGGCACACCGGCGCCTGCGCCGAAAGCCGCAAACGGGCAGACCATGCTTGGCCAGGCACTGCGCAGCTTGCGCAACGACCACGACCCGTTGTTGGCACTCGACATCTTGGCCAGGCATGCGGCCTTGTTCCCGCACAGTCCCCTGGCCAGCGAGCGCTCCATGCTGGAGGTCGAGGCGCTTCTGGCCCTGGGCCGCCATGATGAGGCGTTGCTTCGGCTCGATGGGATGTCGCTCGACAATACCCCGCGCAGCGCTGAACGCCGCGTGATGCGGGGCGAGCTGCGCGCGCGGGCGCAGCGCTGGCACGAGGCTGCCGCGGATTTTGACCAGGCTCTGGCTAGCGGAAGCGGGAGTCCGGCCGGGCAGGAGCGCGCGCTTTGGGGCCGCGCCATTGTCCGCATGCACACCGGCGAACCGGCGGGCGCCCGGGCCGACTTGCAGCTCTACCTGGGGCGATATCCCAAGGGACGGTTCGCGTCCGAGGCAACGCGTTTGTTGGCGGCCACTCGATGAGACGAGCCACCTATGCGGTGGCGCTCGGTGCGCTGTGCCTGGCGGCTATGCCTGTGCTAGCCGCGCCCTTGGTTACCAGCGATTCGGATTGTCCGTCCGCGGGCGAGGTAGCGGCGCACCTGGCCGGCCTGTGGTCTGGGGCCAGTCCAGCTTCGGTAGCAGCCCATGTCCGTGTCGAGGTTGGGCAAATGACAGTAGAGCTGGTCAGCGAGGGCGAGCCCGCGGCCAGCCGGAGCTTGCCCACCGAGCCCGACTGCGAGTCGCGCGCCCAGGCTGCGGCCCTGGTCATCGCGGCCTGGCTCGACACCGTGACAGCGGACCCCCTCGGGCTGGCCGTGCCGGTCGCCATACCGCCTGCTGTGCCGACCGTCCCACAGGTGCCCGCGCCGGTCGTCGAGATGTCGCTTGCGCCGCTGCCTCGGCTTTTGCTGGATTTGGGCGCGTTTGCTTCTGGCGACGCGCGGGGCGCAGGCGCCGGCTTGTCAGGCGAGGCGGCGTGGTTGCGGCTGGCCGGCCGATTTGGTCTGTCGGCCGGGCTTTGGTTTCCGCTCCCGCGCGAAATGAGTGTGGGGCAGGGCACGGCACGCTGGTGGCGCCCGGTGCTGGCGCTGGCCCTACGGGTTCCGCTGACCCAAGGCAGTTGGATACTCGACGGAGGCGTTGGCCCCGCCTTCGGCCTGCTGGTGGTTGCGGGCAGCGGGTTCGACCAGAACCACACCGACGTTGCCTCGTCCTGGGGAGCGACCGCCGGGTTGCGCCTGGCACATAGAAGCAGAAGCAAGTGGGCCTATTGGGCCGAGCTGCGCGGGCTGCTCTGGCCAGCGGCGCAGAACATTCGCAACGATGTGTCTGGGTCAGCCCCTCGCCTGGCGGCCCTGCCGCGCATCGAGGCGCAACTGGGCCTGGGTTTCAGCTTTGCGATCTTTTGAACGTTGGCTGTAAGGTCGGGCGGCGTTCCGGAACAAGAACGGTCATGACAAACCACACTCGCTCCAGTCATTTTGCATTGGCCGCGCTCATGCTCGCGGGGCTCTCGGCCGCATGCAAATCCGAACCATTGGCAGGCACAACTGAAACCCAGGACGGCGCTGCCGGGGGCACCACTGGCACCACCGCGATTCTCCCGAATATCCCGGATCGTGAGGTCGACATCTTGTTCATGATCGACAACTCACCGTCGATGGACCCCAAGCAGCAGGCACTGGCCAACAACTTCCCGAAATTGATAAGCATATTGCAAACAATTCCCGACGGCTTTGGCGGGACAAGCTTGCCTGACGTGCACATCGGCGTGATCAGCAGCGATATGGGGTCAGGATCGGAGGGAGTCGGAACCAACTGCCAGAGGGTCCTGGGCGACCGGGGCCTCCTATATGGCAACGATCCGAAGAATTCGCTCGCGTCGGTCGCGCCCAATGCCGTGCCAGGGCCAGGCCAGGGGCAGGGAGGTCATCCGGACCCCAATGGTTGTGGCCTGCACACGGGCCAGCGCTGGATCTCGGATATCGCGGATCCAACCGGGAACGGGAAGCGGATAAAGAACTATGACGGAAATATCCAGGACGTCTTCGCTTGCTTGGCCAAGTCCGTGGGGACAGGTGGCTGCGGATTCGAGCATCAACTGCAATCGGTTCGCATCGCACTCGGCGCCAACTATCCCAACGAGCCCCAATATAATATAAACCCGGAAAACATCGGCTTCGTGCGGCCAGATGCCTACCTGCAGATTGTTCTGGTTACCGACGAGGATGATTGCTCCGCTGATCCCGACGACACAAGCAACGATTCGATGTTCCTGCAGAGCCCGCAGATTCCGACCGAGACCGCCAGCTTGCGCTGCGCGGCGCGTGGCCATGTGTGCAACGGCCAGCCGATCCCCGGCTACACCGATCCGTCGATGGGATACCAACCGCCGAACCCCCTGCCGGCGCCCAACGTCGGCTTCTCGACCGCTTTCTCAAACTGCGCAGCCAAGGACCAGCCCAACCCGAGCAGTCCAGACCACCACTATCTTCCGCTCATCCGAGTCCAGGACATGATCGACAGCGTGAACTCGATATACGCCTGGGCCGTGGACAGCAACGGCAACTACGTCTACGACGCGAGCGGAAATCATGTTTCGGTCCAGAAGACGCCAGACAAGATTTTCGTCTCAGGCATCATCGGCTGGCCCCCGGACGCTGCCTTGTCCGGGGTTACGACCAGCAATCAGTACCAGATTGGCATAGATACCACCTCGCTTCCTGCCCCGATGAACACCTACTGGGACTACATGCCCATTTGCACGGTTCCTTCGGTACGCTCCGCTGACGGCAATATCTATAAGGCATATGGCGGACTTCGCCTGAAGAAGTTCCTGGATGCCTTCCAGAATAATGACTGGAATGGCAGTGCTATTCAGAACACCTTCAGCTTGTGCAATCAGGACTTCACGGGCCCGATGGCCGCGATCGCCAACGTGGTCGTTCAGGTGCTGACGCCCGGCTGTGTCCAATACCCGCTGGTCGACACAAACTCGGCAGCGCCCGGTATCCAGCCCGAATGCCAGGTTAACGACCGCGTCCCGTGCGACACGCCTGGCGTGGGTCCCTGCCTGCAAACCGGATACGTGGAGACTTCCCGCCCCGAGTGCATGGATACCAGCACGGGACTCCCTCTCGACCCTGCAAATCCGGCAATCGACAACATTCCGGATACCGCTCGGCCTTGCTGGTACCTCTACTACGACCCGGATCCGAACAGGGGTTGCCCGTCCGGATACATGCACCAGAGAGTCACTGTCCTGCGCCCGCGAGGAACGAACGCGCCCGCGGGTACCGTGCTGGATTTGAAGTGTCTGACCTGTACAGCCTCCAACCCAGATTGCGGCGTAGCAGGTCACTAGCAGGCCCGCGCCGGGGCGGCTTGCCGGCCGCCCCGCGCGCCTCGCTTGACATCCGGAGCTAGTTTCCCAATAGTGGCTCCCGCATGGGAAAGCACGACAATCGCCGTTCGAAGAAAATGCGCCAACGCGTAAGCCAGAAGAAGTACAAGGCGCGGATCAAGAAACAGAAGGCTGAGCGCAAGGCAGCCCGGGGAGCGCCGGCCAAGGCGCCAAGAAAACCGCGCTCGGCAGCGCCTGCGCCCGCCAAGGAATAGCCTTTCGCCTGGCCTCCGCCAAGCGAGGTCGCATGAGTGGCGAGACGGACAACGGCGCGAAAGCGGCTGGGCCCTTGCCTGATGCGCCTGCCGGGGCGCCCGATCAGGCCACCACCGCGCTCATGCGCCAGTACCTTGAGGTCAAGGCGCAGTATCCCGATGCGATCGTGTTCTTTCGCCTCGGGGATTTTTACGAGATGTTCTACGAGGACGCGGTCTACGCGTCTCGCGTGCTTTCGCTCACCCAGACCACCCGCGACAAGGGCAAGGAGAATCCGGTGCCCATGTGCGGGGTGCCGCACCATTCGGCGCGTGGCTACATCGCCCGTCTGACCGAGCTGGGCCACCGGGTGGCCATTTGCGAGCAGTTGGAAGACCCCAAACTGGTCAAGGGTCTGGTCAAACGCGGCGTGGTGCGCATCATCACGCCGGGGGTGATTCTCGACGAAGAATCGCTGGAACCACGCGCGCCCAACTACGTGGCCGCGGTGGCCGGCGACGTTCGCGATGGCTTCGGCCTGGCTTTCATCGACGTCACCACCGGCGATTTTCGCGCCACCGAGGCGGCCACCACCGAGGGCCTGCTCGACGAGTTGGCCCGCGTCGATCCGCGCGAGATCCTGCTGCCGCGGGGACAAGGCGAGCTTGCGGCGCTGATTCGGCGCGCCTACCCGCGCATGGCGCAGACCTCGATCAACATCGACGGCGAGCCCGCGCCTCTGCACACCCTGGCCGACGGGCTCGGCCCTGGGTTGCAGCGGGAGGCACTCGCCCGGGTTCCGCAAGCCAGCCTGGCCGCCAGCCGTGTCCTGCGCTACGTGCGCGCGACCCAGCTTTCGGCGCCCTTGCCGGTAGTGCGCCTCGAGCTTTTTCGGCGCGACGAGTTTCTGGTCATCGACGAGCAGGCACGCTCGCACTTGGAACTCACCGAGACCATGCTGGAGCGCAAACGGCAAGGCTCCCTGCTCGACACCCTGGACGTCACCGCGACCGCCATGGGTGGCCGGCTTTTGCGTCGCTGGCTGCTCTTCCCGCTGCTCGACATCGCTCGGATTCGGCGTCGCCACGATGCCATCGAACGACTGGTGGAGAAGCAATCGGCGCGCGAAGCCGCGCGCAAGATCCTCTCGGAGTTGGGCGACATCGAGCGGCTGGTGAGTCGCGCGCGCCTGGGCGTGGCCAGTCCGCGCGATCTGATCGTGCTGGGCCGCTCGTTGCAGCAGTTGCCTGATCTGGCGGCGGCTTTGCAGCAAGCCATCGATCCGATAGCGGCACTTGCCGAGCAGGGCAGGGGAGCCGACTTGCTCGACTTGGGACAGGACCTGGCGCAGGACATCGCTGATCGAATCGTAGCCACCCTGGAAGACAACGCGCCCGCCGTCACCAAGGAAGGCGGCTTCATCCGGCCCGGGGTGTCGACCGAATTGGACGAACTGCGTGCCGTCGCCTCGGGCGGGCGCGACCAGATCCTGGCCATCGAGGCGCGCGAGCGCGAGCGCACCGGAATCGCCTCGCTCAAGGTCAAGTACAACAGCGTCTTCGGCTACTACATCGAGATTACGCGCACCCACCTCGCCAACGTGCCCGCGGACTACACGCGCAAACAGACGGTCGCCAACGCCGAGCGTTTCGTCACCGCCGAACTGGCCGACTATGAAGCCAAGATCCTGGGCGCTGACGAGCGCCGGGTGGCGCTGGAGCTTACGCTTTTCGCAAGCTTGCGCGACCGGGTGGGCGAGGCAGCCTCGCGCGTGTTGGCTTTGGCCGGCCGCATAGCCGCGGCTGACGTGGTCGCGGCCCTGGCGGAGCAAGCCCACCGCCATGGTTTCTGTCGCCCGGTGGTCGACGATTCGGAGGTGTTGGAGCTGTGCGATAGCCGGCACCCGGTGGTGGAACGGCTGGCGGCCGCGGGCGGCTTCGTGCCCAACGACCTGCGTTTGGATACCGAGCGCGAGCAGATCCTCATCGTGACCGGACCGAACATGGCGGGCAAGTCCACCCTAATTCGCCAAGCCGCCCTGTGCGTGATCCTGGCCCAGGCGGGCAGCTTCGTGCCCGCGCGCACCGCGCGCATCGGTTTGTGCGACCGCGTGTTCACTCGCGTGGGCGCGGGCGACAATCTGGCCCGGGGCGAATCCACCTTCTTGCTGGAAATGCGCGAGACGGCGCACATCCTGCGCCACGCGACCCGCAAGAGTTTGATCATCCTCGACGAGATCGGGCGCGGGACCTCGACCTACGACGGCGTGTCCATTGCCTGGGCGGTGGCCGAGCACCTGCACGACGTGGTTGGCGCGCGCACTCTGTTTGCCACCCACTATCACGAGCTGTGCGACCTGCACGACTCGCACCCGCGCGTGCACAACGTCAGCGTGGCGGCGCGCGAATGGCAGGGCGAGGTGGTCTTTCTGCGCAAGCTGACCCCGGGCGGAACCAGCCGGTCGTTCGGCGTCGAGGTGGCCAAGCTTGCCGGCCTGCCGCCCGCGGTGGTGGGGCGCGCCCACGCCATTCTCGAACGCCTGCAGCTTGGCGCCTCCAGCCCGCGCCGGCCCGACGAGCCGCACCCGGCGTTGCCTGGCCAGGGCGAAGCACCCCAGCTTGGGCTGTTCGAACCGCGCGGGCCAAAGTCCGGGGCCGCCCAGTCGGCTGCCGTGCCGGACGCCTTCGCCGGAACGGAGCGCGAGGCGGTGGCCGCGCTGCGGACCGCCGATCTTGACGGCTTGTCGCCGCGAGCTGCCTGGGATCTGCTGGCCGAATTGCGAAAGAAATTGACGGATGGCGGTTCCGGCCGTCCATGATTAGGTGTCGTGGCTGCAAAACGCGCGGCGCTCGCGCTCCTGCTTGTTCCCCTTTCCAGCGTCGTACACGCTGCGCCTTTTCGCGCGCCTGACGGTGGAGCGGTTCAGCGGCCGGCCTCGCCACGGACCATCGCGCCTATGCGGTCTTCGACGGTCGCGAAGAAGATCCGGCCCCTGCGCTATCCGCCAGTCGATCTTTTCCAGATCAACACCAAAGAGTCATTCGTCCTGCGTTTCAACGACGAGCGCGGCCGTCCGATTCAAGGGTGGCAGAAGCGATTCCAGCGCTTCATGCGCTGCCACCACACCAACACCCAGCACAGGATCGACCCACGCTTGCCACGGCTGATGTACCAGACGGGCCGGCATTTTGCCGGGCATCGTCTGGAAGTCATTTCCGGCTACCGCAACCCCAAGGTCGCACGCAACCCGCGCAGCCCGCACAAGCAGGGACTAGCTTGCGATTTTCGCATCGCGGGTGTGTCCAACGCAACCTTGCGCGACTTTTTGCGCCGCACGTTTGACCACGTGGGCGTCGGCTTCTACCCGAATTCGTTTTTTGTGCACCTGGACGTGCGCAAAGGGCCATCGGCCTTCTGGATCGACTATTCTGGTCCAGGCGAGGGCGCTGCCTATTCCGGTAATGCGCACGACGACCTTCGCACTGGCAAGGCCGACTGGTACAAGCCAACTCCTGGCGAGAGGGCCTCTTCGCCGGCGGAGCGTGCCGAAAGCGTGGACGACTTGATGGAGACGGCCGTGCGGGGAAACTCGACCGCGGCGGGCGGCGACGCCTCCAAGCCTGCAGCCGCAGCGCAGCGGGGAGCCCAGATTCATACCGGTGCGCCGAACTAGCTAGTCGCGTGGAGAGCCGGCGAGCTCTGCTCGCCGCGCACCATCGCGGGAAGGCATGGCGAGGCCGAGCGAAGCGAGGGGGATGGGGTGGCGGGTGGGGTGCCGAAGGGCGGAGCNNCTTTCAGGGTTCCCATATCAGATCTCCCCTTTGCCGATTGTCGAAACCAGGCATCCAGTGCTAGAAGGCTCCTAGGTACGGCCCACGGACAACGACACGTTCGCCCCTGCTTGAGGCCATCAAGGGCCGGCATGGACGCGAACCAAGAGGAGAATTTCAGATGAAGAAGCTAGGTGTTTCCTTGGTGGCAGCGTTCCTCGTGTTGGCAGTCGCACAGCAGGGGATGGCGGCCAAAGCAAGCAAGACCAAGGCGGCCAAGGCGGAGAAACCGCGCGGTCCGGCTCCCGTGGCCAAGGCTGACGCCATCTCTGAGATCAGAGGCGAGTACAAGTGGGCGATGACCATGCAGCAGGTCATCGACAAGATCAACGCACGCATCGAGGCGTCGTACAAGGACAGGATCGCAAAGACGGCCGCTGACCCGGCCCGGAATGACAGGTTCCGCAAGGCGATGCGCGACGAGATGGCCGTGATCAAGAAGAACGTGGTCAAGTTCGACGGTCAGAAGGGCGCATGGGACGTGTCGATCATCGACCAGGAGATCGTGCAGGGCCAGGGCCAGACCATGCTCTTCTCCAAAGAGGAGAAATCCACCCGCTACTTCTTCTTCGACCACGACAGCCTGTACAAGATGTTCATTGCTTTTGACAAGGAGATGCTGCAGGGCAAGAATTTCAAGGACTTCGGCACCGCCATGCAAACGAAGTTCGGCAAGGCGCAAGAGGTCTACGTCAACCAGAGCTATCTCGGGGTTAAGGAGAAGAAGCTGGATCACCTGCTCTGGCGCTCGAGCACGGGCGACGGGCTCAAGCTGGTGGACCGTTCTGAGTTCTATGACGTGTACTGCCTGGTTTTGTACGACAACAGCGTCGAACAACGCATGGCGTCTGCGCGCAAGGCGCTCGACGCTGCCCAGCCCAAGGGATCCATGATCGACAACGTGGTTGGGGGCAAGGAATCAGACCGCGACGAGAACGACAACGTAGTCGACCGCATCACGGGCAAAGAGGTTTTCAAGCCTGGCGACCGGCGCGCTGCGCAGCAGAACATCGCCGTGCCGTCCCCGGGCACGCCTGCCCCTGCCCCTGCCGGCGAGGACCTCGACAAGTAGCTGCGCGCAGTCGGATCCCCCAACGCTGTGTTGCTTGACAGCGGCCGGGTAGCTCCGCAGAATGCGACCCCTTCCAAATGGCCAATATAAAGTCAGCGCAGAAGAAGAACCGACAGCGCATCCGTCGCCAGGCGCGCAATTCGGCCCAGAAGGCGGCGATGCGCACGGCAGTGAAGAACCTGCGAGCCGCGGTGGCGGCCAAGGATCCGCAGCGGGCTGCTGTGCTGCTGAAGTCAGCAACCTCGCTCATCAGTCGGCTGGGCCGACGGGGCGTGATCAAGAAACAGACTAGCTCACGGTCGGTATCGCGGCTGACGGTTGCCGTCAACGCGCTGGCCAAGTAGTCTGGAGCCGCAGCCTTGCTGGCCAGCCCAGGCCGGCCAGCGTGAGCGGTCGCGGTAGCGTGAGCGTCCAGCGGGAAGCGGCCTGCGTGGGCGGCTTGCGTGAGCGGCGCGCGCGACATCCAGAGAAAGTGTTACCTATGTGCCCGGTCTGAAACGTCACCCATCTTCCCGGTTGCACACACTCTCCGCCCTCCCGCGTACCCCACACGAACTCGCTCACGCCCTCGCTCTCGCGAGCCGCCACCCGCGACCCGCGGGCCGGCCTTTCGGCCGGCCCGAAAAGCGCTAGCTACTTTCCAGTCAGGAGCTGGAATTCCGTTCGGCGGTTCTTCGCCTTGCCTGCCGAGGTCTTGTTGTCGGCAATGGGCTTCTCCATGCCAAAGCCGATCGCGGTCAGGCGCTCGGCCTTGATGCCCCTCTTGACGAAGTAGTCCTTGACCGCATCGGCGCGCTTTTGTGACAGCTCCTTATTGTACTCATCCTTGCCGACGTTGTCGGTGTGACCGCTGATCTCAATTCTGGTGTCTGGGTAGTCACTGAGTACTTTGACGGCCTGGTCGAGCACGTCGTACGACTTCTTGGTTATGTTGGCAGAATTGGTCTTGAAGGTGATCCCTTCGATCACGCCGGTGAACTTCTTCAGGGCGGCAGGCACTTCATCCGGACAGCCATCCTCATCCTGGTAGCCATTGAAGGTTTCCGGCTCGTTGGGGCACTTGTCAATGTTGTCTGGGATGCCGTCGCCGTCGGTGTCCTTGGGCGGCGGGCAGCCGTTC
>PMJO01000062.1 GCA_003158455.1 Myxococcales bacterium | reverse complement strand
GGCTCTGGCGGCACGGCCTCGGGTGGCGACACCGGCGGCGTCGTTGGCTCTGGCGGGATCACCAGCTCCGGAGGCATTGCTTCGAGCGGGGGCATCACCAGCTCCGGAGGCGTTGCTTCGGGCGGGACCACGGCCCGCGGCGGAAGCACGGGGCAAATCGTCACGGGGGGCACGACCGGCAACGGCGGAACCACAGCGTCCGGCGGCAAGGGCACCGGCGGCGTACAGGCAACTGGGGGCGTTGGCACGGGCGGACAGTCGACGCCGGCCACCGGTGGAGTGGCCACGTCCGGTGGCACGGTCAGCACTGGCGGCGGCAATACCGGCGGGCTTACGGGCGGAGGAGCGAGGACCGGGGGAAGCACGGTAGTCGGCGGCCGCGCCACTGGCGGGGCGGCTGGTGGCGGCAGTGGAACGGGTGGAACCACTAGCAGCGGTGGGGCGAGTGCCGGCAGCACCGGCAGCACCGGGACCTGCACCGCATCAAAGGCCGCGGGGGTGACTGTATCAGGCAGCGGGCCGCACAAGGTGACCGTCGAGTCAAACTCCGACCCAGGGGTCAGCTGTGGCACCATCTNNGCCTCCCACGGATACTTCGTCGTCGCAGACGGCCCGACAGGCAGCGCAGGCAATTGCGGCACCATCTCTATGTCAACAGACGTTGTGGGCATGGGTAAGGTCATGGTCGGGTACATCGACTGGGCCATCGCCGAAAACGGCAAGTCCTGCAGCGCGTACTACCAAAGCCTCGACACGACGAAGATCGCCTCCGATGGGTTCTCGTGCGGTGGACTGATGTCCTACGGTACGGCTGCCGATTCCCGGATGACGGCCGTTGGGATCAGCAGCAGCGGGATGACCAGTGCGGTTGCGAGTTTCTACAAGTCGATCCACACGCCGATCAAGATCCTTCTCGGTGGCTCCGGCGACATCGCGTACACGAACGGCGAGAGAGATTACGATCAGATCAGCGCCCTTGGTATTCCGATCATATTGCTCAGCAAGGCTGGTGCCGGCCACGGAGGGGATTTGAGCAATGGCAAGGGGGACTTCAACTCGGTCAATCTGGCCTGGCTGAACTNNAAACAGCGACGGGCAAGGGCGCTCTCGTTGGCTCAAGCTGCAAGTACTGCACCGACAGTACCTGGGAAGTGAAGTCGAAGAACCTACCGTAGGCGGGGCTCGTCCCTGGAGTGACTGCCGAAGATCATTCAGGCACAACATAGCGATCTGTGCAAAGGAGTGCGCCGATGAGAAATGAGCATCTGTCAACGAGGATATTGGTCGCCGGTATTCTGAGCATCGCTATTGCGGGCTGTGGAAATTCGGGTGGTGGAGGCACCGTTGTCGGCGGAACGACGAGCGGTCCAGGTGGCTCTGGCGGCACGGCTTCGGGTGGCGACACCGGCGGCGTCGTTAGCTCGGGCGGCATTACCAGCACCGGAGGTGTTGTTCCGAGCGGGGGCATCATCAGCTCCGGAGGTGTTGCTTCGGGCGGGACGACTCGTTCCGGCAACGGCGGAACCACAGCGTCCGGCGGCAGGGCCACCGGCGGCGTACAGGCAACGGGTGGTGCTGGCACGGGCGGACAGTCGACACCGGCTACCGGTGGAGTGGCCACGTCCGGTGGCGCGGTCAGTACTGGCGGCGGCAATACCGGCGGGCTCACGGGTGCGCCCGGAGGAGCAAGGACGGGGGGGGCGACGGGAGCTGGCGGACGCGCCGCCGGCGGCGCGTCCGGTGGTGGTGCCAGCGGCACTGGTGGGGCCAGTGCCGGCAGCACCGGTAGCACCGGAACCTGTACCGCATCAAAGGCCGCGGGCACTGCATCGGGTAGCGGTTCGCACAAAGTAACCGTCGAGACGAATTCCGACTCGGGGATCAACAAGGGCACCATCTACCGGCCTACGGACCTAGGGGGCACCGAGAAGTACCCGATTTTTGTCTGGGGAGAGGGTGGCTGCTCTCAGGACGGAAACTCGAACAAGGCGGCCATGGGAGAGATCGCCTCCCACGGATACTTCATTGTCGCAGACGGCACGCCGGGCGGCACCGCCTCAGGCAGCACCAGCGGGGATGCCACGGCCTTGCTCGCGTACATCACCTGGGCCATCGCCGAGAACGGCAAGTCCTGCAGCGCGTACTACCAGAGCCTCGATACGACGAAGATCGCCTCCGATGGGTTTTCGTGCGGCGGCTTGATGTCCGAGAACGCCTCCGGCGACTCTCGCCTGACGGCCGTCGGGATCACCAGCAGCGGGCTGTTCAGTGCGGACCAGACTTTGTACAAGAAGATCCACACGCCGTTCAAGATCCTNNGCCTGGCTGAACTGGCAGCTGAAGGGTGACGAAACAGCTACGGGCAAGGCCCTTCTCGTTGGCTCAAGCTGCAAGTACTGTAGCGCCAGCGGTTGGGAATACAAGTCGGCGAACCTACCGTAGACGGGACTCGGCCCTGGGCGACCACAGAACGACACCCGTGCAGACGGGTAGAAGCTGTCCGTCTACGCGGAGCCCCGCGGTTTGTGCAGCAACGCGAACTGTGGACCCTTGAGTCCAAGAATCTGGAGCAGAAGTGGCCCGCGGTCGTGCTCAGCGCGACCGGAGCGCCTGGGCGATGCGCAGCATGGCCGCCGCGGCCGCGTAGTCCGGCCGCAGCTCCAGAGCTTTCTGGTACTGCGCGATGGCTTCGTCCCCCCGGCCCATCATGAGCAGGGCTCCTCCCAGGTTGACGTAGGCCACGACGTATTCTGGAGCCAGGTCCACGGCCTTCTGGAAGTGAGGGATGGCCTCGGCGGTCCGGCCGAGATACATCAGAGCCAGGCCGAGGTTGTTGTGCCCGAAGGCGTAATCCGGCTCCAGGTCCAATGCGTTTCGGTATTGCTCAATGGCCTCCGCGTAGCGGCCCTGGCCGATCAAAGCCAGGCCGAGGTTGTTCATGGCCCTCGTGAAATCCGGCTTGATGGCCAGGGCCTTGCGATACTCCTCCATCCCCTCGTCCGTCCGGCGCTGGTTCACCAGGACAAAGCCCAGATCGTTGTGGACCTCCGGGATGTCCGACTTGAGCGCCAGGACGTAGCGGAACAAGGTCTCGGAGTCGTGCCACAACTTCGACTGGCGCCAGCTCAGGCCGGCGAGCAAGAGCAGGACCGCGGTCAGCCCCGCGGCCAGCAGATGGCGGCCTCGCGTCCCCAACCGGCGCAGCCCGGCCAGGACCGCGGCTCCGCCCAGCACGGCCCAGGCCATGCAGGGCAGATAGGTGTAGCGGTCGGCCATGAGCAGGGTGCTGAACGAGATCAGTCCCAACACGGGCAGCAGCGTGACGATGTAGTAGGCCCACGCGACCACGCCACCGGGCCAGCGTCGCCGCCGGTGCAGCAGCACGACGGTCAGCGCCAGCACGAGCCCGGCACTGGTAGCGACGGCCGCCGGCGGGAGCCGGAGGTCCAGCGGGACCGGATAGAAGGGCATGAGCTCTGCCGGGGCCACCGTCTTGCCAAGGTAGAATGCCAGGCCGTAGAAGGCCTGCTGGATTCGGAAGCCCAGGCGTAACGGCTGGAGCACCGCGGTCTGATGCCGCGCCACCAAGCTGACCAATCCAACCGCCACGGCCACGGCCAGCAACGGGAGCTTCTCCAACCAGACCCGCCGGTGCTGCGGCTCTAGCCACTGACTGGGATACTTGGGAAGCCGGCGCAGTGGATAGAAGTCCAGCAGCAGCAGGGCGATGGGGAGGGTGATGCCGTTGACCTTGGAGAGCATCGCGGCCGCGAAGAGCGCGGTGCAGCCCAGAAGCCAGCGCCGCCGCCGCGCCTCGTCGGCGCACGCCCGCAGGTGGCAGAGGATGGCCAGCAGATAGAACGCGCCGGCCTGCAGGTCGTGCTGGCCACTCAGCCAGGCCACGGACTCCACGCGCAAGGGGTGCAAAGCGAAGAAGAGCGCGGCGAAGGCCGCGGCGATCGAGATGGGAACCCCGGGAGGGTTAGCTTTGCACTCGGCACCTGCCGCCCGCCCTGCCACCCCCTCGCTTTCCCCTTCGGGGANNCTCGCTTCGCTCGCGCCCTCGCGCTCGGCCTCGCCAAACCCTCCCGCGATGCTGCGCTGCCGGCCAAGCCGGCAAACTCCGCACGCGATGGGCAGGGCCGCGTCGTCGGCGGGTGCGGCCAGGCGCAGCAGGCGCGCGGCCAGAAGGTAGAAGAGGACGGCGTTGAGGATGTGGAAGGCAAGGCTGGTGGCGTGATAGCCGAAGGGGTGCATGCCCCAGAGCGAGTAGCCGAGGCAGGAGGTAAGCCAGCTCAGGGGCTGGTAGTTGCTCATGTGGAGGGTGGTGAACATCCAGCGCAGGTTCCGCCAGTCCAGGCCGCGGAAATGGGGATTGTTGAGGAAGTTGGCGTCGTCGTCCCAATTGATGAAATCGGCGGGCAGCGTGGGCCAGAACGCCACCAGGACGGCCAATGGGATCAGGACCAGGAGCAGGCGCTTGACGAGGACCGCGGGGATCGTCGAATTGGAAACCTTCATGCCGCTACGCGCTGACTATATCAAGTTTGTCCGGGCTGCGATCTGAGCACGCGGAAAATCTGTTGGCACGGGGTCTGCGCACAGACGATTTTGATGCCATGGCCTTTGTGAAACAGGTACCGTAGCCATTCACTTCCAGTCTGATCCATTCAATCACCGTCGACGAAAACCTCACCAGTGAAGGAGGGCGTATGCCCGTATTGTCTCAAGCCATCCAAAACTCCGATAGGTCCGGCAAGAACGGTCTCATGCTGTCGGTCGTGTACGTCACCGCGCTGTTCTTCATCTGGGCATTCGTCACCAATCTCGTCGACCCGCTGATCAAGAGCATGAAGCTGATTTATCACCTCAACTTGTTCGAGGCGATGCTCAGTCAGTTCGCGTTCTTTCTCGCCTACTTCGTCATGTCGCTCCCTTCGTCATGGGCGTTGTCCAGGTTCGGTTATGCCAGGTCAATCGTCGCCGGACTGCTGAGCATCGTGGCCGGGTGCTTGATCGCCTGGTCAACGCTCTACTTCAACGCCTTCGCCACCGTGCTCATCGGCCTGTTCGTGGCAGCCTCGGGCGTGACCTTGCTGCAGGTCGCCGCCAATCCGCTTATCGCTTCCATGGGCGACATGAAGAAATCCCACTTCCGTCTGAACCTCTCGCAGGCATTCAACTCCCTTGGCGCGTTCTCGGGCGGTATGTTCGGTGCAAGCCTTCTCCTGAAAGGCGAGCTGTTCCAGAAAAACGTGGTGATCACCGACGTACTCAAAGCCCAGGGATTGACCTTCGTGACCAATGTGTATCTTGACATCGCCGCCGTGCTGGCCGTTTTTACCCTGGCCGTGTTTCTGGCCCGCAACATGATCACCACCCACGCCCCGCGCATCGCGCAGCACGCGCCCTCTCCCTTCAAGGCCTTGACCTCCAAATGGGCGAACCTAGGTTCGTTGGCCATTTTTCTCGGCGTTGGCGCCGAATTGACCGTGTGCTCCGGCCTGCTCTTTTTCCTGGAACAGGAGCACATCCTGAACGTGCCCTCCCAGATCGCCGGGAAGATCGCGCCCTTCTTCATGCTCTTCGCCATGTTCGGCCGGTTTGGCGGCTCTTTCCTACTCAGATACTTCAAGGCGACCAACATGCTCGCCTTCGTGGGAGCGGGCGCCACGCTCCTGTGCGCGACCGTCATAGCCACCACCAGCTCGACGGCTCACGTTCTTGGCCCGACTGTCAATCTCTTCGGACATCCGACGCCCGTTACCAGCGGCTTCATTCCGGCGGCAGCCGCCCTTCTGATCGGCCTGTTCAACTCCATCCAGTTCCCGACCATCTTCACCCTGACCCTCGAACGCTCCACTGCGCCCGCCTCGGCGACCTCAGGACTGATGTGTATGGCAATCTTCGGCGGAGGCGTGCTGCCGCCCATCTATGGCCTGGTCGCGGAAGCCACCGGATCCAAGTCCGTGGCGTTCATAGTACCGCTCCTCTGCTACGCCTTTGTCGCTTGGTTTGCGATTGCGGCCAGGAAAGCGCCTATTCACGCCATTCAGGAGGGTGTGAGCGCGGGGCACTAAGATGTGAACAATGTATGCAGACCAGTCAAACTCGTATTTGCAAGCTGTTCATCCTCGCGAATTTGCGTAAAAATCTATGCGACCAGCTTTCGGAAACCATGCGTCAGCTGAGTGTTTTGCTCTTGCCACGCTCAATGGCAACGGCGATTCTTCCGATCTCGAAGTAGCGACTTCGATCGAACGCAAAGATGAAGCCATGGCAGATGTAATTGGGCTATTTCTCCGTAGTGCGGACAACGCATATCAGAAGCAACTGAAATCGGTCGCTCAGCGGGAGGCAAAACGCCACGGATTCACCCTTCTGGTGCAGGCCGTGCCGTTCGATTCAACCTTGCAAGTTTCCCAGATTCGCGAAGCCATTAGGAGCGCCGCAGAAACCAAGATGGTTGCGATTTTGGTCAGCGGCGTGCGCGATGTCGACTTGTTGCCGGTTGCCCACGAAGCCGCCCAAGCGGGTTTGGAATGGGCGCTGTTGAACGAAGGCTCGTTCATCGACGAGGTTCGCGAGAAGTACCCGAACCGAGCCATCTTTGCTGCCACGAGCAACCATAGCGAGATTGGACACGTGCAGGCCCAGCAGATCCGCGCAATCTTGGGTGGCAAGGGACGCGTGTTGTGTGTGACCGGCCAACTCAGCAACATCGACGCACGGCTGCGGCTGGAAGGTTTGAAGGAGGGATTGGACGGCGGCTTCCAGATCACCGAGATCAACGCCGACTGGACCAGCGAGGGGGCGCGCCGTGCGGTCGAGGCATGGGCCGGCGCCTTGACCGGCAAGGAGGCTTTGCCCGATGCATTCGTGGCACAGAACGATGAGATGGCCCTCGGGGTACGCCAGGCATTGCGCGACGTCGAGTCTCAACGCGACTGGCCCGTCGGTGGCGCCCCGATCCTCGGTTGCGACGGGGCGGAGGACTTCGGCCAGCGCCTGGTGCGCGAGGGGCGCCTGAAGGCGACCGTGATCATGCCACCCGGGTCTGGAGCGGCAATCGAGTGGGTTGCGCGCATGCGCAATGGTGGCGAACGTCCCCCGCTGCGCGTAGTGCTTCCGGTCACTTCTTTCCCGGCGCTTTCTCGCCTGAAGCCCTGACCTTCGGTCGCCCGATTCGCCTCTGGCGCCGCGTCTTTCCGCCGTCCATCCAGGTCGGGATTTCTATTGTGGCATCGGTTGTCGCTGGAACATATCCCATGCGACGTCGCCGTTGGACACGCCGGCGGTGTAGATGCGCTTGGGATCGATTCTACTGGTCCATATTCTTCTGGG
This sequence comes from Myxococcales bacterium, assembly GCA_003158455.1. Classification (GTDB taxonomy): domain Bacteria; phylum Myxococcota_A; class Polyangia; order Fen-1088; family Fen-1088; genus Fen-1137. The sequence continues at coordinate 10,867 of PMJO01000062.1, read as the reverse complement.
TGATTATCCAGGCGCTGTCCGTGCAGAGCTTGCACGACGCCCCGTAGAACCACGGTCTCAGAGCGGTATCGCCCATGAGATGCACGCGCATCCAGGCGGTGATTGCGGTCTCGACGACGCTGGGCTTGTTGCCCATGAAGGTCATCCAACTGCCGTGATCGGCGCTAACGTACTCTGCAAACATGGCCGGCAGGGTGGTGACGGCGGTGAGTGCGTTCTGTGCACCGCTGCATCCCACGAGCGTGTCTTGTCCGCCGCAGAAGAACATGGCCGGTCCGTGCAGGTTTCTCTCAGTCATTGCTCCACAAATCGGCACACTGGTCGTGATGTGACTGTCCGTGGATGCCTGGCTGGTGGCCATGGCACCCTGCGAATGTCCGGTCGCGCCGATGTGAGTCGTGTCGATGCGGTGGTACAGCTCGCTCGTCGGGTCGTCGTTCTGTTGTAGCACCCAGGTCACGCCCACTATCATCGGTGCCGGATTCCCTTGGGCGACGTTCAGGCTGTTCGATCCAATCACGACGAACCCATGCGAGGCCAGGTTATTGAGGAGAACTTTGTACATGGTCGGAGTGGAGCCCGTGCCGTTGCCCCAGGTGATCAGCGGATGGCAAAGCCCGCCCTGCGCCAGGTCCTTGGGTCGGAACAGGGTGAATTGCGGCGGGGTGCCACCGTCGACACCCACGCCCGCTGTCGGGCCGATGGGGTTTTCGATAACGGTAGCGAATGGTCCGGCGGCCGATGGATCGGCGGCCGGCCACTGCCCGACCGTGCAGTCTCCGCCGCTCACGCCGCCTTCCGTGATTGCTGCATCGGCCGTCGAACCGCCCGTTCCCGCGCCGCCAGCGCCCGCGCCACCGGCTCTGCCTCCGCCGGTCCCGGCGCTTGCGCCCCCCTTTCCGCTGCCGCCGCTGCTGCTCGCCCCACCGGCTGCGCTACCACCGGTTCGGCTGGATATACCGCCCGTTCCCTGCGCGCCGCTGGTGCCGCCTGTACCGGGCGCTCCGCCACGTTCGGTCGCCCCGCCTGACGGTATTGTTGTGATGGCGCCTCCGGAGGCGGTCGGACCACCGCCGCTTCCGCCTGAGGCCGACCCGCCAGAGCCTGCAGGCGGGTTCGTGCTTCCCCCAGAAGCGCCGCCACCTCCGCGAGAACTGCTGCAGCCCCAAGCGGCAAATCCAAAGATCGCACCAAGTAGAAGCTTCCTGCAGATGCCTGCTGATCTCATCGCATTCCTCCAAGAAGACAGAGTTGTTTCCTACATAAGCCGCATCCAACCCATCGGAATGGGTCAGAAAAGTTCGCGTCACTTCCGTCAACCAGTGAACAGCGGGTCCTGCCACATCAGACTTGTGGCGGGGTCTGTCCACGTACCAGCGGCTGCATCAGCGACCTGGTGACCGATGTCCCCTTTCTTGCCTGAGGAGCAGCCCGTGAACAAGATTGCCCCAGCCGCGCAGGCCAAAGGAAGAACTAACCGCCTCATTCAAAACACCCTGTGGCGCCTTCGCCCGTGTTCATGTTGTTCGTCTCTGGCTCGGGACTCTTGCCGCGGTAAGCGCGGTCGCGATCGCAGGGCACGTGCAGAGACATTCAACAGTTCGGCAAGAATGTCGCCGCGCTCGTGGTCGCCTCGCCACTCTGTGGCCTGATTCTGGGCACCCGCCGTAGCCTCGATCGCCAGCCGATTCCGAGGGCCAGGAGCAGCCAGACTGACCAGTAACCACGGTCGGAGCCACGCTGGCCCGCGCCCATGGAGCACGAGCAACCCTTGGCCGGGCTATCCCCCTTGAACGTGGATGGCACGGTCGTGCCGCCCATCCCGCCTGGGCCGGCGCCACCGGTCCCGGCCACGCTGCCGGCGGTATCCGCAATTCCGCCGCTGCTGGGCGTCCGCCCACCACTCCCGGGCGAGCCGCCCCTGCCGGTGGGGCCGCCGCTGCCGCCTTTTCCGGTCACGGTACCACCAGCGCCAGTTGCGCCGCCGCCGCCGCCGCTGTTGCCGCCGTTGCCGGTCGCGCCGCCGCTCCCGCTCGCTCCACCCGTGCCGCTGGGCGTGGAGTTCTTGCCGAGGCTGTAGAGGTAGCCATAGAGTGCGGTCTTGCCGCGCATGGTCTGCTGGGGCGTGAACTCGCTGTGTGCCCAAACCCATGGCGTTTCGAAGCATCCCTCGCCGATCGGCCAGGTGTTTTTGAAGTCCGCGGGATAGCCACCGGTGTACAGCTTGGACGGCGAGCCCATGGTCATGCTCGTGTCCCAGTCATCAAGGTTGCAGTAGGGCGTCTGGCCGGGCGTGGTGCCCGGCACGCCGTCGTCGACTCCAGCCGTGTACATGTATTTCACGCCCCGTTTCGATTCGAGCGGCGTGGTGGACGTGCCCATCTCGATGAGGTTGGCTGGATTCCGTCCCAGGCCCCAGTCGGCCTCAAGCGCGAGTGCCTTGCGGAAGAGCGCCTTCTCGGTCGCGTCGGTGGTCACGGCGTGCGCGACTAGGCTGTGGTGGACGTTCTGGATGGTGCGGAAGTATCCGTCGTTCTCATTGGTCGAGCGCCGTGACGGCCGGGTGTCCATGTTGCTGGTCTCGACCTTCTTGGCCTGGCTGATGACCGACGCCTTCATGTTGTCCCACAGCGACTGGAAGTGAACCGTTTGCGGCGTCATCAGGTAGCCGGCGGTGGCCCAGAGCTGGTTCATCTTGCTGTTCAGAATCTCGGCGGTGGCGGTGGTGCAGGCGCTTTCACTTTGCACGACCGCCTCGTAGGTCTGGTCGCCGGTGACGTTGTACAGGTACGCGGCGGCCGTCATCTTGAGGTCGCGCCCGCGGAACGTCGCCCCACCGGCGTCCATGGTCTTGTCCAGCATCGGGTCGGCATTGGCGCCAGCGACGCCGTAGGCTTCGATGGCGGAGGCCTTGTACTGATCGGCCAGTGCCGTGTTGCCCGCGATACGGAAGGCATCGGCCAGCATGGCGGCGTTGGCCGCGCTCGCCCAGGCCGCCATGGCATTGGTACCGGCCTGGAAGAACTCGTCCTTCGAGTTGGGGTTGGTGATGCCGTAGCCGAACTCCTTTCCGTCGCGCACGCGCAACCAGAAATCCACCTCGTAGCGGGCCTCATCGAGAATGTCGGGGATGCCGTTGCCGCTCTCGGCGATCCCGGCATCGTCGTCGTTGATGGCGCCTTTGCTCAGGATGTAGGGCAGCAGCATGTCGTAGACGATCGAGATGTGACCGAGGTGCCGATCCTTGTCGGCGGCGTCGGCGTGGCCGCCCCACCCGTCGTCGTTGGTCGGGTTGCCCGTCTTGCGGAACGGGGCCCAGTTGTCCGGGTGGTCCCAGACGTCGCTCGGGGAAAACGAACTCCACTGGGCATCCGTGGGTTGCATGGTTGTGATGTAGACCTTGGTGTCCGCGGGATCCTTGTTCGGGATGTAGAGCGGCGTGCGCGGTGGCGGCGAAAGCTTGGCGGCGTTGTCCTGTCCGAGGCGCATATAGAAGAACCCGCGCACCGAGATCTTGAAGGGATCGGCATAGATCGGAGCCGCGATCTGGAAGTCCTGGCTGCATCCGACGCCGTCGACCACCACCCGGTAGGTCCCCGGCGTGGTGAAGGACGAGAAATCCACCGTCCACACCGACGAACGCGTGAGGTTGTAGCCGCCCACGTCGGAGCCGCTGGCCTTCCACAGGGCGACCTGCCCGACCTCGCTAGGCTGCTTGCTCGCGACGTCGTAGAGGTAGACTTTGTTGCCGACGAAGGCCTGGTAGTCGCGCGCGCCGCCGTCGCCCATCCAGAAATAGAGGTCAGCCGCCTTGTGGGGCGCGTCTGGCGCATAGCCGACGAGGTTCACGTGCACCGCCTCGGAGCGGCTGTTGTAGATGTCGAACGTGAAGGCTTGCGAGGTGACGTCGACGTTGGTCGCCGCGGCGATGTCGAGCGTGTATGCCATGCCCTGCTGCAGGGAGCTCGGCAACCTGAGATAGATCCAATGCTGGTAGGTATACTCGTACGCGTAGTCGCTCGACACCCAGGCGCCCTGGGAGTGGCCGCTCAGCTTCTTCTTGCGCGAGCACGCGGTGGGGCTCTTGCCGGTCGCGCCATAGCTGGCGTCCTGCGAGGACTTGATGGTCCAGCTGCTCGTCGCCACCGCGGCGGTCGTGCTCAGCTCGGGCGTGTAGCGTGTGACCTTCTCGCCAGGGGCCTCGTGCGCAACGTCACCGTCGGACACCTGCACGACGATGTAATCCTTGTCGAGCGTGCCCACGCTGATGACCTTGGCGGCCTCGGCTGGCAGTGGCGCGACGACGGCGATCGCGAACACCGCGCACACTGAAGATAGAAGCCGTGTTTTCATCGTTTGCTCCCGAGCTACTGGTTGTCCGCTCCCCGTCCCAGGATTCGTTCCGCCACCCTCCCATGATAGCGCAGTCACGCGCGAAGACCTTCCCGTTTCCCTTCTGCTGTTGGCCTCGAACGCACCGAGGAATACACTGCCTGCCCCACATGCAAAGCGCGTGAGTGCCGCCGGACTTTGCCCGAAGGAGCTCATCGCGGGAGTTCGAAAGAAACATCCCAGGGTTCTTTCCTAGGAGTTGCCCACATGCTTTATCGCGTTGTCTCGTCGTTCGTGCTTGCCGGACTCCTGGCCCTGTACGGCTGTGCCCACCGCGCGCAGCCGCCCGCCGGTGGCGGCGGACGCGCCCCAGCAAAGCCTTTGGAACAGGTGCAGCGCGAGTTCGTCGACCTGCGCTTCGGCATGTTCATCCACTTCGGGATCCTCACCTACACCGGCAAGTGGTCACAGGCCAACCTGGACATCAAGCAGTTCAACCCCACGAATCTGGATCCGGGCCAGTGGGCCGATGCCGCGGTGGCCGCCAAGATGAAATACGGCGTGCTCACCACCCGGCATCACGATGGCTTCGCCCTGTGGCACAGCAGCGCCGGCGACTTCAACGTGGGGCACATCCCCTGGCGTGGCGGGCAGGGCGACGTGGTGGCCGAATACGTCGCGGCCTTTCGCAGCCGAGGCCTGCTACCGGGGCTCTACTACTCGATCTGGGACACCACCGCAGGCGTCAGCAGCGGCCAGCTCACGCCCGCCAAGCTGGCATACATCAAGACGCAGATCACCGAATTGCTCAGCAACTACGGTCCGATCCCCATTCTGGTCATGGATGGCTGGTCCTGGCAGATGGGCCACAACGCCGTCGCGTACCAGGAGATCCGCGGCCTGGTGAAATCGCTGCAACCCAACTGCCTGCTGACCGATCACGCGCATCTGGCCGATCCCTGGGACGTGGACATCATCAGCTTCGAGGAGCCCAGGGGCGGATGGGCGCCGGCCGGCAACGCCTACCCGGCTCAGCAAGGTCAGAAGGTGAATGCCACCGGCGGCAACGACTGGTTCTGGGCGCCCGACATTGGTGGCTTCATGACCGTTGCCGACGTGGTCACCCGGCACCTCGGAGACCTGGAACCCAAGTGGACCAATTTCGTGCTGAACTGCCCCCCCAACCGCGATGGCATCCTGGATCCCGCGATGGTGAGGTTGCTGCGCGACGTGGGCGCGGCCTGGAGTCCGAGCTTGGCGCGTCCGCCACTGCCCGCCCAGGGCCCGCAGAACGAACGTCCGTACACCCCGGTGTCGGCCAGGGCCAGCAGCGGAGACGCGAATGCCGCGATCGACGGCAAGAACGACACGGAATACGTCAGCATGTGGCAGCCCACCGGCGCGCTGCCGCAGTCGATCACCCTGGATCTCGGGCAGGTGCAGCCCGACGTAGGCTGGCTCGGCTGCGTGCCGCGCTACCACATCGAGAAGAGCAGCAAGGACGGCAACGTCACCTCGTACCGGGTTTTCACCAGCACCGACGATAGCAACTTCAGCGAGGCCACGGCGGGAACCTGGGCCGCCGACGGCAGGATGAAGGTCGCCAGCTTCGGTCCGACGCCCGCGCGCTACCTGCGCTTCGAGATCCGCGCCGCGAACGGCAGCCCAGCAGTCACGGAGATCACCGTGGGTGGCCGAAGGTAGGAAAGACAGCGTTGTCGAGCTTCGCCAGCTTGTCGGCTATCCGTTGCGACGGAACCTCTTCCGCGATGGGGCCCTATTTCCCGTACCCTGCGTCCTGGACGTTCTTCAAGACGGCGGCGTCGGTCGTATCCGACGGCCGGCCGGATGTAATCGCGCCTTCGAAGAAGGTTCCATACGAGTGATTGCTGTTGTCACCGCCGGTGCCAAGGACAATGCCCCCCTTATTGCCCCACGTTTTGGGAGAGGCACCGTCGTAATTGACTGTAAGAGAGCCAGACTGTCCGTTGGCGCTCTCGATGGTGTATTTCCCCGAGGTGGTCTTGAGGATGCCAAAGGGGAAATCCATGGTCATGGACGGGGTACCGGAGCACGTTACGTTCGATCCTGCGGAGCCACAGCCCCAAACGCCGCCCTCGAAGTCGCCCAGGTACCATGGGCCGCTACCGGCGCCTTTGGCCCAATAGCCAGTTCCAAAGAAGAGGGTATTCATGACGCTGCCGTTGCAGTTGTCCGTCCCGACATTGCCGAAGTCATAGCAGCACGCGGTACCGAAATACTTACCGTCGTTGACCATATAGATCCCCTGATCCGTGTTGCCAGTCGGCATGCCCGTGGTCTTGTTGTTCCGATAACCCTCATGCGCTTTCGACTTGAGCGCGTAGATCTTGTGACCGCCGACCGTCGTCGAGCGATTGTTCGCGTCTGACTCATAGTCCGGTGTGTTCGCACTTCCATCGTTGTAGCAGCCTGCGGGCGCTACCTTGAGATCGTTCTTCTTCCCGGACTGGTCATACAGAGTCGCGACGGTGCAGCTCCCGGTCGAGGTGCCGCAGGCCGCTTCATGGGCGGCCGAGTCGGCGAAGCCGGCAACGGCCATGATATCCTTGAGCGTGCCGCCCGTGCCACTCTTGTCGCCACCTACCCTGACCTGGTAGAGGGGCCCGGTGTACGATTTCAAGAGCACCCGAGCCATGCTGTATGCTGCAACACACGGTGTTGCTGGGCTGGCGGCCGCATAGACGTCGCAGGGGCCGTCGCCGCCTGGCGTCGAGCCACCCCCTCCTCCAGAACCCGTCGCGCCGCCACCTGCCGCGCCACCAGAGCCCGTGGCGCCGCCTGATCCAGTGCGGCCACCGGCAGAAGAGCCGCCGCCACCCGTCACACCACCTGAGCCCGTGACGCCGCCTTTGCCAGTCACACCGCCGCTACCCGTCACACCACCAGAGCCAGTGGCGCCGCCTGAGCCAGTCGTCCCACCCGAGCCAGCGGGTCCCTTCTGGAACACGACTGTGCCCGTAATGGTCGGGTTCGTGCTCTGCGGGGTCCAGGTCATCTTGCTTCCCGACACGCAGTACGAGTACGCCGCTTCGCTGTCGAGCGTGACCGTGTTGCCCGAGGCCTTGTATTTGCCGCTCGCCGCCGCGTCTTGGTTTATCACTCCCGCCCAGCCAGCCTGCTGGATGGTGGCTGCGCAGGTGCATCCGCCGGTGCTCGTATCATCTACGCAATTGATCGAGGCGAAGAAGGGTGCGATGACGTCACCTATGCGTGAGCATTCGACGTTGGTTCCCGAGAGCATATGGCAGTCGGACGGCAAACTGATCACCTCGTTGCCGGACGTAGTCGTGTTGTCCGTGTACTTCCCGGTGGAGGAGTCGGCGGTCCACGTTCCGGTCACCTGGAGGGACCCCGTTATCGATGCTACCTGGCAACCAAGACCCCAAAGCGACATGTCCGGCTGACCAGTCAACTTCAAACACGACGGCGTGGCGGTCCAGGTTCCGGTCACATCGCCACCGCATGGCGCCACATTGTCCGTCACGTTGCAGGCCGATGTCCCTCCCCCGCCGCCACCTGTGGCCACCACTCCCCCGCTGCTTGAACTCTTTCCGCCTGTGGTCACCACTCCCCCGCTGCTGGAGCTTCCGCCTGTACGCGCCCCCCCGCTGCTACCGACTGTGCCGCCGCTCTGCGCCCCGCCGCTGCCAACCGTCCCGCCGCTCTGCGCTCCGCCGGTCGCGGCCGACGTCCCCCCGCTCCCCGACTCGTTTGTCGTATTCGAGCAGGCCGTGATCGCGATTGCGAAACCCAGTGCCATGACCGACGTCAGATGCTTTTTCATTTGTGGCTCTCCCTTGCGCGTAGTCGTTTCGAGCGCTCTTCTCACATTACCAGTGTCGCCGCTCAGGTTTTCCAGCTCATCCTAAGTTAGTTCAAATTGTTCCCTGTGCCCAAGCAAATACTTCTGACGCAACAAACATATCCATCAGTGCACATAGATACCCCCCCACTCGGACTGCAAAGTCAGGTCTATTTAATAAAATGGCCGCTGGCGCGGCGTGGTAGCTTTCTGTGTATGGGCTAGCTCGGAACCCGGGTGGGAAACTGGGTGGCTCGCCCGATGGCCTAGGGTAGAGGAATACGATTCTTCTAGGATGTGCTATCGGCCATTTTGGATGGCTGATGACGCATGGAAATATGTGGCTAGTTTGGCCTACGCTCCCTGTTGACATTGGGTGCGCTTGTCTTCATCGTGCTACCGCCCGACGGCTAGAAATCGGGGCAGGTGTCGACTCCGGTTGCGCGAACGCGGTTGGGCTAGAAGGAGAAAATTTCATGGCGCCAAATAACAACCCGGAAAGCATGGTGAGTGGCGCCGCGAACGTGGGCTTTGCCGCCAGCTCCACGACGGCTTCGACACCGCCAAGTGGAACGGATCCACGTTCAACGTCATGAAGGAGTTGCTGGCGCTCCGTGACCGCCAGCGCTAGGTCTAGGAGAATGCAATGATCGACCTCAAACAGCAGGAAATCTGGTTCGTCACCGGCAGTCAGCACCTCTACGGTCCCAAGACCCTCCAGCAGGTGGCGGTCAACTCCAAAGAGATCGCCACAGCCATCGGTGCTTCTGCCGCGATGCCAGCCACGGTTGTCTTCAAGGGCGTCATGAAGACCCCCGACGAGATCACCGATCTTTGCCAGGCCGCCAGCGCCGACAGGAAGTGCGTGGGGCTCATCTTTTGGTGCCACACCTTTTCCCCTGCGAAGATGTGGATCCGCGGCTTTGGCCTCCTCACCAAGCCCTTCGTCCACCTTCACACCCAATACGGCCGCGACATCCCGTGGGGCGAGATCGACATGGACTACATGAACCTGAACCAGGCCGCCCACGGCGACCGCGAGTTCGGCTTCATCTGTACCCGTATGCGCAAGCAGCGCAAGGTGGTAGTCGGCCATTGGAAGGAAACTGCCGTCCAGGAAGACCTGGGCGTGTGGGCCCGTGCCGCTTGCGCTTGGGCTGATGCCCAGGGTGGCCGTGTTGTCCGCTTCGGCGACAACATGCGCGAAGTGGCGGTGACCGAAGGGGACAAGGTCGAGGCCCAGATGAAGCTGGGGTATGCGATCAACGGCTACGGCGTGGGCGACCTGGTTGCCTGCATCAACGCCGTCTCCGACGCAGACGTGGCCGCCACCATGAAAGAGTATGAGGCCCGATTCCAGATCGTGTCCTCGGCCAACAGGGACAAGATCAAGGTCCAGGCCCGCTACGAAGTGGGCATGCGCGCCTTCCTGAAGGATAAGGGCGCCATGGCCTTCACCACCACCTTCGAAGACCTCCACGGTTTGCTTCAGCTGCCCGGCCTGGCCGTGCAGCGCCTGATGGCGGAAGGTTACGGCTTCGGCGCCGAAGGCGACTGGAAGACCGCCGCCCTGGTCCGGGCCACCAAGGTCATGTCCGCCGGCCTGAAGGGCGGCACCTCCTTCATGGAGGACTACACTTATCACATGGATCCCGCCGGTCAGCGCGTGCTGGGCGCCCACATGCTCGAGGTCTGCCCCACCATCGCCGAGACCGACAAGCCTGTCCGTCTGGAAACCCATCCCCTCGGCATCGGCGGCAAGGACGATCCGGCCCGCCTGGTGTTCAACACACCCTCCGGTCCCGCCATCAACGCCTCGCTCATCGACATGGGGAATCGCTTCCGCATGATCGTGAACGCGGTGGACGTGGTGAAGCCCGCGCACGCTCTGCCCAAGCTCCCCGTGGCCCAGGCCCTCTGGATCCCCCAGCCCAATCTGGCGGTGGGCGCCGGCGCCTGGATCTACGCCGGTGGCGCACACCACACCGCCTTCAGCCAGGCCGTCGATGCCCGCCACATCGAAGACTACTGCTCCATGGCGAACATCGAGTTCGTGCTGATCGACAAGGACACCAAGCTGCGTGAGTTCAAGAACGAACTGCGCTGGAACGAGGTTGCATACAAGTAGTGATCCTGAAGGAGCCGCCACGATACGGCGGTGTCCAACCTCATGGGAGTCCCAACATGAACCCACCGCCTATGCGGCCGCTGAACACGGGCTCGGTGTTCAACGGCCTGGACTGGCTTGTAATCGTTCTGTTCCTTCTCGGTATGGTGGTGGTGGTGTGGGCCTCCACGCGCAAGAAGGCCCAGTCGGGCACCGACTATTTTCTTTCCGGACGCCAGGCGGGATGGCTGCAGATCGGCTCCTCGATCTACTCCTCCAACATCGGTTCCGAGCATCTCGTGGGCTTGGCCGGCGCGGGCTTCGCGTCGGGCATGGCCATGGCACACTGGGAAATTCAGGCNNTCCATCCTGAGCTTCCTCACCATCGCCAGCTTGGTGCTCACCAAGATCGCCGCGACCCTCTATGCCGCGGACGTGGTCTTCACCGTGTTGCTGGGCCGAGACAGCGTGTCCATGTTCGGACACCAGATTCCACTCTTCTGGGTGGTTTCCGTCGGTCTTGCCGTGGCCACCGGGATCTACACGGCCCTGGGTGGCCTGCGCGTGATCATGTACACCGCCGT
>PMJO01000055.1 GCA_003158455.1 Myxococcales bacterium | reverse complement strand
GGCGCTTGAACCGACTATCCACCATGGGGGCTTGGGAGCGTCGGGGGGGCCTCCCGACCCGCGTCTGCACGACATCGAGGCGCACAATGAAACAGGATCAGCAAGGGATGGAACCCTCAAAGGAGCATGCAATGGCACGGCCGATAGACAGATCTTCACTGGGACATCCAAAGGCAAGCTCGATGCGTGGGANNGAGGACTTTCACGCGTGACGTCGAGCGCTCCGGTATCTCCGCCGGAGATGTTGGCGTTTGGAGGTGTTGGCAAAGCAACTCGCCATGAAAGAAAACTCACTCTCGAAGATCCTGAAAGGTAGTCGAGCCGTCACCGCAAGGGTCGCCATTCGCGTGGCTAGATTCGCTGGCGTGACCGTCGATGATCTATTCAACGGGCGGGGAGTTCCGGCTGGAACGTGTCCATTTTGCGGTCATCCCCCGGACGAGGTTCCATAGAAGAATTCTCTTCCCAATCCACTTTCCCGCCGACCGTCGGAAAACCGCGAGAAATGTCAATCTTGATAATTTTTCCGGTCACATTTCCTTTACTGTCACTCAGCTCACGTACCCTAATCGCGTGTTCCCATTTACCAGCGATTCTTATGTATTGAATAGCCTCTCGCCAGTTTCCGTTCATGGCTTGGCTCTCAATGAAGTATCGCTTGTCGCCATCCGGGCTAGTGTCTATGCCCGTTGGCGTGTTCAGGTAGAGTCTAGAATTCCCGGGCCTGTCACCTATTGAAACAATCGTGGCGAATTGGTTAGTCCAATAATTGAACACCGTAAGTTGTGAAGCCCGACTGTAAGCCTCTCGTTCCTTCCGATAGTCTATGACTCTGAGTTGTAGTCCCCTCAATGGATGACGTCCGCGAACACTCAATATAGGCACATGCAAGGGTGGACGCTTTTCCAGCGGGTATTCTTCCAACTCTAGATCTGGCCAGCTCTCTCCTCCAGTCATGGTAGCCAGCGTCTCGTCAAATCGCGTTAGCAGGGCTCCAAATTTTGCCTGAGAATCGTCATCCGCTAGCTTTAGCGATCTGATTTCCAAGAACATGAGGAACATGGCCAGGAGAACCCAGCAAGCTTTGGCCGTTTTTGAAGCTGGAGGCTTCACCACCATCACAACGCTGGCTGCGCCAAGAATGAGGACAAACAAACCTGGCCACGGATGCCACCGCAATAGAATAGGAATTCCTCGAATCTCCAACGGAGCCAACAGCAACGCGAACGGTTCAAGGAGACAGATGAGCCACGCGAACGGCTCAAGGAAGAAATCGAGAAAAAGATCGGGGAAAGGATCGAGCCAACTAGAAAGGCGCTTGACGACCAACACAACTGTATTTTACGGCCAGAAGGCGCGATGTGTAAACCGACTCGTTCCTCTTGATCTCGCCTGCCCGCCATCGCTGCCCGCTATTTGGGCTCATGACGCGAATCTCCGGGCAAAGCCACTCTGCCCCGCCCTCTGTCCTACTGCCCCTGCGTCAGCAACGGGCCGGGCACCACGGCCATCGTCAACGCCGCCACGCCCAACAGAGCCAGCACTCCGTCGGTCCCCAGCCGAGCGATAGCCCACCTCTGCGCGAAGTAGCCAACGAGGGACCTCGCGGTCGCCGTTGCACGCTCACCTGATCTCAGATGGCCATGGCCACTACGACCGGCGAAATCCTCGAAACACAATCTTGAAGATAGGGCACATGCGTCATGGCCCTCCCGATCCATTCGCGCCCGGCTCCTCTTCGTCAGGCGTAGCGGGTTGGCAGACATCGACCTCGGGCCGCGACCGGTGGGTTCCCCGTCGTGACCGCGGATTGTAAATCCCCGGCACATCAGCCCTGCTGCCCATGCAGTAGCCGACGATCTTCAGGTAGTGCTCCTTGGTCTTCGGATCGAGTTCTGAGTGCTGTTCGATGGCTGACCAAAGTCGTGACATCCTCTTCAGCCCCGCCCGGGTGGCCATCAACAAGCGGTAGCTCCCGCGTCGCTTGCTAGGCTGTGACATCCATTGTGGAGGCTGGGGGCGTTTCCCTACGTACTGGTTGAATTTCGCCAAGGCCTCCTCGGGCGGGAGTGCTGACCATTCCGCCAGATAGTCCAGAGGCAGGGGAGCCCTCCTTTTCCAGACCGCAATTATTTCCTCAGGCAGTTTGTCGATGCAACGAAGCAGCTTGCGAATGTGCATCTCCGAGTAGCCGGCGCGCAGGGAAAATTCACGAGCATCGATGGCAAACTCCTCCCGCATTTTTCTGGCCAGGCTTGCGAGCTCAAACGTGGACAGGTCCTCACGACTTGAGTTTTCGATGACGTGGACCCAGTGCTCTTCGACGTCGGGAGTGTCCTCGGGGAGGATGCAGGCCGGAATGCTCTCCCAGCCGAGCTCACTGGCAGCCGCGAGTCGACGAAACCCCGCCCGCAGGAGAAACACGTTCTCCTTCCCGGGAGCTTCGGCCACGAAGATCGCGGATTTGAGCCCTTCATGCCGCATGCTCTCTCTGAGCTGCTCGAATTTTTCGGGCGTGCAGCTCAGACGGCCCAGGCTACTCTACAGCCACCACGGGTGAACAGCAGGACGTGGCCGGGGCCGGTCGCATCGTTCGTCGCGAACGGTTCGGCGGACTGCTCAGTTTCTATCACCGGAAGACCGCCGTCCGGGAGCGGATCGAATAATGGGACAGGACGGAGGGGGGGTGACAGCGAGAAGGGACGTACCAAAATTCGCTGGACCGCTTCAGCTAACCTATTTGTACAGCTCCGCACTCGAAAGCGGATACTGATTCGAATCCGATCCGCCAGCAATGAGCACCATCCCCGTGGGCAACAACGTTGCGGTTTGACCATCCCACCTTGCTACCGTCATGTTGCCGGTTCCCGCGAATGCTCCGGCGTCTGGGTCGTACAACTCTGCACTTGCGAGGGCGCGGTTGCCCATCTTCCATCCGCCCGCGATGAGCACCTTCCCGTTGCCCAACTGGGTTGCTGTCGGGTACTCCCGTGCGACGGTTGTACGGCCGGTGGCGGTGAAGACCCCGGCCGCTGGGTCATACAGTTCTGCCGTGGCATTTTCGTACGCTCCTCCTCCGGCGATAAGCACCTTTCCGTTTTTCAACAACGTCGCCGTGTGGAACTCCCTTGCCACGGTCATGGTGCCCGTGGCAGTGAATGTCCCAGTCGCTGGGTCGTATAGCTCCGCACTCGCGACAGCGGCCACGCCGCTTCCACCAGCGGTCAACACATTCCCGTCCCCACCGGCGATGAGCACCTTCCCGTTGCCCAACAGAGTCGCCGTATGGCCAGACGTCGCCATGGTCATGTTGCCAGTCGCCGTGAATGTCCCAGTCGCTGGGTCGTATAGCTCCGCACTTGCGAGGAGCGCAGTGGCATCGCCGCCAGTGATCAGAACCTTCCCATCGTCCAACAATGTTGCTGTGTGGTATGCTCTTCCCAGGCTCATGCTGCCGGTGGTGGTGAATGTCCCGGCGCCTGGGTCGTACAGCTCGGCGCTTGTCAGACCAAACGAATCGTTACCGACGCCGCCCGCGATGAGGACCTTCCCGCTAGGCAACAAGGTCGCTGTGTGGCTTGTCCTTGCGGCCGTCATGCTGCCGGCGGGCGTGAATGTTCCACTCGTTTGGTCGTACAGCTCCGCACTCGCAAGAGTACTGCTCTGCTCATCGCCGCCGCCGGCGATGAGGACTTTCCCGCTGGGCAACAAGGTCGCTGTGTGGTCGTACCTTGCCACAGTCATACTGCCCGTCGGGACAAAAATCCATTCAGGCGGCATAGCACCAGCCGCACCATTTGCGCCCGCGGTGGAGCTGGTCGCACCTCCAGTGGCTCCGATCCCAAGTCCTCTGCCACTGCTGCACCCGGTTGCACCCACGCTGACGACCAAAATGATCCGCACGGTGACCTCCACGAAGACAGAACACAGAGAATTCAACATGTGGCCTCCGGTTTGGGCAGCACCTGCTGTCGACGGCTATTCATATAGCTCCGCGCTCGCAAGTGGCGAGGAAAAACCTTCTGGGTAGAGGGACAGTTTTGCGATAGTTTGACGGTGTAGGTGGATATAGTTTACGTAATCTCCGCTATCAGACATTTTTCTGTCAGGCCCAAGTAGGAATGTC
>PMJO01000033.1 GCA_003158455.1 Myxococcales bacterium | reverse complement strand
CGCCTAGGCCCAGGCCCAGGCCCCGGCGTCGCCACCGAGCAGGATCGACCATGCGCCACCAATGCGAGTCGGCGTGACCACGACTTCAAGTTGCGCCTTCTCTGGGTGTGTGGGATCGGGTGTCAATCGGACATCCTCCAGAAAGTCCGGCCAGAGAGGAGTAGGCTCCTTTGCCTCCGGCAGGGCCAAAGCATTCAGCGCGGCTCCTTTGAGGATGACGGGTTCGCCGGCGGTTCTGGGAACGAGAGCGGCGATTTCCGTTCTGCCAGCGCCTTTGCGGAGGAGCATGACGCCCGCCTCGATGTTCGAGCTGTCTCTGCCTGGCATGAAGCCCCACCCGCGACGAGTGAAATTCGCAGAACCGAGGTAGACAAGCGACGACGTTGGTCCTTCAAGGAGGATGACCTTGGCGTGCAAAGCGCGTGCGAGGCCGGTTGCATCTGAACCATACTCTTCGGGGAGGATGCATGGGTCGACGGCTTCGGCCTGGGCTTGAATTTGGAACGGTGATGGGTCGAACGTGGCGAACGATGGCGGCAGCACTGGCTGGAAATTGTCGTTGTTAGCCTTCCGGGCGTCGCAGAGGAGACGCAGTCGCCCACCAGGAGCCAAACCACGCTCGCGCAAGGCGGTCATGAACGCCGCAACGGGAGCGTCCGCTCCGTCTTCATCTGACCAGAAAGGCGACACGATGGTCACCGACTGGATAAACTCACCGACGGGCCACCGTTCAAGGAACGTCTGCCACAATGCGCGTCCCGGCCCGCTCAAGGCGAACCATTCGCTGGGCTCCTGGGGTATCCGCTTCAAATTCTGCAGGAAGGCTCGGGCCTGTCGAGTCACCAGAGCTGCGGATTCGGGCCAGGCGCCGAGTCCCTCCTCCATCTGGTCAAGAGCCATGGTGATCACTCCCGCAAGCCCCGGGGCCTTCTCCGATGCCACGAGATCGGCAACGACCTCCCTGTTCCGCCGATATCCCGGTTCAGTTAGGTTGGCGCTCCCGACCTGGAGCCTCACGGCATTCGCGTGTACTCGGACGAGGATCTTGGCGTGCAGCCTGCCTCCTCCGTCGGGGGTCACGGGGTGGACACTCACGCGCAGCGATCTTGGGCGTCCGCTGTACTGCTTGCCGTCCACGAGGATTGCCGCCGCCTCAACCTCTGCCAGGCGTTTTTCCATGGCGACCCTGCTGGTCCAGCTTCGGTCGTCCCACGCACCCAAGCCCAAGAGCGTGGGCAAGAAATCTGTCTCGAAGAAATCAGATTGGAGCTTGTATGTCGTGCCGAGGAGCCCGATGAGTGGGCCGGAGTCTTGTTTTGGCAGGAGGCGATCGACAAGCTTTCGTCGAGAAAGGCCGCTGTCCTTTGTTTCGTTGCTCATGACGATCCTGATGCGGCAAGAAAAGCGTCGGCGGCAGCAAGGCGGTACGCATGCGGTCGAATACCTTCGGTATCCGTCACCTCGAAGGCGAGTCCCCCGACTCGATTCGAGGTCAGCGAGAGACTGCCGCCGCTGGGCTCAATCCACGGCATTTTCCGTCGACCGCGGTCAAACTTCCCGTGTTGGACGTCGCGGTGTCGTGTGACGAGCACCTCTGTCATGGCGACAGGTTCGCTGGACACGACGGCAGCACGGGACAAGAACTCACGAACATCCGCAAGCCGGTCGCTGTCTGCGGCGAGGTAGTTTGTGCACGTGTTGTCGAGTGACGCCACGAACTTCCGAACCACCTTTGGCAGTTGCTCGGAGATGCGCTGGAGGACAGGGTCTGCAGCCTGCTGCGAAGTGGTTACGATTCCCCCTGGAACGGTCCTTGCCAGCCAGAGCAGGCGCTCGAAGCCCAGGAGCGCGAGCTGGTAGCACTTCTCGAAATGGAGGAGCGCTCGGAGAGCATCTCGTAGGTCCACGTCCTTGCTGCCGTCCTGGATGCTTTCAGCGGCGGCCGAGAGTCGCTCTATCTCCGACGCCCCCTTTCCTTTTGCGCGCCGGAGAAGCTTGGCCATCCGTGACCGCACTGGATTGCGATGAAACACATCGGAAAGGCACGCTCCTTCGGCTTCCTTCGGGTGGCCACCGATCCAAGCGCGCTGGCCCCATTCCCGCAGCGCCCTGACGCTCACGTCGCCACTTTTGGCGGCGCGACGCACGACGGCAGGGGTCGCAGTCTCGTCAAGAAATGCCTTGGCTAGGGTCTGACCGGAGTCTGGGGTCAGACCATAGGTTGCGCTATCGATCAGCCGCATCCCTTCAGCGACCGCGCCGTAGATCCCAAGCACACCATACGGGGCCTGGCGAGACAGAAGCTGGTAATCGGCGTCGGTCGATTGGAGCCCATTTCGCTCCAGCCGCTCAATCTCCGCGTTGACGTATGTGATACCGCGGACACCCAGGTTCTCCGCACCGGACTCGCGGGTGGTAAGAACACTCGCCATGGCCCACAAGCGTTCGAAGCGAAGGACGGTGCCTCGACGCTGCTCGCGGGCCTTGCGTGGTGACTCCGAGTCGTCAACTTCCGCGAGCAAGATGCCCGCGCAGAGCATGCTGAAGTATCGCGGGCTGGCCGCGACGTTCGTCAAGCCCGGTAGAATCTTGTCGGCCAGAAAACTATACCCGCGATCGAAACCCAGCGGATCGATGCTGCCCCCAGGAAGGTCCGACGGATCGAACGCAGAGAGGAAGACGTCAAGGGTCACTTGTCAGCTCCATGAGGAACAAGGAATTCTCTCATATCGTGCCTCTCCTCAGAATGGTCATTGCCGTGGGCTCTCGGGCGAGGATCGCACGTCCCACTGACATGGAATCGCTCGGGCGTGGGCCCGCAGATACCTCGCTTCGGGCCGGTGTCCGGCTGGCGCTGGTCTTTTCAAACCTCGATCTTCCAGAACCGCATGACCCGGCGAATCTGATTGCGGGGGAAGTTGGCCAGGGTTCGATCGCCCAGCCTCTCTCGAAGCTCTCGCTTTCGCTTCTCGATAGCCTTCTTGACCTGGTCCGAGAAGGGAGCGGTTCCGGGCGGCAGGCACCGACGGCGGCTCGTGGGCCATTCCTTGGGATAGAGCGTGGGGAGAGGGCCGGATCGAACCTTCCGTGCCTCGTTCGCCACATCCTCGTGCTCGCAAGCCCATCCGTACAGGTGGAAGGCGCACGTTCGGAGCATGGCTTTGATCTCGGGCATCGCGTCTGTGAACGCCTTCAGGGGAGTCGGGAGCCACACCATGTTGCCGACGCACGAGTAGTAGCAGGGGTCCCGCACGATCCGATTCGACTTCTGGAAGGTGGGGTCATCGACGCCCCAGATGTGGCAGACGGTCCAATTGGGCGTCTTCTTCGCACCAAGGGCAGCGATCAGCGCCTTGGCGGCCTTGATGTTTGGCTCCCGTTTCTTTGTCGTGGCGTGGGTCTCTCGGTCTGTGTTCGTGTACTGGCGCCTGTACTTGGCGTCGTATATCGGCTGCCCCCTCGCGGATTCGGGGTACCAGACAGGAAGGGCGTGGAAGACATCCGGGTGAACCCAGCGGGCGGTACGGACGATCATCGCCAAGNNCAAGCGGGCTGGGCGTCATGGTCGCGTCGTACCATATCGTCAGGAAGGCCGAGGAGCTGAACCATGTCAGCCCCCGGTGGTAGAGTCCCCTCACGACCCACCAACACCATGCGCGTTCGAATCCACAGAGGTAGTCGCGAGATAGGCGGTAACTGCGTCGAAATCGAAGCGCAGGGTAAGCGCCTGGTGATCGATCTCGGACGGCCCCTTTCTGCGCAGCCTGACGAGCATGTCCCGCTGCCGGCAATCGCAGGACTAGCCGGCGGCGATCCATCGTTGCTCGGTTTGGTCATTTCGCACCCGCACCTGGATCACTACGGGCTGGCGAACCAGGTGTCGCCGAAAGTGCCCATCTTCATTGGGGAGGCGGCGAATCGGATCCTTCGCGAGGCTGCGTTCTTCAGCCGGGCAAGCTTCGCGATTCCTGCTGCGGGCTTTCTTGTCCATCGCAAGGCTTTCCAGCTTGGACCATTCCGAGTTACCCCGTACCTGAACGACCACAGCGCCTTCGACGCCTACTCTCTGCTGGTCGAGGCCGACGGGAAGCGGCTCTTCTACAGCGGTGACATCCGGGCCAGCGGCCGGAAGGCAAAGCTCTTTCGCCAGCTTCTTGCGGACCCGCCTGTTGGCATCGACGTGCTCTTGATGGAGGGCACCCATGTGCGCGCCGCCGAAGCCCCTGTCCGCGCCGGTGGCACGGAGTCTGACGTCGAATCCGCCTGTCTTCAGACCATGCGCGAAACGGACGGGCTCGTGCTCGCCTACTACTCGGCTCAGAACATCGACCGCCTGGTGACCCTCTACCGCGCTGCGGTCCGCGCCGGCCGCGAGCTGGTTGTTGATCTCTACACGGTGGCGATCGCGGTCGCCACCGGCAGCAAGGGCGTTCCCCAGCCGGGTCACGACAAACTCCGAGTCTTCTTGCCCCACAACCAGCGCCTGCAAGTGCTTCGTGGGAAGGCATTTGCTCGCACATCGGCCGTCAAGGCGTGCCGAATCTACTGGGACGAGATCGCGGCCAGAACAGGAAGACTCGTGATGACCATGCGGGGGACCACGGAGCGAGAGTTGGTCAAGGCAAACGTCCTCGGCGGGGCGAATGCTATATGGTCGCTGTGGGACGGCTATCTCAGCGTGCGATCAGGGCAGGGGAGCGTGGAGTTCTGCCGGCGTCACGGGATCCCTTTGCTGGTCCATCACGCCTCTGGACATGCAGGTGTCACGGATCTGCAGAGACTGGTCGCCGCCATAGATCCTCGGCGGGTGGTGCCGATTCATTCAGAGGCCGCAGGGCGGTTTGCTGATCTGTTTCCGCGAGTCGTGTGCCACGATGATGGCGAGCTCTGGGAGGCTTGAGGAATGAACTGGCAAGACAGACTCCGTCGTGAATTCGGTGATTCGGTCAAGCTGTCGGCCAACTTGGCCATCAAGGAATCCGACGGCAACGTCACCTTGAGCATGGGCGCGAGGTTCGCGGCGGCGAACATGCAGGGGGACGCGGCTGCCTTCGAGACA
Source organism: Myxococcales bacterium (assembly GCA_003158455.1). Lineage (GTDB taxonomy): Bacteria > Myxococcota_A > Polyangia > Fen-1088 > Fen-1088 > Fen-1137. Next base: position 7,618 of record PMJO01000033.1, on the reverse strand, counting down.
TGGGCGCTGGCCGCCAAGGTCGCTGGGGCTGGAAAGGTCATCCTGCGATGGGATGACCAGGACCAGGAAGGGGTCCATTTTCGCCGCTTCTGCTACAGGGTTGCGCGGTTCAGCGAACTATTCGGGGCGTGGTTCGAAGCGAGGCCGTCACTTCAGACGGATGTGCCCTCGCAGCCGGACTACGCCGGCCCTCGATTCTTGCTGAACGTCGAGTCCCAACCCCGAAGTGGCGGACAGGACGGGACCGGGCACGCAGGGGGGCTGAACCTCCGCGCAAGCGAACATGAACTCGAACTGGCGCTTGCCGGGAACCATCCTGCTTCCGTGGCGCTCAAGAAAGTCTTTGGCTTGAAGAGCGTGCATCGCCAGCTCCCAGTAGGTGTATTCCAGGGCGAGGTGGCGAAGCGCGCTTCGATCTTCACAGGTGGGCGGAGCGCGATCGATCTTTGGGGCATCGCAACCGAGAGGCTCGTGCTCTTCGAGCTCAAGAACGCCCGGAACAAGAAGCTCGGCGCCCTCGCCGAGTTGTTTTTCTACTCGATGGTCATGTACGATCTGCAGCGGGGAGTGTTGGAGTTCGGTACGACAAAGGCGAAGACCGAGCGGCCCTACCAGGCGATCTCCAAGACCAAGGGCATCGACGCCTATATCCTGGCGCCGATGTTCCATCCCCTGATGGAGGGGAAGAACGCCGCCGTGCTGAGGTTATTCAACGAAGCCTTCGTGTCGGCGGGCATGCCCTTTCGATTTGGGCTCGCGCGGCTGGAGCCGCAGGCGCCATTCGTGAGTCTACTCTGACGCGAGGGCGATCTTTGCTCGGGTGGCTCGCCGGGTGACTCTTCTTCGTGTCGGTCGCCCGTGGTAGCCGTTGACGTCGAGGGTCGAGAAGCAGCATGTTCTGGCCCCCTCGATCCGTCGACCGCAGCGACGGAGGGATTCCGTCGCATTGGCAGAAGGCCGCTGGCTAATGAGACCGTGGTTCCATGGTTAACATGTTGCATTGAGACGCTTCACCGACCCGATCCGGATTGATCTTGGTCGATGCTTGTTGGCCGAGGCGTACGATACATCGCCAGCCTAGGTCGTGCGCCATATGACACATAGCAGGGATAAAATTGAGTTGAATCATAGACTGACATCATATATTTTATATGACTATGACTGCAGACGACCCAAAGACTGATTTCACCCCCAGGAAGGTGCGAGCGGCCAGGGCCCTCCTGGCATGGTCGCAGCAGGATCTGGCGAAGGCCGCCGGCGTGGCCACCTCAACCGTAGCGGACTTCGAGCGGGGACAGCGCACGCCCATTGCCAACAACGTCCAAGCCATGCGGAGCGCCCTCGAAAGTGCCACCATCCGGTTCCTACCCAACGGCGCGATTGTTGGTCCGGCCGTTCCTATCATCGCCAAGTCCGATGGCCGGGGTGCGCCCGTCCGATGGGTCAGCGCCGAGGATCTCATGAGTTGGGCAAACCGCACAGATGGCGCCCTGAGCCTTCCGACGCTCCTTTCCCATCTGATCCGAGCGACCCATGGCTCGGCAATCGAACTCCGTTTTCCATCTGATGAGGGGGTCGGGCATGCGGGCTGGGACGGGCGCACCTCGACCGAGAACGGTAGCACTTATGTGCCCCAGGGCGACGCGGGCTGGGAAATTAGTGCCCAGCGCAGCAAGATCGGCGAAAAGGCAAGCGGCGACTACCGCAAACGAACGGCGGCGCCGGGGTCGCTGGATCCCACCAGGGCCGCCTACATCTTCGTTACTCTGCGCCACTGGCCGAAGAAGGACGAATGGGCCACAGCCCGAAAGGACGAAGGCCCGTGGCAGGACGTCCGCGTCTACGACGCCGACGATCTCGTACATTGGATCGAGCAGACGCCTGCAGTCGGCCTCTGGCTGGCAACTCGCCTGGGCAAGCGACCGCCCGGTACGCGGGAGTTGGAAGACGTCTGGAAAGAATGGTCGCTTGCCACCCAGTGGCCTCTGACGGCGGACCTCGTTCTCTCCGATCGCGACCAGGACGCCGCCGAAGTCCTGCGTTGGCTTCGCGGCAAGCCATCTGTTTTCTCCCTCCAGGCCACCTCCACAGACGAGGCAGTGGCATTCTTCCACGCGACCCTCAGCGAGCTGCCCGACGACTGGGCGGCCACCTATCGCGCTCGCTGCCTCGTGGTGACTACCGCCGACGCGGCCAGGGCCGTTGCCAATGCGACCTCGCCTCTGATCCTGCTGCTGACCGATCCCGAGCCTGGCCTAGCCCAGAGTCTTGCGGAGCACGGCCACTTCGTTCTGCAGGCATACGATGAGCGGCCTGTCACTCGTGGCGAAGTGCGCTCGCTGGCCCGGCCGTCGCGCGAGGGGATCGCCAACGCCTTGAGCACCGCCGGCATCGACCGACTGCGCGCCGAGGCTCTCGCTCGCGACAGCGCCCGCAATCTCGCCGTCCTGCGCCGGCTGATCCCCGCGGCGCCCAGACGCCGCCCGAAATGGGCGGAGGCGCCGGACCATGCGCTGCTGGCAGCGCTTCTGGTGGGAGGCTGGGACGAAAGCGCCGAAGGCGACAAGGCTCTACTCATGGAGATCGCCGCTCAGCCATACGAGGCGATCATAGCCGCCCTGAACCCGTACGTTGGTGAGTTCGATAGTCCGTTGCAGAAGGTTGGCTCGTGTTGGCGGATCACGTCTCCGTATGATGCGTGGTTCCAGCTCGCGGGGAATCTGACGAGCGCGGACATCGCGCGTTTCGAGGCGGCAGCGCGCGCCGCCCTGGGATCGGCAGACCCGCGCTTCGACATGCCCTCTGAGGAGCGCTGGATGGCGGCAGTTCGCGGAGTGCATTGCACCCACTCAGAAATCCTGCGTCACGGTATCGGTCAGGTCCTCATCCTGCTCGCGCTTTGGGGCAATCAGGCTCGCACCGTTTCCGATACCGACCGGCGGGCCGACGCTATCGTCTGCAAGCTGCTTGGGAATGCCGATCAGCGGCGATGGTGGTCGCTCTCGCGCGACTTGCGATTGCTGGCCGAAGCTTCGCCGGGCGCCTTTCTGACCGCCATCGAAGAGAACCTTGATCAGAACAACCCGTCAATTGGTGTCCTTTTCGGCCACGATGAAGACGGCGTGTTCGGGCGCGAGCACCTATCCGACTTGATGTGGGCCTTGGAGTCCTTGGCTTGGTCGCCCGACTGGATGCCCCGGGTAGCTCATGTGCTGGCGCGACTCGACGCCATTGACACCAAGCCTCGCCGGTACGCGAACGGGCCGGCTAACAGCCTGCGTGAAATCCATTTGCTCTGGATCCCGCAGACCTTTGCGACTCTTGACCAGCGGCTCCGTGCCCTGGACCTGATCCGGAAAAAGGAACCGAACGCCGCGTGGAAGCTGATGCTCGGGATTCTGCCGCGAGGGCAGGATGTCTCAAGCCCGTCGTCGATGCCGCGCTGGCGCGACTTCACTGTCGAGAAGGTTGAGACCGTAACCCGAGGCCTGATCTGGCGTGGAGCAGACGAGATCACCAAGCGCCTGCTCGACGACGTTGGTCTGAGTCCAGTGCGGTGGTCGCAGTTCCTCGATCGCTTTGGTGACTTGGCACCAGACGGAGCTGAACGCGCGGTCGCAGTGCTCGACGCGGCTGAGCCGCAGATCACGGACAAGGACGATCGGGCGACCTTCTGGAAAGAGCTGCGGCGCGTGCTCCACCATCATCGGCAATTCCCGGATGCCGAATGGGCGCTGCCGGAACAATTGCTAGGTAGTCTGGAATCCCTCTACCACCGTTTCGCACCCGCCGATCCGCTTGAGCGAAGGGCATGGCTCTTTCAACAATCTGTTCAATTGCCGAAACCATCTGCCAAAGACTGGGAAGCGGAGCAGAAAGAGATCGACTTGGCTCGACGGCACGCAGCCCAGGAAGTCTACATCGAGGGCGGGCTAACGGCGGTGCTCGCTCTCGCTAGGCTAGCCGAAGCCGCTGGCTACATCGGCAAGGCCCTCTACGACAGCGGACTGCCCGCCTCGGACATCGATTCCGTGCTCGAAGCGAGCGTTCAGAGCGACGATGCTCACGAGCGAGATGTCGCCCACGGCCTGATCGTCTGCGGCTTTCCCGATCGGAAAAGGCCCTGGGCTGCGGCCTTGATCACCAGAGCGAAAGCCGAGAACTGGAGCGACACCACTTTGCTAGCAATCCTTCGCGCTCTTCCGATCGAGCGCTGGACTTGGGAGCAGGTCGCCCAAATTGGCGGCGAGATTGAAACGATCTACTGGCGGCAGACGCCGGTGTTCGGGTCGAGCGACGATAGCGAAGATGTCACCTACGCCATACGCAAGCTGATAAGCGTAGGTCGTGCCCGGCATGCTCTGCCACTCGCCGCACGCGGCAACACCGCCCACCTGGCGTCCGCTCTGTTGGTTGAGGTGCTGCAAGAAGCTGCTCGTCAGCCATTGGGGAACCGCGGCGATAGCAACGAAGTGGTCATGTTCCAACACTACGTGTCGGAAATTCTCCAGATTCTCGACCAACGTGATGATGTCGACCGGGGCGATCTCATCGCTATCGAGTGGACGTATCTACCGGTCCTGGAGCATTCCCGCCGGCCAGCGAAAGTTCTACTGAGGGCACTCTCGGAACAGCCCTCGTTCTTCATCGAGGTACTGCGTGCGGTCTTCAAGCCCAGCGAAGAAAGCGGCATTGTCGATCCCGAACCCGAAGACGCCGAGAGAGCGCGCGCGGTCGCCACGCAGGCATACCGACTGCTGGCACTCTGGGACCACATCCCCGGGACGCGTGAGGACGGCACGATCGACGGCGAAGTGCTAGAGGCGTGGATCAAGGACGCCCGAGCGCTGGCCAAGGCGGTCGGGCGAGAAAACATCGCCGACGACCGCATTGGGACGATGCTTTCGGCTTCGCCGAAGGGCTCGGATGGGAACTGGCCGGCTGAGCCAGTGCGCGAAGTCATCGACCTCTTTCGCAGCAAGCCGATGATCGAGGGATTCCGAATCGGCAAGAGCAACCGCCGCGGCGTCACACGCCGTGGACTTCGCGACGGTGGCAAGCTCGAACGAGAGGAAGCTGCGAAGTACCGGGCTTGGGCGAAGGCAATCGCCTACGATCACCCTCACACAGCCAAAGCGCTCGACATGCTTGCCGAATCGTACGACCGAGAGGGGCGTCGGCACGATGAAGATGCTGAGCGGCTCGACTGGGAGTCCTAGCTGCCAGAATGCTGCCCGCACTGCAAGCAATGGCGACGCGGCAGTGCTCTGCTTGCTCGGCCCTCGCCGCAGAGCAATCGTAGTATCATCAAGAGGCCGATGAGTGCGTGGCTCGTAGACGAAGGGCGCATCGGTCGAATTATTATGGGTTTTCCACCGAAAGTCAGAGAAGATGCGCTGGTCGCATGCGGCCGCCACTGCTGCATCTGCGACCGTTTCCGCGGCCTCAAGATCGAACTGCACCACATCGTCCAAGTTGCCGAGGGCGGAGAAGACACCTTCGATAACTGCATCCCGTTGTGCTTCGACTGTCACGCAGACATGCGGTCGTATGATTCTGCGCATCCGAAAGGGACGAAGTACACCCCGGGTGAACTGCGGGGACATCGTGATCGGTGGTACGCGAAGGTAAGTGGAACGCCTGCCTTGATGTCCAACGAGGAGCAACCCTCGATACCGTTGGCCACGTTGGAGCAGGAGGAGCTGTTTGACCAAGGGTACCATTTGACGAAGGGCCATACCCTACCTAAGGGGGTTCTAAGGCGACCGCTGACGCCTCCACTTCCGTGCGGAGCGAGTCAGCTCCTATGCGTCGAGCGGATCGAAAGCTGCGGCCAACTGCAAATACAGTCAAAACAATTTGCGATTCGGTCGGACGATTTGCGGGAAGCAATCGCCAGCGCCGCAGGTTGCCTGCCTGACGACATAGAAGAGACATGGTCGATGGTAGTGGGGCCGCCACATACACATCTCGTCGTTGCGGTGCTTGATCGGCAGCTCGTGGTCCTCAGGATCGATTTTGACGGTCGCTCATTTGCAACGGTTGATCTGATGCCGCCATTCCTGTCCCCTCCCCGATACGATACGCGAGCGGCCGCCACCGTGGACATTCTTCATGATGGAGGCCGGCAGCTGCTACTTGCCTCGGACGGGCTGTCCGGCTCGGGACTCGGCCAGACGCTGGTCAGCGTGTACCGCTTTGACGGCGGGCGACTTGCAGGAATCTTCGAGGACGAGATCAGCTTCAATATGCACTTGGACCTCGATGGTGGAACTTTTATTGAGGAGCGCTCAACCACTTTCCAATGGGGCCGAGGGTATGGCACCGCTGAGCATCCCCGAATCCTCGCCATCACGACCCATACCCTTGGAGAGCTTCGAAGCGTACGCGCTGCGGAGTACGAATGGAACGGTACTGTCTTCCACTCGACAAACCATCTTGACGACGCTGTCGCAGCTAGGGAGGAGAAGGTGCAGTTCGAAGCCGAGGAATTGCGTCTCAGGGAATCGAACCGCCATCGGCGGTGAGAGGTGGAGCCACAAAGCCGAATCCTGGGGGATCCGTGTCGGATCCGTGTCGGATCCGGGCCAAGTCCTCGAGGTGCAGGACTCTCGGCATGTATGTGCGTCTCGCGGACGTGGCCTTATCCTACGGACTCCACCGGAAAAGCGTGTCCTTCCGGGACGCGTGCGTAACGGTCGGGGTGGCGCACAGCGCCGAATTGTCGGCCCGGCCTGAACTGGTCGCTGACGGCTGACGCCGCAATCAGGTTGAGGGGGGATCGAGCGCGGCCAGCGCTTCGTGGTAATTCCAGGGCATCCAGGCGGCTGGGTCGTCGGCGGCTGCCTCGTGGTGGCGGAGGAGCGCGACCAGGTAGGGGAAGGGCTGGACATCACAGAGTTCGGCCGTGTGAATGAGGCTCATGAAGATGTCGCCCACGTGGGCGCCGTGCTCGGTCTTGAAGAAGTACGAGTTCTTCCGGTGCAGGATGGCCTTCTTCAAGATTCTTTCACAAATGTTGTTGTCTATTGGGGCGCCGGCCACGCGCAGAAAGAGGGTGAGCTTGGGCCAGTGCTTCTGCGTGTACTGGATGGCCTCGCCGAGGCCAGAATTCGGCTCGGTCTTGCGCTCCTCAAACTGCGCCTTCATCCAATCCTCAAGCGACTTCATGTGCGGGGCGCTTTCGGCCTGGTGAAAGGCAAGGCGATCCTCGGCAGACAGTCCGCGCTGACGGGCGAGCTGGTCGTTGTGGAAGACCGCACGTAGGGTTTCCAGGACGAAACGGCACTCCTCGGGAAAATCGGCGACGACATCCACATAGCGGCGTCGTGCGTGAGTCAAACAATTGGCCAGGATGGTGTGCAACGGGGGCGAGGTGTTGGCGGCGAGGGCGTCGCACATTTGAATGGGGGCGCCCAATTGCTGCGAGCGTCGGGCCAGGACATCGGCGAGGTTCTCGCCTGCGTGCTTCCGTCCAGTGAAGAACAGGGCGACACGATGGCCATCAACGATGGACACGATGCCCGACGTAAACATGCCCGTGCGCTCCGGCTTCTCGGTTCCGGCATCAGGACCTGCCCTTTCTGTCTCCGGCGTCACGTCCTCGTCGAGCTTCTCG
>PMJO01000106.1 GCA_003158455.1 Myxococcales bacterium | reverse complement strand
CGAGGGCCTGGCCAATCCCGGCGCTGCCATTCGCTACGCCCTCAACCATCCGCTCGACAGCGAGCCGCTTTACACCCAGCTTTCGCCCGGCATGCGCGTGACCATCGCGGTGGACGACATCAGCTTGCCCCTGCCGCCCATGACCACGCCCGACATCCGGCAGACCATGCTCGAGATCCTGATCGAGATGCTGGATGCCAACGGGGTGGACGATGTGCACATCATCATTGCTCTGGGCTCCGCCCACCGACGCATGACCCCGGCGGAGATGAAGCGCATGGTGGGCAAGAAGATCTACGACGCCTTCTACCCGGATCGCTATTACAACCTCGACGCCGAGGATCCGGACGGCTTTGTCCCCTTGGGCAAGACCGCCCAGGGTGAGCCGGTCAATATCAGCCGTCGCTGCGTCGAGAGTGATCTGGTCATCTACGTGAACGTGACCTTGGTGCCCATGGACGGGGGGCACAAGTCGGTTGCGGTTGGGCTGTGCGACTACGAAAGCGTACGTGTCCACCACGAGCCCGACACGATTGCGGCGTGCAACAGCCTGATGGATCTGCCCCATTCCATGCTGGCGACCAAACTTACGCGCATGGGCGCCATCGTCGACCAGCACATGAACGTGTTTCACATCGAGACTGCGCTCAATAATCGCATGTTCTCCTCGCCGTTGGCCTTTCTGGGCAGAAACGAGGACGAGTTCTCCGAACTCGATCGCGTGAAGACCGAGACCCTGCGCCTGGCTCTGTCCAAGATGCCGGAAGTGGCCAAGCGCAAGATGTTCAATGCCATCCCAGCTCCCTACCAACTCATCGCGTGTTTCGCGGGCAAGGCCGAGCCGGTGCACGAGCGCATCGTGGCCAAGCTCAACGAACAGTACCTGGTCAAGGTGAAGGGCCAAAGCGATATAGTCATCTTTCCCATCCCGTACATTTCCCCCTACAACGTGAACTCGATCCTCAACCCCATCCTGCTGCAAGTGATGGCGCTGGGATATTTCCATCACTTCTACCGGGGCCAGCCGGTGCTGCGAAAGGGCGGGGCGCTCATCCTGTGTCACCCCTGCCATGACGAGTTCGACCACGAGTTCCACCCGAGCTACATCGAGTTCTTCCACCGGCTGCTGCCCGAAACGCGCGATTCGCATGTGCTGCGCGCTAAGTACGAGGAAGAGTTCGCGCGCAACCCGAGCTACGTCGAGATGTACCGGCGCGGCCATGCCTACCATGGCACGCATCCCTTCTTCATGTGGTACTGGGGCGAGGCAGGGCGCCAGCACGTGGGCAAGATAATCGCGGCGGGCGCGAAGAACGCACATGTGCCCGCCATGCTGGGTTGGGACCGGGCCGAGTCGGTGACCGAAGCTATTGCCATGGCGCGATCCTTCGTCGGTCCGTCGGCGTCGATCACCCTGATGAAATGGCCGCCCATTGTGATGGCCGACGTGGAGTAGCCGCAAGCCGATGCATCCGCCTGCAGGCAAGAGCAAGTCGGGGTTTTCGCCGCGCGAGATCTACCGGGGGCGAAATGTTTTCGTCCTGGGCGGTACGGGCTTTCTCGGCAAAGTGCTGATGAGCATGCTGCTGCATCGCTTTCCCGACATTGGCCGGGTGTACGTGATGGTGCGGCGGGGGACGGGCACCGCGAGCGAGAAGCGCTTCTGGGAGCAGGTGGTGACCTCGCGAACTTTCGATCCCCTGCGTGAGAAATTCGGCGGTGCGGATCGATTGCGCGACTTTCTGATTGACAAGGTTCGGGTGGTCGACGGCGACATCACCGAGGACAACCTGGGTATGTCCGAGGAGCAAGCGGCCGCGGTGGCGGCAGACATCAGCGTGGTCATCAACACCTCGGGCAAAGTTACCTTCAACCCGCCGCTGGAATCGGCTCTGCGCACCAATGTGCAGGGAACCAAGAACGTGATCGCCTTCGTCAAGCGCATGTCGCGGCCCGCGTTGATTCACACCAGCACCTGCTTCGTGGCGGGCAACCGAAGCGGCAACGTGTGGGAGAGCGAGCCAGTGGACGGCTATTTCCCGCGGCGCGAGGAGCTGGCAGGAACCCGCTTTTCCGTCGAGCAAGAGATCGCTGACTGCGGCCGTATCGCCGCCGAGGTGCGGGTCCAGGCGGACGACGCGCAGGTGGTGGCACGCCTGCGCCAGCGGGCGCGCGAGTCGCTGCTCGATCAGCATCGCGATCCCGACGACGAGGCCACCCTAAAGCTGGCGGTGGCGCGCGAGCGCAAGGACTGGGTGCGGGCTGAGCTCACCGCGCGGGGCATCGCGCGCGCCAAGGATTGGGGCTGGCCCAACATCTACACCTACACCAAGAGCATGGCGGAGCAACTGGTGGTGCGCGAGACAGGAATTGCGCGCTCCATCGTGCGGCCGGCTATCGTGGAAAGCGCGCTTGCGTACCCGTTTCAGGGCTGGAACGAGGGCTTCACCACCTCGGCGCCCCTGGTGTACTTGGCGCTCAAGGGCCAGAACCTCTTGCCGGTGTCCGAGTCGCTCATCCTCGACGTGGTGCCGGTCGACTACATCGCGGCCGCGGTGCTGATGGTGGCGGCCCAGGCCTGCGTAGAGGAGCCGGAGCTAGTGCACCAGCTGGCGGCCGGCGACCTCAATCCTTCGTACATTGGACGGGTGACCACGCTGACTGGGCTGTACAAACGTCGGCGTTTCCAGGACAAGGAGGTGGGCAACAAGTTCATCAACCAACTGGCCGCACGTATGGAATTCCGGCCGGTGAGTTATGAGGAGTACGACAAGAAATCGTTGCCCCTGGTCAACCGCGTGGCCGAGCGCGCGTCCAAGGCATTGGACCGTGTGCGACCGCGCTGGGGTGGGGGACGCTTCGGCGAGCTCTGTGATCGGATCAAGAAGAAGGTCGACGAGGTCAAGCGTGTGACCAAGGAGGCTGGCGAAAACATTGATTTGTTCCGACCCTTTATTCTGGACAACGCCTACATCTTGCGGGCGGACCACATCCGTGGGCTGCGTGACCGGCTGCCCGCCGAGGAACGCGCGCTTCTGCCCTGGTCGCCCGAGACCATCGACTGGTACGACTATTTCCTCAACATCCACTTTCCCGGGCTGCAGAAGTGGGTCTTGCCCGAACTGGACGAGACCTACGCGGCCAAGCCCAAGAGCGTGTACGCCTACCACGACCTGCTGGAACTGTTCGACACCACCACCAAGCTGCACGCCACCCGCGTGGCCTTGCGCATGGAACGGGGCAAACGGCAGGAGTCGTACAGCTACCAGAACCTGCAAGAACTGGCCACCCGAGCTGGCACTTTCCTGGTGGGCGAGAATTGCCGGGCCGGCGATCGCGTGATCCTTTACGCCAAGAACGCGCCCGAGTGGTCCATGGCCTTTTTCGGCGTCTTGAAGGCGGGCGGCACGGTGGTGCCGGTGGCGCACGATTCGACCACGGCGGAACTGGTGAACATCGCGCGCGCCTCGGGCGCGATGGGATTGATCATCGGCGAGGACCTGTTGGACAAACGTCCTGATCTTGCCGCCGCTATTGCCAAGGAAGGCCTGCCCACGCGGCTCTGGCCCTTTGAGACGGTGTTTGCGCTACCGCCCATCGAGGTTGAAGAAGAACGCAAACGCGCGCTGCACAGCAAGCACAGCCCTGATACCGTGGCTTCGCTCATCTTCACCTCGGGCACCACGGGGCACCCCAAGGGGGTGATGCTGACTCATCGGAACTTCACCTTCATGGTGTCCGAGCTGTTGCGCACCTTCGATCTGGGGCCGACCGACGGCATGCTGTCGGTGCTGCCCTTGCACCATACTTTCGAGTTTTCCACCGGGCTCCTGGTCCCGCTGGCGCGCGGGGCGCGCATCACCTATTTGCAAGAGCTGACCGGTGACGCCATCAGCAACGTACTCAAGACCGGCAAGATCACCGCCATCGTGGGCGTGCCGGCGGTGTGGGAGACGCTGCGCCGGCGCGTCCTGCAGAAGTTCTCCGATCGTTCTCCCACCGTGGAATCGGTGGTCAACGCGCTCACCCGGGCCAATTTCGAGCTGCGATCGCGCACCGGAATTGATCTGGGCATGTTTGTTTTCTTCCCCGTGCACAAGGGGTTCGGCGGCCGGGTTCGCTACATGATCAGCGGCGGTTCGTCGTTGCCACCCGAGGTGCTGAAGACTTTCTACGGCATGGGCTTCGACTTCTTCGAGGGCTACGGCCTGACCGAGACCGCGCCGGTGCTAGCGGTCACCACGCCCAAGAAGAAGCCGGTGCTCGGCTCGGTGGGCCAGCCCTTGCCCGGTGTCGAGGTCAAGATCGACAACCCCGACGCCGCGGGCGTGGGCGAGGTGATCGCACGCGGGCGCAACGTGATGGCCGGCTACTGGGAGAACCCCGAAGCCACCGAGCAGGCCTTGCGCGACGGTTGGTTCCACACCGGCGACCTGGGGCGCTTCGACGAGGACGGCAACCTTTTCATCGTTGGTCGGTCCAAAGACGTCATCATCGACACCAACGGCAAGAACGTCTACCCCGACGAAATCGAGGATCTCTATCAGAACTCACCCTTCGTTAAGGAGCTCTCGGTGGTCGGCCTGCCTGATGGCGTAGCAGAGCATGTGGCGTGTGCGGTGGTGCCCAATCTGGATCACGAGCTGGGCCTTTCGCGGGCTGAGGTGCACGCCAAGATTGAGGCGCATTTCCGTGAGGTAGCCACCAGCTTGCCCTTCTGGAAGCGGGTGCGCACACTGGAGTTTTGGGACGGGGAGCTGCCGCGTACCAACTTGNNGGGCTGGTTCTTGGAGATCGTGGCCAACGCTTGCGGCAAGGCGCCATACGAGATCCACATGCAGAGGCGCATCGACGAACTGGGCTTCGACAGCCTGACCTTCACCGAGTTTGCCGCCGCGTTGGAGGCCGCGGGCGTGCACGTGCCCGAGGGCGTGGTGTTCACCGGCGCGGTCGACGTGGCCGCGCTCTACGACCTGGCCACCGGCAAGCGGCACCCGTTGGAAAAGCGCGAACCGCGGCGGCCCGACACTTTCCAGCACCACCAGGAAGGCGACCTCAAGCTGCCAGCATCGCTCCAGCGTTTGGGCAAGCGCGGTTTGGCAGCGGCGCAGAAACTCTTCTACACACGGGCGCTACAGACCAAGGTGCGCGGGCAAGGCCATATTCCACAGCACACCCACTTCATCGTGGCGGCCAACCACTCGTCACACCTCGACATGGGCGCGGTGAAGGTTGCGCTGGGCGATGCCGGCCGTGACCTGGCATCGCTGGCTGCGGCCGACTATTTCTTCTCCAATCGCTGGCGCCGCGCCTATTTCGCCAATCTGACCAATCTGGTCCCCATGGAACGCAGCGGCTCTGTCCGCAAATCGCTGGCCATCGCAGAGGGGGTGCTTCGCCGCGGCCGCAGCCTGATGCTGTTCCCGGAAGGCACGCGCGCCCGCGGCGGCGTGATGGCGGATTTCTTGGCCAGCCTGGGCTACCTCGCCCTGCGCGCCGAAGTGGGCATCCTGCCGGCCTACATTCACGGCGCCCACGATTCGCTGCCGGTGGGCGCCACCATTCCCAGAAAGCGCGAACTGGAAGTCCGCTTTGGGCCCTTCCTGGCCATCGATTTTCTGCGTGAGCTGACCCATGGATTGTCGCACCAAGATTCCTGGCACCTGTGCGCGGCGCTAACCCAGAGAATCGTCGAGAACCTGCGCGACGGCGTGAACACGCGCCTTGACCTGGCCAGCGTGCGGGCTGCGTGGGACGGCGAGAAACTGGGGCCAATTGTGGCCTTGCTGGAACCGGTCGAGGAGGTTGTGCCCAAGACTGGCAGTCTAGGCAGGAAGAGCCCATGAAGATCCTGGTGACAGGCGCGCCGGGTTTTCTGGGATCGCCTTTGGTACAAGGGCTGTGCCACCGGCACCAGCCCCAGCAGCTCCGGGTGCTGGCCGTGGCTCCTGCCCCGGAGTTTTCCAGCCTCGGCATCGAGGTCCTGGTCGGGTCGATCCTGACGCCCACCGATGTGGCACGTGCCCTTGAGGGCGTGACCCATGTGTACCATCTGGCTGGCTTCGTCTCGCGCAAGCCTGCGGACGGCCACCGGATGTTTCAGGTTCACGTGCAAGGCACGCGCCTTTTGTGTGAGGCCGCCCTGCAGGCCGGGGTCAAGCGGATCCTGATGGTTTCCACCAGCGGCACCATCGCCATTTCCAGGCGCGCGGACGAGATGCCCGACGAGGACTCGCCCACGCCGCTCGATCTCATTTCCCGGTGGCCGTACTACACGAGCAAACTTTACCAGGAGCAGACCGCGCGGCGCATCTGCGGGGACCGCATCGATCTGGTCATGGTCAACCCGAGCCTGCTGCTCGGGCCGGGCGACGTGCGAATGGGGTCCACCCGCGACGTGCTCTCCTTCCTCGCCGGCGACGTCAAGCTCGTGCCTCCGGGCGGGATCAACTTCGTGGACGCGCGGGACGTGGCGGCCATCATTCCGGTGGCCATGGACAAGGGCCGCCCGGGCGAGCGCTATTTGTTGGGCGGCCACAACATGACCTTCGCCGAGTACTTCGACCGCATCGAACGGGCGAGCAAGGAGTACCACCTGCGACTACGGGCGCGCGGCCGCTGGTCGGTCCTGGCCGCCGAGGTGCAGTCGGCCCTCTTCAAGGCGGTTGGCCGCACTAGTCCGATCGAGCCGGCCAGCGTCGACATGGCCACTTTCTTCTGGTACTTCGACAGCGCCAAGGCCACAGGCGAGCTTGGCTTCGCCCCACGCGAGGCGAGCGACACCATTTTCGACACCATCCGATACATTAGGGAGAATGCGCTAGGCAAAGGTGCGTTCGCGAAGTAGCTGAGAACACGGAGGGGAGAGAGGAGGGCACAGAGGCCTGATCCATTTGTGGAGGCTTGTGGTACGCTCTAGGCGTGGGCCGGATCATTGACATCTACAGGGGCAAAGACCCCCGAATACTGCCGCGATACTCGATCGCGGAAGCGGCACAGTATGTTCGCGTCCCGGTGACCACGCTTGCCACGTGGGTAAGAGGCCGCGCCGCCGGTACGCTGCATGCTGAGCCGGTCATCCTGCTGCCTTCCAGCTCGCGCCTTCTCTCGTTCCAGAATCTGGTCGAGGCCCACGTTCTCGGGTCGATTCGGCGCCATCACGGCGTGCCGCTGCAGAGAGTGCGCAAGGCGCTCACGTTCGTGCAGAAGAAGCTGGCTCAGCCGCACCCGCTCATCACCGCGCGGTTCGAGACGGATGGTGTCGACCTGTTCGTCGACGAGCTAGGCAAGCTGCTCAACGTCTCACAGGACGGCCAAGTCGCGATCAGGGCCGCCCTGCAGGCTTCTCTTCGACGTGTCGAGCACGATGCCGATGGTCTTGCCGCGCGCCTGTTTCCATTCGTGTGCACCGGGGACGCCGACGAACCCAAGTCCATCGTGGTTGATCCGCGGATTTCGTTCGGTCGACCAATTCTGGCCAAGACCGGGATTCCCGCCAGTACAGTCGTTGGCCGCTTGAAAGCTGGCGAGCCTTTGGAATCCATCGTCTCCGACTACGGCATCACCCTCGAACAAGTGACTGATGCCATCCGCTGCGCGCTCCCGGCTGCTGCCTGAACCGTGGGTCTTCTTCCTGGACCGCTCCCTGGGCAGCCGCCTGGTGGCCGAAGCCTTGTGCGCCGAGGGTGAGACCGTCGAGGTACACGACGCACATTTTGCCAAGGATGCGTCCGACATGGAATGGCTCGGGGCTGTCGGGCGCAAGGGATGGGTCGTGGTCAGCAAGGACGATCGAATCCGATTGAACGAGGTCGAGCGGATGGCCCTCACCGAGGCTGGCGTGGCCGCTTTCTTCCTGGGCCGTAGCGACCTGACAGGACCCCAGATGGCGAGTGCGGTTGTCACAGCGCTGCCTGCCATGAGACGCGCGCTTCGGCGGTTCGACGTGCCGTTCATAGCCAGGATTTCGCTGGACGGCGACGTGTCGGTGTTCGAGTCGGCTGGGGAGAGATTCAGCCCGGCGAAGCGCATCAGGCCGTGATTAGGGCGTCAATCAAAGTCGGGGTGCCGATCGTCGACGTGGTGGCTTTTCCCCCGTCGGCCGCCCTGGTAGGGTACGCACATTCGCGCCGGACGGCGCGGGCACCGGCGGAAAGGACCCGATGGATACCCTCGACGCAATAAGGGCGCTGGTAGCAAAGTTCGACCAGAACAAGGATTCATATCTTCGGTCCACCTACAACGAGGCCCAGGTTCGCACGGAGTTCATCGACCCGCTGTTCGAGGCGCTTGGGTGGGACTTGGCCAATCAGCAGGGCTTCGCCGAGGCGTACAAGGAAGTCATCCACGAGGACGCCGTCAAGATTGGGTCCGCGACAAAGGCCCCTGACTACTAGTTCCGAATCGGCGGGGTCCGGAAATTCTTCGTCGAGGCGAAGAAGCCGTCGGTGGATATCCACGATGACCCCAGCCCGGCTTTTCAGCTCAGACGCTACGCATGGTCAGCCAAGCTGCCGCTTTCGGTCTTGACGGACTTCCAGGAATTCGCGGTCTACGACTGCCGGGTCAAGCCCGCGGAATCTGACATTTGGCTGCTTCGTGATGGCGGGTTGCTGGGCTTCATCGTTCCCAACAAGTTTTTTCGGACGGACTATGGGGTCGGCCTGCGCAGCCTCTTGTCGCGCGAACGAGCGGTGGCCAGGATTGTCGACTTCCAAGCCAACCAGGTCTTTGCCGCGACGACCTACACCTGCCTCCTGTTCTTGAAGCGCGGTGGTGCCGACCACTTCGACTTCGCGACAACTGAGGCATCGCGTCCGCTACTCGACACGGTGGCGTTCTCACGGAAGAAGGCATCAGATCTCGGGTCGCAACCATGGGCATTCTCGGACGAAAGGCACCACAGCCTGCTCGCCAAGCTGTCCAGCGGCACCGTGCCGTTGCTCGATCTTCCCGCGGACATGAGCCGGGGGAGTAGCACCGGCGACGACGAGGTTTTTGTATTTGAGAAGGGTCAGCTCGACATCGAGCGGGAAGTTGTCCGGTGCCCGTGTTCGCCAGTGACTTTGGACGGTACCGTTTCATCCCGGGTGATAAATGGCGCGTGATCTTTCCCTATCTTCGCGACGGGGAAGGCTTCCGTTTGATAAAGGAGTCGGAACTGCGGAAAGACTTCCCGAAGGCGTACACGTACCTTCAGGAAAACGCCGCGAAGTTGCGAAAGCGCAAGCAGTTCCGGGAGTGGTTCGGCTTCAGCGCGGCCCGGAACTTGGAGATCCACGAACGGGCTACCATCATGGTGCCGCTGTTGGCCGACCGCGGGCTATTTGCCCTGATCCCTCGCGAGACCGGTGGCAAGCTATGCCCCATGGCAGGTGGGGGCTTTAGCATCACCCTCGGGCCGGACGTTCAGCTTCGGCCGGAGTACGTCTTGGCGCTCCTGAATTCCAAGTTGCTCTTCTGGCGCCTTCGCGGGCTGAGCAATCTATTTCGCGGCGGCTGGATCACTTGCACGAAGCAGTACTTTGGGCAGCTGCCGATTCGATCCATCGATCTGTCTCAACACTCTCAGCGGGGCATCCATGACCGCATCGTTGCGCTCGTGGAGGAGATGGCGTCGATGGATGCGCAGTCGACCGCGGCGCGGACGCCGCATGAACAAGAGGTTCTTCGGCGCAAGCTCGCTGCTGCCGACGCTGAGATTGACCGGCTCGTCTACGACTTGTACGGGCTAACCGACGACGAGATCAAACTGGTCGAGGAAGAACCGCAGGCGTAGTCTCAGACGGCCACGGCCACGGCCACGACCACGACCTCCCGCGGCTATCGTGGGATTGTGGGCTGTGACGGTATTTCACGCGTGGTACAGGCCGCGTGGCGTGAGCGCCACGGGATCGCCAGGGCGGAAGGGCGGGTAGCTGGCGTACCTGAAGGATTGGTAGGCCCCGTCCTGGAACCTGACCCACACCTCGTAGCTTCTTTGCTCATATGACTCCGAGCTTGCGGCTGCACCAACCGCCGCGCCGCCCATCGCGCCAAACAGGGCGCCTGGGCCCCGGCCACCGCCCAGGATGCTGCCGATGATGGCTCCCGCAAGCGCGCCGCCTGCAGGATCGCCTTCGCGACGCTGGATGACCTCGCGAACATTCGTGACGGTGCCGTAGCGCACCCAGGCGGGCGGACCTTGGGCTTCGCCCCAGTTGGAAGAGGCTGTCTCTTCCGTGGCACATGCCGGCATCAGCATGGCAACCAGGAGAACGAAGGCGATGCGGCGAAGAATCTTCATGGTGAACCCCCGATGCGTTTGAGAGATCAATCCGGGCGTGATTCCTTCCCACAGCATCTTTCGGGCCAATCCTACCGCCATCGGAATTGCTTTCCACCCCCAACCTGGGCGAGCATAGGCGCCATGCTGCGTCTCTTGCCAGCCGCCGTTGTCCTTCTGGCCACCCCGCTAGCTTGGGCTGGGCCGCGCGTGGCAGTGCAACCGTTCAGCGGTCCCGATACGGACAGCAGGCTGGTGCGCCATCACGTGGCGCGCATCGTGGCCAACCACGGATTCGCCGTCTTGACGTCGCTTCCCGCCGTGTCGGGCACGGGACAGTATCCCCAGATCGCGCGTGACCGCGAGCTGAAGGCCTTTGTGGTTGCCGACATTGAGCAGAAGGGCAAGCGGCTGGCGATGACCTTCCTTGTCTGGCAGGGCATTGACGGCTCGGTGGTGGGGCGTTGGGAGCTGGCAGCGCACCGGGAGAAGCTGGCGCTTGTGTTGAGGAAGGAGTTTTGGAGAAGGCTCGGGCCCGCCATTGCCAAGGCACTGGCGCCGCCCTCCAATCGGTTGGCGCCCGCTCCACCCATGCGTGTCGACGCCAGTTCTCCCTACGACAGCAACGTAGAAGGCGTGGCGTGGCGGCGACGCTGAGCGCCCCACCTGGACTGCTTGGCAACAACTTCCACGCCAGCCACGGCCGGAAGCCGACTCGTCCTCCCCTCTCTGCTCTGCGTGCTCAGCCGCAGGTCGCCGGCTCGATGAACCCGCTCACCCAGGCTGGGTCCGCAAGGCCTAGACACTCTCGTATTGCTGGAACAGTCGCCCCCAGGCGGTGTCGCGTTTCCAGTTTTCGAAGGTCTTCTTGTCCTTGAGAGGCCAGCGGTAGTAGTCGTGATAGGCCTCACTGGCGGCCACGAACACGTTCACCAGCGGGGTGTGGAAGAACAGCTTCTGGATAGCCTTGAGCGGCCCGAACCAGATGAAGTCGCCCGCCATGCTGGCCAGGTTGTCGCCCACCTTGAAGCCCCAGCTTTCGTGCGAAATGTCGTCGCCGACGATCTCGATGTCGCGTGGGTCGCCCACGCCCAAGCCGTCCTGGTGTGCCACGCCAATGTACTCCAGCGACAGGGGATCGAAGCCCATCATCTTGGCTGACACCGCGTCGATGGCCACCTGGTCCGCGCTGGCCAGCATGTAGTCCTTGATCACGGGCACCATGGTCCGCGGCCCAGGGCCGTTGCCAGCCGTGGTGCAGTCCATGACCGCGAAAATGCCAGTATGAATCTCCTTCTGGATGGCCAACAGATCCACCAGGGTGCGGTGAATCCAGCTGTGCGTGTAGTGCCGGTGGGTGGCCAGAAGCCCGCCAAAGGCGTTCTTCATCGCGCCGGTGGTCGTGGTGTAGATGTGGCACTTGGCCGTGGGCAGATGGACGATGTTCTTGCCCAGAAAGTAGTCTGGGATGCGAATCCCATCGGGGAAGATGCGTGGCAAGACGTGCATGCGTGCCTTGGGCTGGTACTCGACCCAGCGCATGTCGCTTTCCTTGAAGTTGTAGAGAACCGGAACGCCGTACTTGCGGAAAAGCGGCACGTAGTGATTGAGGTCTTCACCCTTGAAGGCGTTGGTCACTACGGTCTTGTTTTGCACGCAGGTGATGTCGGCGAACCCGGCGGCGCGCAGGGCCTTGATGGTGCCTTCCATCTGCCAGGGCGTGGTATTGGCGCCCGGGAAGGGGTAGTGCCACGAGATGTTGTCTTTGAGGATGGTGGTCTTGCCTGTCGCCAGTGCCTGCTTCATTCCCGCCAGCTCGCACAGGCGCTCGATGTCGCTCAGGATGGTTTCGGGCGTGCACTTGAGAACTGCGACCTTGGCTTTGGCCATGATGGGTTTCCTCGCATTCTGTGATACCAGCAACTGCGCGCGCTCGCCAGTCGGCGAATACCGAGGCTGTGGCCCACATCACACAACCCCATCGCTCTACGGATAGCACGGGAAACTGATGGCACTGCACCGATGCGTAGCCCTACGCATCACAAGCGTGCGGTGTGCGGAAGGTGCGGTGCGGGCAGAGTACGAGAGGCGCCAGGCATTTGGTGAGCGGGGCAGTCGACGAGCGCTATTCCTTTTCTATTCGTCTTATGTACTTGCGTGCATCTTTGATGATGACCGGTCTGAAGTCGTAGGGGTCGCTGCATGCGGCTTGGCTCATGTCTTTCCCGTCTTCGTCGGTAATGGTCTCCTTCGCCAGCTTGAGCTTGCCGCCGCGCTTGATGAACGTCTTGGTTCTGTGCAGGGACGACTCCACGCACTTGGAATTGAAGTGGTTCTTGATCTCGATGTACCCGATGAATCTGCCCTTCTTGTCGTAGTAGTTCTCGGTGCCATAGGACCATTCTCCACTCCTGCAAACCGGATATACGGAGATGGCGCGCGCTATCCCATCCATCTCGAAAATCCCCACGCTTTCAATGGTTCCATCGGGCCACTCATCGTCGAAGACCTTGACGTACTTGCCGGTCTCAAGCTTGGCGAACATGATCTGGTTGCCATCGGTCTTGATCCGTGCCGTGTTCTCAATGGCATCAATGAGGTCTTGCGAATCGACTGAGGCCGTCAATACCAACAATAGGGGCCAACTCAGGATAGTCGCCATGGTGGGAAGTTTCCGCCTTTGAGTTGAAGTCGGGAAGGATGCCTGCGCAGCCTGCGCCGAGCGCGTGCGACCCGAATTCTGCCCATCCCGAGCGACTCGGGCAAGTTTGGGTCTGGCCGTGACCGATTTCGTCTGTACCCCGGCCCCGGTCCCCGCTGGAGCCCTTTGACAAAGCCAGCTTCACCGGCCTTGTCGAGAGGCTCCACGCCTCTCATTGGAATGGGAACCCTGAGAGGGTTCCCATTCCCTCCCGCGATGGTTCGCCGCCGGCAAAGCCGGCGGGCTCCCCACGCGACCGAGATGGGAACCCTGAGAGGGTTCCCATTCCCTCCCGCGATGGTTCGCGGCGAGCAAAGCTCGCCGGCTCCCCACGCGGGAAACATTGCTACTCGGCGGCGCAGCCCTTCTTCTTCGGGGTCTTGCAGCAGTCGAGATCCTTCTTAGCCGCGGCAACCTTGTCCTTGGCGGCCTTGGCATCCTCTTTGGCCTTGTCCTTGAGCGGCTTTTCGCACGCGGCCTTCTCCTTGCCCTTCATCTCCTTGCAGCTCGACAGATCGGCCTTGGCAACTTCCTTCTCGGCCTTCTTGGCATCGTCGAGGGCAGTCTGCTTGGCAGAGCAATCGGGCTTCTCGGCCTTCTCGGCCTTGGCAGGCTTCTCGGTCGTCTCCGTCTTCACGGTCTTTTCGGTCTTCTCCGTCTTCACGGTCTTCTCAGTGGCAGCTGCGGGAGCAGCTTTGGCAGCCGGAGCAGCAGCCGGAGCAGCAGCCGGAGCAGCAGCCTTGGTTTGGGCCTGGGCCAGGCCGGCAATGGGTAGAACGGCGGACACAACGAGTACTAGAAACATTCGCTTCATCGGGATCCCTCCTTGACGTTTAGCGTCTCAGGCCGCAGATAATACAGGTCAAGAGAAAATCCGCCAGATCTTAAACACCTTGCAGCAGGGCATGACCTTCTGCGACCATAGGCGCGTCAGGAGGCCACGCATGCGCAAGGTGAAGATCGTCTGTACCCTGGGACCCGCGACTGCGGGTGTTCCTCGCCTGGTAGAGCTGATCGAGGCTGGCATGGACGTCGCGCGTCTGAATTTCTCCCACGGCGACTACGCCACTCACCGCAAGACCTACGATGAAGTGCGCGCGGCGGCCCGCCTGGCGGGCCGGCCCATCACCCTGTTCGCCGACCTCTGTGGCCCAAAAATTCGGGTAGGACGCATGACCGGCGGTCAGGTGCCGCTCGAAAGGGGAAAGAGAATCTGGCTGACCACCACGGAGGTCCTAGGCACGAGCGAGCGGGTCTCGCACACCTACCTGCCGCTGGCCCGCGACGTGAAGCCCGGCGATCCCATCTTGCTTGACGATGGTCTCTTGCAACTCCAAGTGGAGTCCATCAAGGGCGACGACGTGGTCTGCAAAGTGGTCGACGGCGGCATGCTCAAAGACAAGAAAGGCATGAACCTTCCGGGCTCGGCCTTGTCGGTGCCGGCGCTGACCGAAAAGGACAAGAAGGACATTGTCTTCGGCCGCGAGTTGGGCGTGGACTGGTTCGCCTTGTCCTTTGTGCGGACTCCGCAGGACGTGAAAGAAGCCAAGGAGCTGGCCGGCGGGATCCCCATCATCGCCAAGATCGAAAAGCCGGAAGCAGTCGACCGTCTGGACGAGATCCTGGACGTCACCGACGCGGTCATGGTAGCGCGGGGTGATCTGGGCGTGGAAGCCGGGGACGAGAAGGTGCCTCTCATCCAGAAGCGCATTCTGCGTGACGTCAAGCTGCGCGCCAAGCCCGCCATTACCGCTACCCAGATGCTCGATTCCATGATCAAAAATCCGCGGCCCACGCGCGCCGAGGTTTCCGACGTGGCCAACGCGGTTCTCGACGGCACCGACGCGGTCATGCTTTCGGCCGAGACCTCAGTGGGCGACTATCCGGTGGAAGCGGTCAAGACCCTGGCGCGCATCATCGACGAGATCGAAGGCAGCGCGTACTACCACAACCTGTGGAAGGAGCGGCCCGACGTAACCGAACGGACCTACTCCAGCTCGATAGCCGACGCGGCCGCGGAGATCGCCGAGGACCTCAAGCTGGCGGCCATCGCCGTCTACACCGAGAGCGGACATTCAGCAGCCCTGCTCTCCGCGCAGCGTCCCCTGTCCAACATCGTGGCGTTTTCGCGACACGATACCGTCTTGCACCGACTGGGCCTCTACTGGGGCGTGTACCCGCTGTTTGGCGCCTGGGTCAAGGGTGTCTCCGCTGTGATTGAACAGGCCACGCGCGAGATCTGTTCCCATGGCATGGCCAAACCCGGGGACGACATCATCGTCACCTACGGGGTGGTGTTCGGGAGCGAGCCGTTCCAGACCAACATGCTCACGCTGCACAAGATCAGCGGCGGCTGATGGCCGCACGTACGAAGCCGCGCGCGAGCTTGGGGCGAGGCACAGGGAAAGCAAACCAACTGCGCACATCAGCGTGCAAGCCCGCGCCGTGCATGAAATTGTAGACCGCTCGGAGCAAGCCAGGGGCGAAAGGCGCTGGATCCTCGCCCGATGGTTCAGAGAACGGGATTTCATTGCGGGCAAAGCTCGTGGGCCGCGCCGCGAGGATCCGAATTCCAAGCTGGTCCGCTGCGCGAAAGGCCGGGCTGTGCACGGTCAACGCGAAACGGTGCCAGTAGGCCGAGTGAAGGAAGCCGGCAGCGAAGAGCTGGCGGACCAACTCCAGCGCGTCCACGGTTTCCTGTGCAGTCTGCGTCGGATAACCGTACATCAGATAGGCGTGGACCAGAACTCCGGCGCGGGCAAAGGCGGCCATCACGCGCGTGGCTTGCGTCAGGTCAAAGCCCTTGCGCTGCAACGCCAGCAACCGATCGGTGCTGCATTCCAGCCCGCCGGTGACCGCCAGACAACCCGAGCGTGCCAGCAGGTCGGCGAGCGCTGGGGTGAAGTGTCGCTCGAAGCGGACGTTGGTCCACCAGTTCACGACCAGGCCGCGGCCAATGATCTGCCGGGCCACCGCTGCAAGCAGCGCGGGAGGTGCGGCTTCGTCCACGAAGTGAAAGCTTCGCTCCCCGGTCTGGGCCATCGCCGCCTCCATCCAGCCTACGATGGTCCGGGCGTCAGCCGGATCGAAACGGCTGATGGTGTCGAGGCATGTGTCGCAGAAAGTGCAACGGTGCCAGTAGCACCCGTGCGCCAAGGTCAGCTTGAGCCAGCGTCGCTCCGACCACAGCCGGTACATGGGGTTGGGGCTCTCGACCATGGCCAGGTGGCCGTGGGTAACCAGCGGGGAAAAGTCAGGCGCAGGTCGATCACCGTGGCGCAGCACCGGTGCCGTGACGTCGTCCAGCCAGACTACGCGTCCACGCCGCCGCACCCGCGTGCGCACGAGAGGTGCATCTTCCACAATCCGAAGCAAGGGCACTTCCCCGTCGTCGTAGGTCACGTAGTCGAAGTCGTCGAACAGGCGTGGATCAGAGAGCTCGCGCAGCTCGGTGTTGACGAAGCCTCCTCCCAACACGGTGGCGATGCGCGGCTCGAGCGCTTTCATCTGGCGGGCCACCCGCAGCGCGCCGTAGAGCGCGCCGGGGAACGGCACGGTGATGCCCACGACCCGCGGCCGGTGCCGTCGCCAGGCCGCTTCTGTCTGCTCATCAATCCAGCGATCAATCAGCCCGCGACGGCCAGATAGGGCTAGCAGCAGCGGCTCGAAATGGCCCGCTGTCGCCAAGTCTTCAGCATAGCGGGCCAGCTCGAATCGATCGTCGAGGCCATCGTGGACCGCGTCGGCAATCTCGTCGAGGAAGAGGCTGCCGCGGTGTCGGGCTAGGGTGGCTTCGTCGTCGGTTGGGAAAAGCTCGCCCATGGACGCAAAGCGCGGGCCTTCGGGCAGGCCCGCGGGATCAACCAGCCGCTTCTGTAGTTCCGGCGCGCATCCCCGTAGGAAGTCCACCACCACCGGGACGGCGCATTCGATCTCCGTGGCGTGGGCGAGAAAGTGCCGCACCGATGGTGGGCGGCGCCGGCCGGCGAAGCGCCGGCGCAAGGCGCGTTTGAGGTCCATCACACCGCGAGACGAAAACAGGCGCAGGGCCAACCCCAGCGAAAGATCCTCTTGCGCCACTTCGTGCCCGTGCTGGCGCAAGAACGCGGCCAACATGGGTGCCGCAGGATACGCCGTGTTGAATTGCACCATAGGAGGGGTGATGAGCAGCACCGGGCGCATGCGAAGGATTCCCCTAGCGGCCATGCGCGTCGCTGCGGTCGAGCTTCATGCCAGCGGAGGTCGGGCGCTTGACCATGCGCGCGAGTCTACATATGTTGCCGGTGCGACGCCATGCGAGTGGGAGTGCCGGGACGTACCCAACCAAGGCCAAGGACATGCAGCACACCCTGCCCAGATGGGAGCACTTCGATCATCCGTCGGACATCGGCGTGCGGGGCTTGGGGCGTTCGCGTGATGAGGCGTTCGCGCAGGCCGCGCAGGCGTTGACCGCAGTGATGACGGATCCTGCGCGGGTGCTGGCGCGGGAAAACGTGCGGGTTGCGTGCCAGGCGCCGGATGACGAGATGCTGCTGGTTGAGTGGCTCAACGCCGTCATCTATGAAATGGCGACCCGCAAGATGATCTTCGGTCGCTTCACGGTAGTTTGTCAGGGAATGCATCTGGATGGGGAAATGGCGGGAGAGCGCATCGATGTCACGCGCCACCAGCCCGCGGTCGAGGTGAAGGCCGCTACCGTGAGTTGCCTGCGCGTCGCGTGCGATGGGGCAGGGGTGTGGACGGCCGAGTGTGTGGTTGATGTATAGGAGGAGGCAGACCGACGCATGGATCCGAATCGTCTGTTGAGAAAATCGAACACCGAGTGGTGGCTCGCGCCCTTCGGCCGAATGCACGTGCCGGGTATTCTCTTTGCCAGCGAGGAACTGGTGCGCGCGATGGACGACAAGGTGCTGGAGCAGGTGGCCAACGTCGCGGGCTTGCCCGGGATCGTACGCGCCTCATTCGCCATGCCCGATGCGCACCGGGGCTACGGTTTTCCCATCGGAGGCGTGGCGGCGTTTTCGCAAGCGGCCGGGGGCGTGATCTCGGCCGGCGGGGTAGGTTTCGACATCTCGTGTGGCGTGCGCACCCTGCGCACCGGCCTTTCCATCGACGAGGTCGAGCCCCGGCGCGCAGCTCTGGCTGACGCGCTTTTTCGCACGGTTCCCTGCGGGGTCGGCAGCACCGGCCCCCTGCGATTGTCTGCTTCGGAGCTCGACGATCTCATGCTGAGCGGCGCGCGCTGGTCGGTGCAGAAAGGCTTTGGTCGCGCGGTGGATCTTGAAACCATCGAGGAAGAGGGCGTGATGGCGGGCGCCGAGCCTGCTGCGGTTTCCCCTGAGGCGAAGAAACGGCAACGCGACCAGCTCGGCACGCTTGGCTCAGGCAACCACTACCTGGAGGTGCAGGAGGTGGTCGAAGTTTTTGCGCCCGAGATCGCTGCAGCCTACCAGCTTCGCGCCGGCGAGGTGGTGGTGAGCATCCACTGCGGCTCGCGCGGCCTGGGCCACCAGATCGGCACCGACTATCTCAAGTCAATGCTGGCCGAAGCCGGCCGCCACGGGATCGAGTTGCCCGAACGCGAGTTGGCCTGCGCGCCGATCGATTCTAGTTTGGGCCAGCGCTACCTTGGGGCTATGCGCGCGGCCATGAACTGCGCCATGGCCAACCGTCAGGTCATTGCCCACTTGGTGCGCGAGACCTTTTCCGAGATCTTCCCCAGTGCCGAGCTGACGTTGCTCTACGACGTTTCCCACAATACCTGCAAAGAGGAAGAGCATGAGGTCGACGGCCAGATGTGCCGGCTGTTCGTGCATCGCAAGGGCGCCACCCGCGCCTTCGGGCCCGGCCATCGCGCCCTACCGGCAGTCTATCGTTCGGTTGGCCAGCCGGTGCTGGTCGGCGGCAGCATGGGGACAGCGTCCTATGTACTGGCGGGCACGACCGGGGGCATGGGCCGTGCCTTTGGCTCCGCGGTTCACGGTGCGGGTCGCAGCCTGAGCCGCCACGAGGCGACGCGACGCTGGAAAGGCCGCGCCGTGGTCGACGCCCTGGCCGGACATGGCATCCTGATTCGCAGTCCATCCTTGCGCGGCGTGGCCGAGGAAGCGCCTGGCGCATACAAAGATGTTGGCGCGGTAGTGGATGCCGCTGAACAGGCGGGACTGGCACGCAAGGTGGCTCGGTTGCGGCCACTGGTTTGTGTCAAAGGGTAGAATTGCTGCATCAATCCTTCGATTCACCGACGGCCGACGATACACAGCAGAACCCTGGAAGGGTTCCGCACCTCCCACGATGGGCTTCGGCGAGCAAAGCTCGCCNNGCGCGGCGCAGCCGCGGGGTGGGCTGTCCGTAGCTAGGCGGCTCTCCTTGCCCCCTGTCGGCCGGCACCTGAAGGCGAATTTGGACTGACGAGCGGTCAGCAGTCCGTCTCAGATTTCTGAGGGAGATGTGGGCAATCTCGGCGGTTTTGCGGCGGAATTGCGCTCATGGGTGGCGGCATCCAGTTTGCAGAGGCAAGATCAAAGACAAGTAGCCGTCGAAAAGGAGCCCAAGCCATGCTGCGCAACGTCTCGCACCCGTCTCGCCATCTCTTCCTAGTTTCCACCGTCGTTTCTCTGTTGGTTGGCGGGCTGGGTGGGACGGCCGCAGCCAAGGATTGCACGAGCGACTTGGATTGCGACACCGGGTATCAATGCGTCCCTGCAAGAACCGGGACCGGCACCGCGGGAGGCGGGGCTTCGAGTTCTGGGACCGCCGGTACGGGAGGCGGGGCTTCGAGTTCTGGGGCTGGGGCAGCCACGGGGAGCACCTGCCCAACAGGCGTCAACTGTGGGACAGATTCTCCTCCGACCAAGGCGCCTGCGATGGACGCAGGCGCCGCGCCCATTCTCGCCGGGGCGGACGGCGGACTGTTGCTTCCCACGCCGGCCGCCACCGGGATATGCCAGCCCAAGCCCATTGTCTGCGCCAGCGTGGCCGACTGCCCGGCGCCGTTGGTCTGCCAGGCTGAGCCTGGGACATGTTCGGGCGGTGCGACGGTGGGACCCAACGGGACCGTAATCACGACCACCGATACCTGCACGCCGGGACCATCGGTATGTGCCTGGGTTCCCCTGACGTGCACGGCTGACACGGGATGCGCGGATCCGCTCTACCAGTGCGTGAAGGTCGGCGAGTCCAGTTGGTGCTCCGGATCGAGTGGGGGTTGCGCAGCGGGCGCGACCTGCCCGCCGCCCCCGCCGCCGACCTGCGGCACCACGGCGATCATGAACTGCATGCCCAAGCCTATTGACTGCGTCTGTGGTCCCTGTCCGGCGGGCGCCACTTGCGGAGCGTGCGCGACCTGTCCGGCGGGCTGGAGCTGCTTCGATTTTTCCAGCTACAACGGGGGAGTGCGGCCGATCTGGAGTCCCAACGCGCCCGACAAGTCCTGCCTGCCCGACGGAATTATCTCGTGGACGCAAGGGCATGCTTCCGGCAACGGTCAGTCTGCGGGGTCGGGAGAGAGCGGGGGAGGGTTGGGTGCGACAGACGTTGGCGGGGCTGGCGGCACCGGAGGCAAGAGGGGAACTGACAGCGGGACGAACCCGCCGGCGGTGAGTCCGGTGTCCTCCACTGGCGGTGCTCCTGGAAGTGCGAGCGGAGACAACTCGGCCGGGGCCACGGTCCACTCAAGTGGTTGCGCTCTGGGCGGCAGCGAGGCACGCGGCCTGTGGCTGTCTCTTGCTATGGCCGGGCTGGTGGCTCGGCTGGCGCGTCGACGCCACCGCGCTCGCTGCTAGGCATGCCTCACTGAAGCAGGCCGCCGGGGCAGCGGCAGGGTGCGACCTGGGGCTCGCTCAGCAGGTGCTGGCGCGCGAAGAATTGCGACGATGGTAGTAGAATGGGCGCCACCGGGACCGCATCATGGACAACTACGCTTCTCTTCTCAGGGGACGACTCGGTTTTTGGGCTCGACTGGCGTCCGGGTCGTGGCGCGAACTGCTGATGGTGGCTGGGCCCGCCCTGTTGGTGCTGGGCTTGTTCGCGTGGGCCGGCGTGCGCTACGTCCGGCTGGCGCCACCCCATACCATTCGCCTCATCAGTGGCCCCGAAGGCAGCACCTATCGAAACACGGCCGAGAAGTACAAGAAGATTATCGAGAAGCAAGGGGTGAAGGTGGAGATCCTGCCGTCGCGCGGCTCGTACGACAATCTGCACTTGCTCGCCAACCGGTCCTTCAAGGCGGACGTGGCCTTCGTTCAGGGAGGGCTGACTGACGGCGTGGATATCTCGGACTTGGTTTCGCTGGGTACGGTGTTCGTGCAGCCGCTCATGGTCTACTACCGGGGCAGCGAGCCCATCGATATCATCGCCCAATTCCGCGGCAAGCGGCTGGCAGTGGGCCCCGAAGGCAGCGGCACGCACGCCTTGACCATGAAGCTGCTGAAGGCCAGTGACCTCGACGAGAAGTCCGCCACCCTGCAGGAACTGGCCGGCGAAGCGGCCGCTCATGCCCTGGTGGCAGGCGAAGTGGACGCGGCCTTCCTTGCCGGAGATTCGGCCACGCCCCAGGTCCAGCGTCACCTGCGCGAGACGCCCGGGATCAAATTGATGAATTTCCGGCAGGCCGAGGCCTATCGCCGCCGTTTTCACTTCTTGGTCAAGTTGACCTTGCCCGAAGGTGCGAGCGACTTCGCCAAAAATCTTCCCCCGCAACCCTGCCAGCTCATCGGGCCCTCGGTTGAACTGGTGGCGCACAAGGATCTACATCCCGCCCTGTCCGACCTCATCATCAAGGCCGCGCAGGAAACCCACAGCGGCCCGGGCATGTTCCGCGAGGCCGGCGAGTATCCCGCCGCGCACGAGCGCGAGTTTCCCATCAGCCCTGACGCCGAGCGCTACTACAAGACGGGCAGCCGGTTCTTCTATCGCCACTTGCCTTTCTGGCTGGCCAGCCTGGCGGATCGTCTGGTTGTCCTGCTGGTACCGCTGTTGGTGCTGATCATTCCGGTGAGCAAAGCCCTTCCCGCGTTCTACCGCTGGCGTGTCCGTTCACGGATCTACCGCTGGTACGGAGCCCTCATGGCCATCGAGCGCGAGATGCTGGCGTCGCCTACGCCGGAAGATCGCGAGGCGATCCGGACCCGGCTGGAGGCCATCGAACGAGCCGTGAACCGGCTCAAGCTGCCGCCGGCCTTCGCGGATCAGCTCTACGTGCTGCGCGACCACGTGGCCATGGTCAGCCGCCGCCTGCAAACTGGCTTCTATGCTTCGCCCTGATTTTCTTTCGACGCTGAGGCAAGAGTTGGCGGAGCGCACCGCGCAAGAGGTGAGCGCAGAACCACTGGCCGGGCGGCCCGTCGTCTCACCAAGTCCCTTCGCTGATCAGACAGCCAGCAGCCAATGGCCTTGCACCCGCATTCCCAGAGACCGCTCGCTAGCTGTTCTCCGGTGGACGGCCAGAAAAGCCTTTGAACGCGATTTTTGTTGAATGTCTTTTCTTTTTTTGATGGTGTGTCCCCCGAAGGTTGCTCTCACCCACAAGAAAGCTAACGCCTATCTCGCCGTACATTTTGTCGGAGAGTAGGCAACAGAAGATCTAGAACCGGGAGGCTCCAAATGAAGTCCAGGTACTGGTTGTCGATTTGCGCCGTTGGCGCACTGATAGTTGGTTTCGAAATCGGGGGCTGCTCCTCGGATAGCGGTCTCACCCCATCCGATAGCGGCCAGGGAGAAGCTGGCACGGGTGGCAGCACGCCGAGTGGCGGCAGCATCTCCAGCGGTGGCAGCGTCTCCAGCGGCGGCCACGTATCGAGTGGCGGGGTCGTGGCTAGCGGTGGCATTCCGGCGACTGGCGGTTCACCGCCACCCACCGTCACTAGGACGACGGTAACGACCAGCCCAGGCACGGGCGTAACTACTGGCGGATTCACTAGGGGCGGGACCGACACTGGTACCGGCATCGGCACTGGTGGATTCACTAGGGGCGGGACCAGCGTTGGAACTGGCGGCTTCACGT
>PMJO01000266.1 GCA_003158455.1 Myxococcales bacterium | reverse complement strand
GGCAGTACCCGGCGCCTCCACAATTTAACCATCGGGGATTATTGCGGATTCTGGAAATGGCCAAACGAGGTCCCTGACTCAAGTCCCTGGATTTTGCAACTTCGGCCGACCTTGGCTTCGCCGCGCTCTGGTGTATAGTGGCCTCGCCTCCGAGGCGCAGTGCGCCGTCTTGACCTGTAGAAGGACTTCTCATATGAGAAAACGAAGTTTCGATGTCTTCAATTTCGTTGCAGCTCTTACTGTGGTTCCCGTTTTGATCCTCGCCGGATGCAGCAGCAGCAAGAGTGGAGGACCGGATAGTTCGGCAGCAGGTGCCGGGGGACTTGGCAAAGCGGACGCTGGTGGTGGTGGGACTGGCGGAAGCAAGATGGACGCAAACCCCTCCGACGTTCTTTCGCAACCAGATGTCGCCATCACGCCTGATGGGCCAGCCGCCCCCGATCTTTTGCAACCGGATGTCGTCGTCACGCCCGACCGGCCGATAGCTAGCGATGCCCAACCGCAGCTCGATGCTCAAGCGGCGCCGGACACAGCCGGCGTGTTTGACGGGCCTCTCGATGCCAGCGTCACCTCTGATGCCGACGCCTCAATCCATACCGAGGCAGGAGAGACGAGCAGCGATGGCGGAGAGAGCACGGCTGCCACTCTTTTCGTGCCAGACTATCTGGCCGGCCAAGTATATCGGTACACGATTAGGCCAAACGCCGAACCTGTCATCAACGCAACGATCGTGGCTCCTTCGGCGACTGCCGTCGCCTTGAGTTCAGCAGGAGAGTTGTTTGTCGCCGGCAACAGTACGGAGACCATCTACAGGTTTCTTTCGCCCTTCGGGCTGCCTACGGCCCACGGTGTAATCACTGGGGTAGGGCTGGGATGGGTGAGTCCGATGGGCGTTGAAGACAGCACTTTCGTCGACGACGAGCTGTGGGTGACCGATCCCGGTAACTCCAATGTTGTGAGGTTGTCTTTCGACTCACAAGGACAGGCGACGGTAGCGGGGACCCTGGATGGACTTGCGATGAGCGGCGCAATTCTTTGGGACCCGACGAAACGCATTGTGTACATCACTCAGAGTTTCACGGGGACGACTATTTGGCATTATCGCGTGGCCGCCGATCACAGCCTGACAGAACTACCACCCATTACAGGGGTTCCTCACCCAGAAAGCATGGTAGTGACCGCTTGGGGCGAACTTCTAGTAGGCAATTTTGAAACGAACACCGTCTCGCGCTTCTTGATTGACGCCCAGGGCAATGCGACGTCGAACGGCACGATTACCGGGAACGGGCTTTCAAGCCCGGCTGGTCTCGCGCTCGCGCCGTGGGGGGAGTTGTTCGTTTCGAATGAAAACGTCCGAACCATATCCCGCTTCACGTTCGACTCCGCCCACCAAGCGATCGCCAACGGGGTGTTCGCGGTGCCTTCAGCGCAGGACTTGGACAGAATCAGGATCTTCCCCGCGCCACTGCAGTAGGTGGCTCCGCCGTCAGGTGGCATTGCTGGTCCAGTGCTTCTGACGCCTCATTCATGAATGCCGGTTCCGCTGAATAGCCGCTGGCCACTACCACCGAGGCCTTGCGACCAAGGTGCCACTGGCCCTTTCTTGATTCAGGCATTTCCCTCACTTCCACGATCCTAAAGCGACAGAAAGCGACATAGAACGACATCCAGCGATCGGTGTCTCTCCGACCAAAAAGCCAATAGAACCAGGCGAAACCCCGGCACAGCGCCCCGTCGGCAGTACCCGGCTCCTCCACAACTTAACCATCGGGGATTATTGCGGATCCTGGAAATGGCCAAACGAGGTCCCTGAATCAGGTCCCTGGATTTGGGGAGTGGTGGGTTCTGGTGTGGGGCTGTTCGTCCGGTTCCGAGGGAATTGCTGCCAGGATTCACTTCCCCACCACACGACCCGGGGACTGCGATTCAGCAGCATCATTCCCAGCGGCCTGACGACTTGGGTGTGTTTATGAAGTCCCACACCTCTCTGTTCATCCAGCCGTTGACTCTCGTGGAATCCACTTCTGCAAGAACGAACCAAAGCCCAGGTAATGAGACCTGAAGAATGCCGGTGAGAGCGGTTAGGTCGCTACGAGAGGCGAGCAGAACCACGTTTGAGAACACCGCGAACCAGTTGAGAACCTCCCGACGGCTGTCGAGGACCTCCAGTACTGGCTCACGGGGGACCACGAAGGTCATGAGGTACACCTTGATTGGAGGCATGCTGATAGTCACGGGATCTGGCCTCGAACCGGCGGCAGAGCAGGCGCAGCTGGATTAGCGATTGCGGTGATCGACGCCGAATCAAGGGGAATGTGACCACCCTTGGACTGGATCAGCTGGAGTGATTCGTGTCGAATCTGGTAGTCCTCTGACTGAAGCTTGGCTGGATTCTTGACAGCGAAGAACACAAAACCTGCGCAGGTAACCAACACGGGGAGGGCGCCAAGACCGACCAGGATGCAGCACAGGGTCGGCATGAAACGAAATACATAGGCGGCGGGGAAACAGATCGGCGTGACGATTCCGGTCAGCCAGAGCATCGGGTTCAATGCGCTGCGAACCCGCAAGGAGCGTGCCGCCGTATGTGCTGATCGAATCAGGCTGTCGAACATACCTTGCCTCTGGCGTCCGGGGCGTATGAGAGATTCTGTAGCCTGTCAGGGTTCAGGTACAAACACACTACGCCAAATCACCTACTTCCGGCCTGTCTCAACGATCTGCCGTTCACGGGCGTGCGGAGCCGAGCAGCTGGCGTCCCGATGTTACACCCCGGCGGCGACTGCGTCCGCTCACCTTCCACCCTCCCCGCCCCCAAGCCGCAGCCATCTCGCCTGGACAAGGGCCGCGGTCGCACTCGGGGCGACATGGGTGTAGCGCTCGGTGGACGCGCTGTCGCTGTGCCCGAGCAGCGCCCCCATGACTTTCTGTTCGGCGCCCATCACGGCGTAGCTGCTGCCGGCGGTGTGGCGGGCGCCATGACTGGTGATTTGGCGGATGCCGGCCTCGGTGGCGAGGTCGCGGTACCAGCGATTCAGCACCTTGTTCGCGAGCACACCACCACGCGGATCTGGGAAGAGAAGCTGGCTCTCGGTGCGCAGCATGAACTTCTGCAACTCCTCGGCGAGCGCCCGCGGGATGACATGGAAACGAGCCCGCTTGTTCTTCGGGGTGGACACGACCTTGCGGGCCTGCGAGCGGCGAATCCAGATCCCTGGAACCTGGAGGTCGAGGTCCCCCACTTCCCGGTCCAGGCCGGCCGCGATCCGTGGCGGGGCTGGCAGGCGCGGTGGCTGGGGTGGCCGATTCGTATGGCCTCTTCCTCCATGGCATCTCGCCGGTTTGTGCCGGCGCACTCGCGTACGGTGGCTCACTCGACGAAGTACACGTCGTCGACCCAGATGTCGGTCATAAGGGGAGGGCCCGCGCCCGGGTCGATGTTCCTCTGGGCCTGCCAGTTGATGCCGTAGACCTGGGTGGGGATCCACTGCGCCTGTTGGTAGCCCCAATCCTTGTCGATGGCGATGCCGCCAGCGGGGGGAACACCGCCATTGCCGGCGTCCAGCAACACGGTGAACTCTTGCCAGCTGGTCGTGAAGTTCAAATACGCAGCATAGCTGTCGTAGCACTTCGAAGTGTTCCCGCCGCCGCCGTTACATATCTCGCCGCGCGGGTCGGTATCCGTATCAGGGAACTGGACCTTGACCCGCATCGAGCCCGCCGTCGGGTCAGGCGTGGTCGTCATCCCCCAGAACGTGATGGCCTTGTAGCGGCTGATGTCAAATGGGACGGTGACCATGGGGATGGATGGTCCGGCGTCGCCCGCGTCGCTTGCCGACGGGTTGCTGGCGGTGGGGGCACCCGCATCGCCCACGGGCACCTGGGCGAACTCGAGGCCGACGCCACAGGTGTCGTAGAGGCCGTTGAGCACACAGGTCTGACGGGCCGCGTGTGCGCTCGCCTTGCAATTCAACGTACTCGTCGGCGTGGGGAGCGCGCTGAAGACGAACGAACGTTGCGGCGGATTCGACGTGTCAGCTCCCGCGTCGGAGAAGTAGCTCGCTCCGCTATTGTACCAGTAGCCCGGCGACAGTGGCGCAGCGATGCCCGTGTCGAACTCGATGGGCCCGTGGGTCGTTGTCTCCATGTCGTCGATCAGGACGTAGGTGTCGTCCGGGGCTCCTTTCATGCAGCCCGCGTCGGTTAGCGAGGCTGTCGAGTCCGGTCGACCGCTGTCCTTGGCACCCACTTGGCCCGGGCTGCTCGCACAAGCGGCCAGTCCAGAGAGGAAGGCCATGCCGACGACCGAACAACCTGAGCAAGAAATCTGCTTGCGCATCGCTGCACTCCTATTTGCTCTGCAAAAGCGAG
>PMJO01000167.1 GCA_003158455.1 Myxococcales bacterium | reverse complement strand
TCGCATGGAGTTTGGTATGGTCTGAAGTAGTCCAGCGTCCACTCCGACAGGTTCCCGCCAAGGTCGGCCTGGCCCCACCTCCCGTCGCCTTTCGGAGACTTTGAACCGACGTTCCGTACGATGCACGAGCCGGCGATCTCGGACGCGTGGCTGTCGCAGTAGACCGCGTAGCTGTCGTCGATTGTCGTAGATGTTGGCGGGCTCGACCATGGATAGTACCGCTGCTCGCTCCCTCCGGAGGCCGCGTAGTTCCACTCAGCCTCAGTCGGCAGCCGTCCGCCGTCCCACGCGCAGAACGCGAATGCCGTGTACCAGTCTATACAATTCATCGCCTTGCTCTCGTTGCTCCCCGCCGTGTCGGTCCAGGTGTGATTCTGACCACCAACGCTAGGGCACTTTATGGTGGCTGTCAGGCTGGGCGTGTCCGTTGCGAGCCACTGGTTCCACGTCGAGTCCCAGCCCGAGCCTGGGATCAACGGATGGGCGCCCGCTCCGGGACCAGGCGGGTTGGCCTGCGTGCCCATGCCCGCGTTCGCGAACGCGCGGAGGCGGCCCACCGTGATCTCGTACTTGTCGAGATAGAAGTCATCCACGGTCGCCGGGTAGCTAATGTCCGTGTTGTCCACGCCATCGTAGCTCCGATAGAACGTCCCACCCGGGACCAGCAAGGCCGCGCAACAGTCCCCACTACCTGACGGCCCGCAGGTCGCGGCTAGAGCACTACAACTTGGTGGCGTTCTGCCGTTCGTTGTAGCTCCGCCACTGGTGGTGGCACCAGCGCTGCTGCCACTCGCTGTTGTTCCCCCTGCTGATGTAGTTCCACCGGCACTGGTGGTTCCGCCGCTCGCCGCTGATCCCCCTGCTGTCGCAGTCCCACCGGCACCGACTCCACCGCTCGATGTTGTTCCCCCCGCTGTCGCAATTCCACCGGCACCGGCTCCGCCGCTCGGTGTTGTTCCCGCCGCTGTCGCAATTCCACCGGCACCGGCTCCGCCGCTCGGTGTGGTTCCCCCCGCCAATGTAGTTCCACCGGCGCTAGTCGTCATCCCTCCCGGGGAACTGGTCGCGCCACCGGGGTAGCTGGTTGTCCCTGTCGGGGCGCTAGTGGTGCCACCGTCGGCGAAAGTCGTGTCGCCTCCGCCCGTGCCTCCATTCATCGTGCCCGCCTGCTGTCCCTCCATCGACGTCCGAGCACACGCAAGCGTGGTGAATGACAGAGCCGCGCCTATTGCTAGATATCGACACTCGCGCATCACACTTGTCAGAGTACCAGCAAAGTGGTCCGAGGGCACGCTCGCCAACTACTCAACCAGGCGGACGCGTACCACCTGTTCGCGGCAGAGTGGGGCCCCGGCGCATCAGCTGGGCAGGCGCAGGCGGATGCTCGACAGGATCGCGGCCAGCTCGCGGCAACTTTGTACCCGCGCCTCGGGTTGCTTCGCCAAAAGCTTGAGGATCACCGTCTCCAACTCAGCCGGGATGGCAGAATTGCGCTGCCTGGGCGGCTCGGGCGCGCGAGACATGTGGGCGATCAGAATGGGCATCACCTCTTCGGCGTCGAAGGGAACCACACCAGTGAACATCTGATAGGCGATGCAGCCCAAAGCGTAGATGTCCGCGAGGTGGGTGACGCCGCCGAAGTTGTTGGCCTGCTCAGGAGCCATGTACTGGGGTGTGCCGGCCATCATTCCCGCGCGGGTCAAGCCGCGCCCAGCGCTACCGCGCTTGGCGATGCCGAAATCCATGACCTTGAGCACGCCCTGGTCGGTAATGAAGAAGTTGTCCGGCTTGATGTCGCGGTGGATGACCCCTTGTTCGTGCACGACCTGCAGCGCGTGGCACGCCTGTACCAGCAGGGCCAACCCCCGATCGAAATCAAGCGGCACTCGTTGCATCAGCTCCTTCAGGTCCTGGCCGCTGAGCAGCTCCATTGTGATGTACTTCTGATCGGCGCAGGTTCCGATGTCGTAGAGCCGGATGATGTTGGGGTGGTTGAAGTGCCGCGACAGCGAAACCTCCTGCCGGAAGCGGCCGAGGGCTTCTTCATCGAGCTGTCCGGTCAGGAACTTGATGGCAATGCTCTCGTCTAGTTCCTGGTCGGTGGCCTTCCACACGGTACCCATGCCACCCTGCCCGATCTTCTTCTCCAGGCGATAACGTTGATTGACGATGGAGCCCTCTTCCAGCACCACGCCAGGGAGTCCGAGCCTGGTTGCGACCCGCAAAGTCAGCCCAGGCTTGACCGCGGAAGGCGCGGGTGGCGCCGGCAGGTCGGGAAGGTCAGGCATCTCGGGCAGGTCGGGGAGCGCGCCCAAGTCTGCCTCGTCGCTGTCCGGGGCCGCGGCACCCAGGGGTGCTTCACTCCGCTTGGCGGCCTGGCGAAAGGCCAGTTCTTCCTTGAAGACGCGCTCGTAGTCTTTGGCGGCAGCCCCGCGGTAGTCAGTCTCCGCGGCGCGCAGGCGATCCGGGGCGTCGCGATAGCCGGGCCGCGCGGCCAGAATCTTGCGGTAGCAAGCTGCTGCGTTTTCCGGAAACTCGTGCCTCTCGAAGAGCATGGCCAAGCGGTAGCAGGCGTCGAACTCGTCATCGGTGGCTGGCCCAGCGTCGACGAATTTCTCCACAAGGTGCTCCAATTCGAACCCAAGCTCGGTGCGGTCCGCTGCGATCGCGATGGCCCGCACGCAGGCCGCGCGATAGTGCGGATCGGAGGGCGGGATCTTGATGAGCTGTTCCAGCTCCCGAGGGGCATCGCGGATTTCGCGGAAGCACGCCGCAGCTTCGAACGATTGGCCGGCCTCGGCGAAGAATCCGGCGGCCATGTCGGGGTGGCCAAGGCGTCGGGCTAGCACTGCCGCACTCGACCACTGTCTGAGGCGCGCGTAGGCCTCCATGGCCGCATCCAGCTTGCCCGCGCGCTCCAGGTTGTGGGCGGCTTCCACCGAGGCGGCTGCCTCCGGGGCGGCCGCGGGCGCCTGCCGCTCGTACCCCTCTAGCTCGACTCGTCCGGTGGGATCGGCCTCCACCCGCGCGGCATTGACGAAATCCCCAGCTTCTTGCAGGAGCCCCACCGCTCGGCTCTGCTCTCCGGCAGCCAAGAATAGCTCCACCGCCTCTTGCACTTCACCGCCGCGCGAGAAGCAGATAGCAGCTTTGACCGCTATCTTTCTCTGGTTTGCCTCAAGGCCAAACCGCTTGCGTCGGTCGTACTCGATGCTGCGCAGGAGCGCCTGGCCCGCCTCTCGGTAGCTGCCGATTGACAGAAAAAGCCTGACGGCGTTGTCGCATGAGCCAGCGCGCAGGTAGGCCTGGGCTGCCGCGCCCGCATCGCCGCGCTTCTCCAACGCCTGCGCTTCGACCAGCCACTGTTTGCCCGATAACTCCATCGCTTGCCTAGATTTCCTCGGGTAGCTCGGCCGCCATCCGCTTGACCACGTCCGGATAGTTGGCCACGCGCAACCCTTCCTCCAAAGTAATGACGCCTTCCTTGATATGCTGGAAGATGCAGCTATCCAGGGATTGCATGCCGCTGCCGGGCTCGGCGGTCTGTAGATAGGCATCGATCTGGTAGCACTTGGCCTCGCGGATGAGATTCGAGATGCCGATGGTCTGCAGCATGACCTCCAACACCGCCACCCGACCCTCACCGCTGGCCCGCTTGCACAGCATTTGCGCGAGCACCCCGCGCAGCATGACCGAAACCACGCCGCGCACCTGGTCGCGCGATTCGTCCGGGAAGACATCGATGATCCGGTCAGCCGCCTTGGACGCCGAATTTGTGTGCAGGGTCCCGAACACCAAGACGCCAGTCTCGGCTGCCTGCAGGGCCACCTGGATAGTTTCCAGGTCGCGCATCTCTCCCGTCACCACCACATCAGGCGATTCGCGCAGACTGGAGCGCAACGCGCTCGAGAAGCTCTCCACGTGACGGCCCACCTGACGTTGGGTAACTACGCTTTGCAGAGGTGTGTGCACGTACTCGATGGGATCTTCAATCGTTATGACGTGACGGCTCGAGGTCTTGTTGATCTCATGCACCAGCGCCGCCAGGGTGGTGGTCTTGCCCGAGCCGGTCGGCCCGGTGATCAGCACTAGGCCGTTTTGCAGTTCGGTCAGCTTCCTCACCACCGGTGGGAGACAGAGCTCCTCAATCGTCGGCAGTCGGTTGGGGATGATGCGGAACACGGATCCAATGCCGCGCGCCTGCTGGAACAGGTTGGCGCGAAAGCGTCCCACCTCGGGCAATTCGTAGATGAAGTCCAGCTCCTGATCGCGATCGAAGGCCGTGCGTTGCTCCGGGGTGAGAATCTCCAGGAGAAACCGACGCGTGTCGGTCTCACTCAAGGCGCGAAAGTTGAGCGGCACGAGATCGCCGTCGTGGCGAATCAAGGGCACCACGCCGGAGTGAAAGTGCAGGTCGCTGGCTTTCTGCTCGACCACCAGGCGTAGGAACGAATCTAGGCGAGCCAAGGCGTTGCCCTCCGAGCGCGTGCACTGATCGTCATTCCGATTTCTCTCCCTGCGCGCGGGCCGCGGTCGTGGTTTCGGTTGCCTTGACTTCAGCCTTGAGCTTGGCAGCGTCCGGACCGGCCAACACCAACTCGAAGTTCTTCTTGTTGGCGGCTTTCAGGTACGCTTCCTCGGCGCTCACCAGCCCGGCCTTCCACAGACGTTCCAGATCCGAATCCATGGACTGCATGCCGGCGTCACGTTGGGTGGCGATCACCGACGGGATTTGGAAGGTCTTGCCCTTGCGAATGAGGTTCGCGACCGCCTCGTTGTTGATCATGATCTCGACCGCGATGACCCGCCCTTGACCGTCTTTGCGCCGGACCAGGTACTGGCACATCACCGCGCGCAGGGTGTCGGCCAGCAAGGAGCGCACCTGCGGCTGTTGTCCCGGGGAAAACAGGCTGACCAGACGATCGACGGTGGTGTCGACCGAGACGGTGTGCAAGGTCCCCAGCACCAGATGGCCGGTTTCCGACGCGGTCACCGCGAACTGGACGGTGGCCAGGTCACGCATTTCACCGACCAGGATGACATCCGGATCTTGGCGCAAAGTCGCGCGCAGGGCATTTTCGAACGAGGCAGTGTGGGTTCCCAGCTCACGCTGATTGATCAGGCACTTCTTCTGTTTGTGCATCACCTCGATCGGGTCTTCCAGGGTGACGATGTGGCGCGAGCTTGTGCGATTGATGTGGTCGATGATGCCGGCCAGGGTGGTGGACTTGCCGGCCCCGGTCGGGCCGCCCACCAGCACCAGCCCGTTCTTCAACTCGGCGAAGGTCTTCACCACTGGGGGCAGACCCAACTCTTCCAACACCGGAATGCGATCCTTGACGATGCGGAACACGGCCGACAGGCCCGGCATCTGGCGAAACACATTGGCACGGAAGCGCAGCCCTTCCGACTTGAGTGCCAGCGAAAAATCGACGTCGCGCAAGGCCTGCAAGTCGGCCACCTGTTTCACGCTGAGATAGGGAGAAATGATGGTCTCGACGTCCTCGGCGGAGAACACGTGGTTGGCCAGCGGCGCGACCCGCCCCATCTTCTTCATGGTGGGGCGCAGCCCGCCCGCCAGGATGAGGTCGTCGCCGTCGTTCTGGGCCAGCCCGAGCAGCAGTCGCTCTAGGAGTGGAAGCGAGGCTTTTTCGCTCGCGCTGTCCTGCGCCCCGCCGATGTTCCAGCGGGCCAGCAGCTCGCGCGCGGCACTGCGCACGCGATGATCCGCGTCCTGCAGCAGGGGCAGAATTGCCGGCGCCTGGCCGGGCTCATCCAGGGTGGCCAGACAGGCAAGCAGGACGAGCTTCATCTCGCAGTCGGCGCCGGGCAAGAGGGCCGCCACCTGGGGCGCGGCCTCGTCGGCCTTCATCGCCTGCAGGGCCTCGACGCAAACCCACTGCAGTTCGGGTTCGCGGTTCAGCAGATCGACGATGTAGGGGATGCTGCGGCGATCGCCAATGGCACCAACTGCCTCGATAGCGCGTTCGCGCACCCACCAGTCGGCGTCGCCTTGTGCCGCTCGCACCAGCGCCCCCAGCGCCGCTGGATCCTTGAGGCGCGAAAGCGCATCGACCGCGTAGCGCCGGACGATGTCGGACGGATCTTGCAGGTAGCTGACCAGGTGACGGGTTAGCTGCTTGCCCGCCATGCTGACCAGCGCATCCATCACCCGTTCGCGCACCCACCAGTCCTCGTCGCGCAGGTAGCGCAGCAGGCGCGGCGCCAGCTCGCCTGATGGATCGCCCACCTTCTTGGAGATGTCCACCGCCATGCGCCGCACGTTCACGTCCTTGCTGCGCAGGAGCCACAGGATGGTGCGCGCCAGGTCCACCTTGCCGGCCAGGGCCAGATTGGTCAGCACCTCGGCCGCTCGGGTGCGCACGTCGATCTTCTTGAAATTGAGCGCCGCAACCACCAGCGGAAGGATTGGGTCGCTGCCGATGGCCTCGGCCGTGGCTAGCACGGCGAGCCGGACGGCATGCGGGCCCGCGTGCAGCTTGCGCTCGAGGGCGTCCACCGCGCGCGGAGAGTTGAAGCGCTTGAGGGCCTCGACCGCGGCCTTGGCCATGTTGAGGTTGGCCGAATCCAGCACCGGACCGATGGATTCGAAGTACTCGTCCTCCGAGGACAGGGCCCCGAAGGCCAGCACCGCCTGCATCGCCACGCGCTCGGTGGCATCGCGCAGCGCTGGAGTGATGGCCTTGACCGCGCCCCGCAGATCCTTGGCCATCAGCTCGGGGTCGGCCAGGTACTGCAAGGCGTGCACCTTCTCGTTGGGCGAACCCACCGCCAGCGCCGCCGCCAGCGCGGGAATGGCCACCTGGCGGCCGATCGAGACCAGCACGTCCATGGCCTCGATTCGGCCCTGAAAACTCGGGTCACCGCACAGGGCGCTGAGGGTTTGAAAGACGGTGGTGCCACCGATCTGTTTGAGAATGGCGGCCGCGCCCCGGCGCAGGGTGCCGTCAGGTTCCTTGAGCAGCGAGCACAGCTCGGCATGCCCTTCAATGCTGTTGACCCGCGGGATGAGCGGGCCGAGCAAGGACAGAATCTGTCCGTCGGCACCACGCAAGGCACGCACGTAGGGCAAGAACAGCGCCTTGTCGATCACCCGCTCGGCCAGCGTGCGAAAGACGAAGCAACGGTTGGTCTGGTCGCGCGCATCGCCCGGCAGGCCTTTGCTGGTCAGCACGCCCAGCAGGCGTTCGATGTCGTCGCGCGCGAGCGGGGGCACCTCGGCCAGAAGGGCGTGTACCTGGGTTGGGCCAGGCCAACCGGCTGCCCGAAATCTCCTAAGCAGCTCCTTGCTGTCCATGGATCATCTTTCGGGCGAAAGTCCGTCGGGCGGCCATGCGCGACACGCGATCACAACTATCGGATGTCCGGAGACTTTCTACAATGGAATAAACGCGGCGCGATACGTTGCGGGACCGGATTCGTCGCACCAGCCACCCGCCGCGGAGAACACAGAGATGAGAGGGGAGGACACAGAGTTGTCGAGGCCGCGGTGATGTTCAGGCGTTGCGAAGAAATCCGTGGCTGGCAGTACAGAGCACACGGAGCCCGGAAGGGCAGGGGGTCGGATTCACCACCCGGGAGATCATTTTCCCAATGGCTCCAACCCCGCGGTTTGGTTCAACTTCGGAGGCGCCCACGCCGGGGCCCGATGGACCGTTCCGGCTTCTCGTGCGATCCTCCATTCCAGGAAACCCTATTAGTTAGCCGGAGCGAAGTTTCGTCATGGAGCGGCTCTATTCCTGCATAGAACAGATGGAACTATCAGCTCGGCAACTCCACCTGCCGGGACCGTCATTCGCGCGGTTCTCTCTGCTTCTGACCGACAACATAGTGGAGCTAATGCTTCACCGCATGTGCGAAAGATGCTTCCGCGAGGACGACCTCTCCCACAGTCCGAAGAAGCGGAAGTACGACCAGATCACGCGTCGTAGAATCCTCGG
The DNA here is from genome assembly GCA_003158455.1 of Myxococcales bacterium. Taxonomy (GTDB): domain Bacteria; phylum Myxococcota_A; class Polyangia; order Fen-1088; family Fen-1088; genus Fen-1137. Next base: position 16,510 of record PMJO01000167.1, on the reverse strand, counting down.
CAGGCACTTCGACGAGAAGCTCAAGTTCGTGCTGGCCATCGAATACCTTAGTCGCGACGAAGGCGAGATCATCAGAATCGCACACAGTTACCGGAACGAAGTTTATCACACGGGCATTCGGTACGAACCAATACTTCACGGGCTTGCCTGGGAATATCACGCTGTTGCCTGCGGAGTCTTGGCGAAGTACCGCCCAGGTTCGACGACTCACGCACCCAATGTCGACGTCTCTGAGGCTGTTCTCAAGATCCTTGACACTTCCGAGCCGTGGAGGCTGTCCTACGAAGCGGCCCGTGCCAGGGCTGTCGAGAAGCTGGAGCGTCTGCGGCCGGAACGCGAGGGGTCCTTGGCTCTCGTGCTGTCCCAGTATGCCGTGGAGAAAGTCGAACGAATCCAGAAGGCGCTTCAGTTTGTAGTAGAGGAGAATCCCATGCACATGACTGCGGCGGAGATTCTCGACCACATTCAATTTAACCACTACGCATTTGATCCCGAGGCGAAGCGGCTGGACGACTCGGTCGGAAACGTTCCGGGCGGAATGGCAATTCAACTTCAGGCACTTCGAAAGTCATGGAGACCAAGACACAAGACCGATCCGACGCACCGGTGGCTGAGTCGAGCACGCAAGCTATCTTCAGAGACTACGCCTGCCTCGGGCCTACCGGAAGTTCGAACAGCTCCGCCAGGAGATGGAGTACCTCGAAGATCTGGCCCACAAGGAGGCGGCCAACCTCGATGCTTGGATAGCAGATTGACATCGCCCGGGGGAAGTAGGCGCCCCGCGGGTGCGGTGCCTGAGAGATATTCAGAAACGCAGAAAACAGGCGTCGTGAAGCGGTGAATGTGGGCGTGTCGTAGGTGCTGAGGATCGCTGCCTTTGTCGACGCTGTCCGGATCTAGGACAACAGTGAACGACGACGAGCTTTGGTGAGGTATGTCCCGATGCTCGGAGCGGGCGATGTGGTATCTTATCGGTTTATGGGATCCACCGGTTTGAAGCAGAAGATGGTCGAGACCGTCGAGCACTTGCCAGATAGCGCGACGGTGGAGGACGCGATCGAGCGCCTGTACTTCCTGGCCAAGGTGGAGCGTGGCTTGGAGCAATCCGCCGCTGGCGACACGATAGCCCATGAGGACATCAAGAAGCGGTTCCTCGGGTGACCCCGGTTCGCTGGACGCCCCAGGCTGTAGAGGATCTTGCTGCCATCCGTGACTTCATCGCGCGGGACTCTCCTCGGTACGCAGCGATCACGGTTGAGCAGATAGTGACGGCCGTTGACATACTGGAGCAGTTTCCGCTTTCGGGCAGGATCGTTCCCGAGCGGTCCCGGGATGATCTTCGGGAGTTGGTTCGCCCTCCGTACAGAATCGTCTATCGAGTCCTCGAAGATCGGCTCGACATCGTGACGGTCTTTCGGTCGTCCCGGGAAATTCCCGACGACCTGTGAACGCGGCCCAACCAATAGGCGGCTAGTGGTGATGCCCGTTGCAGCTTTCACACGGGGGTGCGGTGCCTGAGAGATATTCAAGAAAACGCGAAGGCCAAGCGCCATAGGCCAGCCCAGTTCAAAGCGCTGCCGCGCTCCCGCAAGTGGCGGCGGTGCTATTCAATCGGACGAATTCTCGGCCGGGACTCAGTGACAACCCAGATATATCACCGAAAGGACCAAGCGATGGATAGTCGAAGGAGAAGTGGCTGCTCTGTGCTTGCCGTGATGGCAGCTCTCGTATCGGCGTTGACCACCGGATGCTCCAGCAGCGACTCTTCGAAGCTGTGTCAAATCGGATCGGTAGGCTGCGCGTGCGTACCCGGTGCCAGCAGGGTGTGTGCTTGTCCAACCGGCGAGCAAGGTACGCAGATGTGCACGGCAGGCACGTTCGCGGCGTGCGTGTGCTCTTCGTCCACCGTGGACGCTGACAGCGCGGCCGGAGGCTCCAGCGGAGGCGGGGTCGGATCGGGTGGCACTGCGGCTAGCGGCCGGGACGCCGCCCCGGCACAAGGGGGAGCGCTGGGGGGGCCAGACGCGGCGGCCGACCTGGTCGACTCGGCCCCGGATGCCGGGCCGCCGTTGGCTCGCACCTTCACGCAGCGAACCTCCCCGGTCAGCAAGGACCTCGAGTATCTGGCTTCTAGCGGGGAGGTCGTCGTCGCCGCCGGCAAAGCCCAGCTCATCTTTTCCGACGACGGCGTTACCTGGAGCGCTCCCAATCCGCCGGTGGCTGCCAACGCGGTCGCGTTCGGCGGTGGGACGTTCGTGGCGCTCGGCGATCCGGGTATCATCTTCACCTCGCCGGACGGCAAGAACTGGACCCAACAAGCGCCATTTGACCCGACCTATTTGGCGCCGCCCGACCTCGCCGCCGTATCCTACGCATTTGGTCGGTTCATCGCCGTCAGCTTCGGCCTTCCGGACGGCCAGTACGTTGCGAGCAGCGACGGTGTCACCTGGAAGTACGCAACCGCGAAGTTCACCGATACCAGCTTGGCCTCGTACGCCTGGACCAACATGCTGAGAACCTGCGCCGCGGGGGACTTTGTCTTCGTGAGCTCGAGCTGGCCCGACACCGACCACCACTTCCGCTCGAAAGACGGCATTACCTGGGACGTCGTCGCCGATTGGACGAGTCTCACCTACGATGTGGCCTACGATGGCAAGACCTACTGCTCGGTCGGCAGCTACTCAGGTGGCGCATCTACCGACGGCAAGAAGTGGACAACCAGCGGGGCGGGCTTGCACAGCGTGGTGACCTGGAACGGCGTCTTCTTTGCGGTGGGTGGATTCGGGGATGTCCGCGCGTCGCGCGATTGTCAGCACTGGGAGACGGGCGCCGCCCCGACGCTCCCTGAGTACCTCCCGTCCGACCTGGAAGCTGGCCTGGAGGCGATCCGGGTGCACAAGGATCGCCTGATCATCGTCGGGATGGGCGGGCGGATCTACACCTCACCATAACTAGCCTGCGGTGCCGCGTGTGCGGTGCCTGAGAGATATTCAGAAACGCAGCAAACAGGTGTCGTGAAGAGGTGAATGTAGGCGTGTCGTAGGTGCAGAGGATCGTTGCCCTTGTCGACGCTGTCCGGATCTCGGACGATAGTGAACGACGACGAACCTTGGTGCTAGTGGTGGTGATGCCCGCTGCAGCTTTCACACGCGCCACAACTCGGCGCGAGGTCCTCGGGCGTCGCAGCGCGAACCCCCAGCACCTGGACGTCGAAGTTCAGCGTGGCACCGGCGAGCGGGTGGTTGGCATCGACGGTGATGTTTTCTTCGTCGGTTGCCACCACCGTGACGATGCGCGGTCCGCTCGGGCTGCGGGTCTGAAAGTGCATGCCCGCCTGCACTTCCGCGACCGGGAAGTTCTTGCGGGGCACCTTCTGCACCAAGTCCTCGTCGCGCACGCCGTAGCCGTCCGCCGGGGCGACCGAAACCTTGAGCGCATCCCCAGCCGACTTGCCCAGCAACGCCTTTTCCAGGCCGGGGATCATGGTCCCGGCTCCATGGACAAAGGAGACGGGCTCCTCGCCAGCGGAAGAATCCAGAACCACGCCCTTCTCATCGGTGAGGGTGTAGTGGATGGTTACTACGGTCTCGTTGCCAATCTGCATCTAGGTACCTCAGCGGGATGTTGAGCTTCAAGAATAGCGGGTCGATTTCCACTTTTCGACCAAAGAGTGCGTCAGAATTTGGCGCAGATCGCATCCAACTCGGCGATGCCCTGCGCGTCGGCCGCGAAGACGCAGCGAGCAGGTCGGCAGTTGGCGAAATATTGGCCGGTGGTCTGCTGCAGCGACGGCTCGGTCGCCAGCCACACCGGCGTGGCCGCGGCTTGCGCGGGCGTCTCGCTGCCACCGAATCCGAGGGCGTTGCTCAGGGTCGAGTTGGCGTCGCCGGGATGACAGGAGTTCACCGTGATGCCAGCGTCACGCCATCTTTGGGCAAAGGCCACGGTCAACATGCGGTTGGCCTGCTTGGACTGACGATAGGCTTCGTCGTTGTCGTAGCTCCGGCGTTGGAATTGCAGGTCGGACAGATCCAGGTCACCCGCCCAGTAGCTGGCGACGTTCACCACCCGCGCCGGGGCTGATCGTCGCAGCGCCGCTTCGAAGGCACGCATCATCCACAGGTAGCCGAGCACATTGGTGGCGAACTGCAGCTCGATGCCCTCAGGGGTTTCGCTGCGGCGGCGGGGCGCGATGGCAGCGTTGTTGACCAGCACGTCGAGCCGCCCTTGCCAGCGTGCTGCCAGCGCGAACACGGACTCGCGTCGCGACAGGTCGGCCAGTTCAGTGCGCACGTCTGAATTCCCGCTCCCCCGACGGACCTCTTTGAGTGCCCCCTCCGCGCGCTTCTCGTCCCGGCAAACCATCACGACTGCGAAGCCTGCTTTGGCGACACCCGCGGCAATCGCCTTGCCAATGACCCCATTGGCTCCAGTCACGATGGCCACGCGGCTTTCTGTCGGTTGGTTCAACGTCATCCTTGCCGGGCATCGTAGGCGAAAGAAGTGTGGGAGTTCCACAAAGAATTGGGCGGGGCGGGGGAGTCTGACCGCACCTAGAGCAGAAGTTCCTACCCGCGACGGCGGCCCCCCGGCGTAGAGCCGGAGCCGGTGATAAAGGTCCACTCGAAGTGTACTGACGCGGACGCGGCGGTTCCGTCGATGATCACACGGTAGGTGGTGTTGGCGGAAAGGGGCGCGTCCGTGTAGAGGACCTTGGCCGACGAGCCCAAGGTTGAGTCGCCGTCGAGCCACTGATGGGCGAGCGGCGTGGTGGTCCCGTCGACCATGATCGGGTGCGAGCTCACCGTGATGCCTTGACCGTACAGCGTGACTGGATAGCCACTCGGCCATCCGCTTGACGGAGCAGGCGGGGTTGGATTGAGCATGAATTTCCGAAAGTCGCCGACTTCCACTGGTGCCTGGCCAGGAAAATCGAGCTGGTCCCTACGGAGTTATTGCGGCGGACGCGGAGTGATCAGCCCAGTATGAGTATCTCACGGACGCTGCCGAAATCGCGGTCGTGGCTGATCAGAGCATGGCAGCCCTCGTGAACCGCGGTTGCAAGTTGAATTGCGTCCGGCAGTCTAAGACCACGACGCAGTCGGAGGCGGGCGGCCAGCACGGCGATGTCGGCATCCAGAGGACGAAGAGTCCATCCTGGTGCGCTGGTCAAGGTGCTCCGATAGCGTTGCGCCAGGGCTTCCTTGCCGGCCCGTAGGGGTCCAGACACGACCTCGGCCAGCGTGATGGGCGTGACCAGCGCCTGAATCCGGCCTGTCTCGACATCGGCGATGATTGGCTCGAACCGGGTCGCGAGAGGATGTCCTTCGAGCACATAGATGATCGGGTTGGTGTCGAAGAGTACCGTCGCGTTGTCCGGGATATGCAGGGCCAGATTCATCGCCATTCATCTCGCAGCCGTGCCACGGTTCGCGCCGAACTGCGACCCCACAAGCCGGCGCCGGAGCCTTTCATCTGGAGGAGCGAGGGGCCCTTTCGGGGCGGAACGCTCTCGGCGAGGGGGACCAGGGCCGCGTAGGGACGGCCACGCTTTGTGATGACGGTGGTCGCGCCCTGGTGGGCGTCGTCGAGCAGGTCGGGCAAATGGGCACGCGCTCTTTCGGCGCCACAGGTTTTGCGTGGCATGGCGATCCTCCAGAATGAAGTGTACGGTCTGTACGCTTGTTCTGCAAGAGCTGGGAGCGTCCTTGGCCAGCACTACTGCTTCAAGACCGGGTTGCCAGCAGCATCCTACCAGTGGTTCTTGCGTACCAGCTCGCGCAGGGGCTTGCGCACGAAGGGCACTGGCTCAGCCGCAGGATAACCAAGCGGGGTCAGGGCCACGATGCGCACGCCCTCGGGCACGCCCAGGATTTCCTTGGCCTTGGGCTCGTCAAAGGCGCAGATCCAGCAAGTGCCCAGGCCTTCTTCGGTCGCGGCCAGGATGATGTGGTCCATGACAATCGCAATGTCCACCTCGGCGGCGTTGAACCCGTCTTTGCGCACCCAAGCCTTGGCCGGATCGACACACCCGGCGATGATCACTGGCGCCTTCCAGAACCAGTCGTGGCGGTACGCGGCCTTGAACTTGGCACGCACTTCGGGGTCAGTGACAACCACAAGCTGGAAGGGCTGGATATTGCAGGCAGTGGGTGCCACGCGGCCAGCGTCCAGCACGCGCTGGAGAACGTCGTCGGGCACCTCGGCCGGCCGGTACGCTCTGATGCTGCGGCGGATGCGGATCAGCTCTTGGAAGTCCATGTTCCTCTCTATATCAGGGGAGTGGCCTGCTTGTCGCACACGACCAGGAATCCCTGGCCCGCGTAGGTGGGACGGATGGTGACCGGCCCGAGGCCAGGTTGCGAAAACAGGCGCGCCAGCCCGTCGGCCCGCCAGCGGCTGCGATCACGCCAGGCAGTGGCGAGAACCCGCAACACCAGGGCGAGGTTGATCACGCCAGCCACGGCCAGGGCCGGCAGCAGGACCAAGCCACGCAGGAACGCCCGCACCCCGCGCGCCCGGCGCAGGTGACGGGCGACAATCACGTCGAAACGGAAGCGCCAGCGCGGAGTCGTGTGCACCATGCGGCCGCCTGGCACCAGGCAGTCCGCCATGTGCTCGATGGTTCGGCGCGGCTCCGCCAGCGCCCACAGCAAGTTCACGCTTACCACGCGATCGAACTGTCCCTTCTGGTTGGCCAAGAAATCGTCGATGTCTCCGTCCACGAAGCGCGTGGCGGACCAGGGATGCCGCCGGGCTCGCGCCAGCATGGCAGGCGAGGCATCCACCGCGACCACCTCGACCTCGGGATGGCGTTGGGCCAGCCGTGCCTCCAAGGCGCCCGTGCCGCAGCCTGCATCCAGCACCCGCATGCCAGGCCGCAGGTCCAGCGCCGTCACCACCTCGTCGAGCATGTCCTGGTAGGGCGCAAGCCCGGCCACCAGGTCGAAGCAAGCGGCGTACAGGTTCCACAGCATGGCCGCAGCCTACCCCAAGCCGCCTTTGCCAGAGCCGAAGATCACACGTGAACGCCACCGAACCTTTTCTGGTTGCCGTGTACTATCAGTGGGGAGAACGTGGTCAGAATTGCTAACATATAGACCCTAGTTCGCACATCGCGACCATCGCACTTTTGCATGGGCGAACGCTCTAATAGACTGGAGTCGTCCTCTGGAAACCGCCGGATGACGGTGTCTAGGCTCACAAGGAGTCTGCATGTACGAATCACCAAACTCTTTCCGTTTCGTCTCTTCGTCTTTGCGATGGTCGGCTGTCATCGCGCTGTCGGCCTTCGTGGGCTGCGGCGCGCCCACACGAGGCAGCGGAACTTCGCCGACCAGCGGAACCACGAGCCCAGGCGGGTACCCGACCTCGGGTGGGAGTGGTGGAGACTCCGGTGGAGCTGGGAGCAGCGGCAACCCAAGCTCGGGCGGCTCAACCGGCCAAGGCGGCGCGACCAGTTCCGGCGGCGACAGCAACGTCGGCGCGGGTGGCGGCGGTGCTGCCGGCACGGGTGGACACAGCAGCGGCGGCTCCGGCGGCAACAACCCCGGCGGCACCACGGCCAGGGGCGGGAACGGAGGCTCGCTTGTTAGCTCCGGTGGCTCTGGCGGCGACAACCCCGGCGGTACCACGGCCAAGGGCGGGAGCGGCGGGGGCGGTGGATCGGTCGTTGGCTCCGGTGGCTCTGGCGGCGACAACCCCGGCGGTACCACGGCCAAGGGCGGCGGGGGCGGTGGCTCGGGTGGCGGCGGCGCCGGATCTGGCGGTACCAACGGCGGCTCGGGCGGAACCACCGGCTCGACCGGGCCGAACCCCACCGGACCTTGCGACATCTATCAGGCTGCCAACACCCCGTGTGGTGCCGCACACAGCATGGTTCGCGCCCTCTACTCCTCGTACACCGGGCCCCTCTACCAGGTCCAGAAAGCGTCGGACAAGAGCACCAAGGACATCATGGTCGGCCCTGGAGGCTTCGCCAAGAGCTCCGACCAAGACTCGTTCTGCTCCGGCACGACCTGCACCATCCCGATCATCTACGATCAATCCGGGAACGAAAATCACCTTCGGGTTACGTTCTGGGCNNGTGGGGGGACATACCGTCTACGGCATCAAGAATGGTAGCAACGTTGCCTATCATTCAGGCGCGCCGCTGTCGGGGACGGCCTCTGTCACCAAGGGATCGTCGACGGTCACCTTCTCGAGCCCGCAGACGCTCCCCGCGAACACGGCGCTCCTGTTCGTCGATAACACCAAAGACTGCCCGATGAACTCATACCCGAACAACTGTGGCTACAAGGCCAACTTCACCGCAGCGGCGATGAATGCCGCGACAACGGTGACGCTGACAGCCAACTATGTGGGCAGCAGCTACTCCGCGACCCGCGTCTACAACGCTAGCACCAAGGGGCTCGCAACCGGTGACGAGGCAGAGGCAGAGTATACGGTGTTGGACGGCAAGACATACGGCACATTGTGCTGCTTCGACTACGGTGGCGCAGAGATGACCGGTTTCGACGAAGGCAACGCCACGATGGAAGCCATTTCCTGGGGGGCCACCAACCAGTTCGGGCAATCCGGGGGCGGCAGCGGCCCATGGATTTCGGCGGACATCGAGAACGGCATGTATGAAGGCGGCTCAAACAGCGTTCCGACCAACACCTCCATAACCGGCTTCCCCTATGTCACGCTCATGCTCAAGGGCCTCTCGGCCAAGGACTGCCCCTCGGGCCTCACCGGCTCGGGCTGCTTCGCGCTCAAGGCCGGCAACGCGACGTCCGGTAATCTGGAGTGGAAGTGGAACGCTACCACCAAGAACTACGGAGCGCGCCCGGCCGGCTACAGTCCGCAGAAGAAGCAAGGCGCTATCATCCTGGGAACGGGGGGCGATGGTTCCAATACTGGCGTCGGAATCTGGTTCGAAGGGGCCATGACGATGGGCGCTCCGCCGGATTCTGTCGACGACCAGATCCAGGCCAACATCGTCGCCGCGGGGTATGGGAAATAGCGCGCATCCGAAACCCGTGATCGGACCCGCCGATCGGACCTCGATCGGACCTCACCAAGGTTGATCCTTCTGTCGTGAGATTCGGCGCGATCTCGATCGTCGCTGCGGGGTATGGGTGCTGACGCTCGCGGTCGGTCAGCCCCAAGTAGAAATGTCCCCCTGATCGGACGCCGCCTTTGTTGGCCGCCGGCGGTGCCGAGCCGCCATGCCAAGGCAGAGCAGGAACACGACCAGACCCGTCGAACCTCGCCCCTTGCGCCCGATTCCGCACGAGCAACCCGATGATCCGCCGCCGTTCGGCGTCGAGCCCGCGTCAGCGCTCCTCGTCCCGGTCGCCCCACCCGCCCCGCTGTCCGGCTGCCGGCGGCCGCCCGCGTCGACGACACTCGACGTGGCCGCGTCCCCGGCCCATCCCCCGTCATTGGGCGTCCGCCCATTGCCTGCGTCCGCGACCGAGCCGTCGGCACCATCTTGCGAGCCATGATTGTCGCCATCCGCGCAGGTCGTAGTGTCGGGGAAGGTGACGATCCGTTCGATCTCGTCTTCTGAGGTAGTGTGGCCATAGGAAGCGTAGATGTCATAGGTACGTTTCACCATCTCACGATTGAAGGAAGTCGTGTATGGCACGAACGAGGACCGGACATTTCCGCTACCGGGGCCGTTGATGTCCAATACCTCCACATCAGTCTGGCAGGAGAAGTCGAAGTCCTTCAAATCCAGCTAGCGCAACTCGGTGTTCTGAACGGTGGAGATGTAGAGCCGCACCCTAGGACGACCAGACCGACGACCATAGGGGTCTTCATGATTTTCGTCTCCCTCCTGTTGGATCCCTTCCCAGGGTGATTGGGCGCACGACCATCCCAGCGGGCGGCCGCAGGAAAACGTCTTCTAACGCGTAGTTCGATCCGATCGCAATGACTGCCCATGGCAGCCGGCCCAACCACACTTTGACGCCGCCAGCGGGCGCGAACCTGTTACTATCCCCGGCTCACGCTCATATATGGACGAGGGGTCATGAAACGCGACACGAAATCATCAGGCTCGCGACGTGATGATCCGAACAAGGCCGCCGCGGAAAAGAAGGCCGCTGCCGAGAAGTTCAAGGCGGCGCTGGCCGCAGCCCAAGCAGAACCGGCTAACCCGACGAGTTGGGATGAAGCGGAAACTCTGGCCAGCCAGCAGCAGAAGCCCGACGAGATAGCCGCGCTCTATCGCAAGTTGCTCAAGCCTGGCCTCGACCGCGAGTTGGTGACCAGCCTCGGGCAGCGAGCCCTGCACTTCTTCGAGGAATGGTACGCCGGCGAGACTGACCGTGCGGTCGAGCTTCTGCGCCAAGTTCTGGCGGCGGACCCGGAAGCCGACTGGGCGCTCGAACGCATCACCATCCTGCTCTCGGTCCAGCAACGCTGGGACGAGGTGCTGGCGACGTACGATCAGGCGCTGTCCGGCACATCCGAAGGGGCTCGGCGCCACCGCCTCCTGCAAGAGGCAGCCGCGGTCGCCAGCGACTCGGGTACGCCGGAGCGGGCCATCAGCTACCTGCAGGCACTTTTCAACACCACCCCCGCGGCGCCCGAGATCGCTTCGGCCCTGGAACGACTCCTAGAACGGCAAGGGCTTTGGCAGGCCTTGGCCGATATGCTGCGGGTTCGCTTGCCGCTTCTGCCAGGAAACGAGGCCGACGAGGCCCGTTTGCGGTTGGCCACCCTGTGCGTGGACAAGTTGGGCCAGCCGGAGCAAGCGCTCGACGAAGTGGAGCGCATCCTGGCCAACAACCGGATTGCCGACGACAGCGGGGTGTGCGCGGTGGCGGATCGCGTGTTGACCACGCCCGCCTTCCCGCAAACCGTGCGCTGGCGCGCGCTCGACATTCTGCGCGCTCGCCACACCCAGAGGAACCGGCCCGACCGCTTGGTGGCGGCGCTACGGGCAGCGCTGGGTTTTGCCGAAGCGACCGAGAAACGTGCGCTGGTGCGCGAGGTCGCGGACCACCTGTATCGGCAAGGCGACCTGCCCGCCGCGCGCGAGCAGATGGTCGAGATGCTGGCGCTGGAACCCGATGAGCCGGCCCTGCGCGTGCGTCTCAAGTATCTGGCCGATGTGACCAACGCCCCCGAGGCGTATCGGAGGGGCCTCTTGGCCGCCGCGGGCGCCACCTTGGATGCCAACGTGCGGGTGGCCTGCTGGCTGGAGGCAGCGCAGATCGGCGACGACACGGTGTCAGATGCGCGAGCGCTCTATCGCAAGGTGGTGGAGGATGGGGCAGCGCAACCTGCCCAGGTGCTCACGGCCCTACGCAAGCTGACTCAGCTCCTGCAGGGCGAAGCGGACGCGTCCGAACGTCTGGATGTGCTGGAACGACAGGCGGCTCTCGAAACCGCGCCCGGGGTGCGGCGGGCGCTGCTGGGTGAGGCCGCACGGCTGGCCACCCGACGGGGCGAGGCCGAGCGCGCGATCAGGTCGTGGGAGCTGCGTTTGCGTGACGATGCCAACGACCGCCAGGCGCTCGACGGCCTGGTCGATCGGCTGACCGCGGCCGAGCGCTGGGCCGAGTTGGCAACGGTGCTGCGTCGGCGCGCAAGCGCAGATCTGCCAGCCGCCCAGCGGCGCGCCGATCTTATGCAACTCGCGCGTGTGCAGAACCTCAACCTGGGCCAACCGGCTGAGGCCATTGCGACGCTGCAGGAGCTGCTCCAGTCGTGGGCTGACGATTCCGAAGCCACCGACGGGCTGCTCGACCTTTTCGCTCAGGTCGAACGCTGGCCAGATCTTCTCGCTTTGGGCAGCAAGACCGGGGAGAAGGAAAAGGCTCACCTGGTCGCGCTGTTCGTGCGCCTGGCTGACCTGTGCCGGACCGAGCTCGGTGACGGCCCGGCCGCTACCTCGTGGTACGCGCACGCCCTGGACGCTGACCCCAGCTCGGCCAGTGCGCGCGACGGCCTTGCGGCTTTGCTCGACGATGCGGCCTGCCGGCCGGCTGCGGTCGAGGCGCTGGCGCGGGCCTACCAGTTGGGCGGCGACTGGGCCGCCCTGCTCAGCCTGCTACCCCACCGTCTGGCGCTGGCCGCCGACGATCGGACGCGTGCGCGCTATCTTGCCGAGGCGGCGCACCTGGCCGAGACGCGTGCAGGTCTGGCGGAAGAAGCCTTGCCCCACCTGTGCGCGGCTTTGCGTTTGGCTCCCGACGACGGCCATCTGGAAGCCGAGATCGTCCGCCTGGCCAACGCGCTGCTCGAATGGCCTCTGGTCGCCGAGTCCCTGGGGTCCGCGGCGGCCTCCCTGGCGCCGTCACTAGTGCGGACGGTTCACCTGCGCTTGCTGCAAGCGCGTCTGCTGGAGGAGAAGCTGGCGGACAAGAAGGGCGCACTTGCTGCCTATCAAGCTGCACTCAAGGGTGCACCTGACAATCGACAGGCGCGCGCGGCGGTGATTCGCCTTGCCGCCGACACCGGCGCCTACGAGCTGGCGGCCGACACCGCGATGGGAGAGCCGTTCTCGCCGGACCGCCTGCTGGCAGAGCATCTTCCCATCGCAGAGAGAATCGTGGCCGCGTCAGCCAACCCCGACGCGGCCTTTTCGGCCCTGGGCACCGCGCTGTCCGCCGCGCTGAACCGACGCTCATCGTTGCCGGGCGCGTTTGCTCGCAGCATCGAAGAGCGCATTGCGGGCTATCCGGTTGCTGATGGCGAGGGGTGGGCAGAGAAGGCCCTGCTCCGGGCTGTTGCCTACGACCCCGCGAGCCTTCCGACCCTGCGCCGCCTGGCGCAGGAACAGCGCAACCGCGGGGGCCGGCCCTTGCTCGATACTCTGATGCAGATCTCGGCACTTGCCCCGCGCGATCTGGAGGTCATGGCGGCGGCTGCGGATCTGGCCATTCGCGTTCTGCATGACACCGAGGTCGGTCACCGCTGCCTGACCGTACTCTATGATCGTGCGGCCCAGCTTCTCCGTCTGGCGAACCCGGTCGAGGGTCAGCTTGCGCCGGCCGCAGCCGTGCGGTTGGCGGTGGATGGGCTGTCTGCTCCGCTGCTTGCCAGCAAAGCCGAGGCCGACCTGCACCAGGCGGTGGACCTGCTTCTCGACGCCAGTCGGCTGCCCGTGTCCAAGGAGGACCGCAAGGCATTGCGAGCGCGTGCCGGCCAGATCGCGATCGACGCTGACAAGGCCGTCGCGCGTGATGTCTACCGGCGCATTGTCGACGACGAGCCCGACAATCGCGAAGCGATGGCGGTGCTAGCCCGCCTGTACGAGCAGGCCGAGCAGTTCTCCGAGTTGCTCACTCTACGCCGTCGCCAACTGGACCTGCTTTCCGACGGCGAAGCGCGCCTGGCTTTGCGCCTCGAGATCGCGCGCGTGGGTGAAGTGGTCGAGGGACGTACCGGCCGATTCGAGGCGCTGCTCGCCAACTTGGAAGAATTGCCCGGCCATCCCGCGACCCTGGCCGCCCTGAGCGCGCTTCTGCGCGCGCGCGGCCGATACGGCGAGTTGGCCGACATCTTTTCTGCCCAAGCTCGCAAGCTGGAGGGAATGGGCGACAACGTGAGGGCCGCTCGTCTTTGGACTGAGGTGGCGGCTTTGGCCGAGTCCCCCCTGGGTGATAGCGCGCGTGCCATCGCGGCCTGGGAACGCGTGGTGGTGGCCGACAGCAGCTCGGTTGCGCTCGACAGCCTGGCCCGCCTGTGCATTGCCTCGGGCGAGCCACTGCTGGCGGCGCAATGGCTTGAGCAGCGCATGTCGCTGGGCAATCCGGCCGAGCGGCGCCAGTCTGCAGCGCAATTGGCCCGGGCCTACCTCGCGGCGGGCCAGCGCCAGCGTGCGTTGGCCTCGTTGGAAGGCGCCCTAGTGCAGGACCCGACCGCCGACGAGCTCTGGGTGCTGCTCACCCAATTGTACCGAGATGCCGAGCGCTGGGAAGCGCTGGCGCGGGCTCTGACTGACCGCTGTGCCCAGCTGGTCAAGCCCGAGGCGGTGGTGGCCTGCGCGCGCGAAACCCTGGCGGTCTGCCAAGAGCACTTGCACAGCCCCGAACGGGCGGTGCCGGTGTTGGAAAGGGCGCTGGCGGTTGCGCCTACCGATCGCGGCCTGCGCCTGGCCCTGGCCGAAGGGTTGCGGCGAGCTGGCCGTCTGGCGGAAGCGCGTGCGATCTTGGAAGGAGTGCTTGAGGAGTATGGCCGGCGTCAGTCGCGCGAGCGGGCCGCCCTCCATCATCAGATCGCGCAGGTGGCGCGCGCCGAGAAGAACCCCAAGCTGGCCTTGCAGCACTTGGAGCAGGCGGCTTCGGTGCTGCTCGACAACATGGAGGTCCAGCTTGCATCGGCCGAGATGGCTGAGGAGGTGGGCGATCTCGACCGCGCGGACAAGGCCTACCGTGCGCTTTTGGTGCTGGCGCGCCGGGGTCAGTCGGCCGATCTCGTGGTCACCGCAGGCGAAGTCCTTCTGCGCTTGCGCCGCGTGGCCTTGGCCCTGGGTCGCAACGAGGCCGCGGCACAGTCGCTGGATTCCGCCCTGACGCGAGCTATGCACGATGCTGCCGAGGCCCGGCGGGTACAAGCTGCCCTGCTCGCCGCGGGCGAGGGGGAGGTTCTGATCGGGCTGCTGGACAAACGGCGAGCCGCAGCCACCCTGGCCGCAGACGAAGCGGCGGTGGTATGCGAACTGGCCGAGGTTTTGGAGAAGATTGGCCGTTCCGAGCAGGCCCTGGAAGCCCTGCTCGGGATTGTCGAGAAGGTGCCCGACAGCACGACTGCGCACGCGCAAGCGCGCGCCCTGGCGGCCAAGCTGGGCCAGGCCGGCCGCTATCTCGACGCAGTCACCAAGGCGGCCGATCAGCTTCGCCGGGCCAACGATGCGCCTCGCTTGGCTGACCTGTTGCTGCGCGCTGGGGAGGTGTCCGAGCGCGATCTGCGCGACGTCGCGCGCGCAACCGCGTTCTATCACCGGGTCGAGCAGACGGGAGAGCGGGTGGCCGAGGCCTTGACCGGTCTGGCCCGGGTCAGCCTGAAAGTTGGCGACCAAGCCGAGCAACGACGGGCAGCGGCGCAGTTGCGTCGCATGTCCCAACTTGCGAGCAACCCGGCCGAAAAGGCGGACCTTCTCTTTCGGGTGGCCGAGTGTCAGTTCGGGCTGCAGGGCCCGGGCAATGAGGGACTGGACGCTCTCGCCGAGGCGGTGGACCTTTCGCCCGACTTGGCGCGCGCCATGGCCCTGGTGGAGGCTGCCCATGTGCCCGAGGCCGATCTGGCCCGGGTGATGCCGGTGTACGAAAAGGTGGCGCGGGCATCCTCCGACGAGCACGTCCTGCTCGACTTCTACGAGCGGCGGGCCGCCCTGCCGGGGGCGCGCAGCGAAGATGTGCGCGAAGGAGTGGAGTTGGCCGTCTCGTTGGGCGAAGGAGCGCGGGCGGAGAAACTGCTCGAGCGGGCAGTAGCTTTGGCACGAGGCGTGCCCGGCGGCCTGCGCGATGTGACCTGGGCCATCCTCGATCTCGTGCGCCGCTTGCGCAGTCGCGGCGACTTCATCGGGGTGACGCGGATTTTGGAAGACACGCGTGAGGCTTGGCCCAATCCGCGCCTGGCGCCGGTGGTACGAGAAATGGCACGTGCCGCGGCTGAGCACCCGGAAAGCGCCCCGGCCGCAGCTCGCCTGTTCGAGCAGCTACGCACCCTGCATCCTTTGGACCGCGAGGTCTGGGAACCGCTCTTGCACCTGTATGCGGCTCTGGGAAACCGGGCGGCGTTGGAGAGTCTGGTGCGCGAGCTGGCGGAAAAGCTTATGGCCCGATCCGACCGCAACACCGCCCGTATGGCCTGGGCCAAATTCCTGATGGGCGACGCGAAGACGGAGGATGCGGCAACTACCATCCTGCGCGAGGTACTGGCCGAGGAGCCGGGCCATCCCGAGGGGCTGATGGTGCTGGCCGATCTGCATGAACGGCGGGGTGAGATGAGCCGAGCCGTGGCTATCCTGTCCGGGGCGCTGGGCAGTGGCGAAGGTGCGGCAGCCGGGGCCGGGCGGGTCGCCCTGGCGCGCCGATTTGGCGATTTGGTCAAGAAGATCAATCCGACCGAAGCCAAGAAGGTCTACCGTCAGGTGCTGGCCGCCCCTGGCTCGGATGCGGCGGTCAGGCGATCGTTGCAACTCTCCTTGCTCGATCTTCTGTCGGGCAAGGACGAACTGGCGGAACGCGCGGCCCTGAGCGAGGAGATCCTGGCCGGCGAGGGCGAAGCCGAAGCGGCGGCGCGCGCGCTGGATCTCGCCGAACTGCGCACCCGCCTGCACGACGAGACAGGTAAGCGACGGGCACTGGAGTTAGGTCGCAGTCGCTGCCCGGACAATGCTGACCTTTTCCAAGCCCTCGCCGCCTACTACAACGATCGCGAGTTGTGGCCGGAGTTGGTGGAACTGCTTTCGCGCGAGGCCGCGCGGGTGGGCGAGGTGGGCAAGGCTAGTTCCCTGCTGCACCGCGCGGCCCACATCCAGCGCGACAAGCTGCGCGACGAAGCG
>PMJO01000039.1 GCA_003158455.1 Myxococcales bacterium | reverse complement strand
GGAGTTCTTGCTCGAACTCGGCGCCGGCTTCGCGTTCATCGGCAACCAAGTCAAGCTCACCGTCGACGACCAAGACTACTTCCTCGATCTGCTTTTCTATCACGTGAAGTTGCATTGCCACGTTGTTGTGGAATTGAAGGCCACGGCATTCAAGCCCGAGCACGCGGGCAAGATGAACTTCTACCTTTCCGCGGTCGACGACCTGCTCAAGCATCCCCAGGACAATCCCAGCATCGGACTCTTGCTCTGCCGCTCGCGCAAACGCATGCAAGTCGAATACGCCCTTCGCGACATGCACAAGCCCATCGGCGTCGCCGAGTGGGAAACCAAGCTGTTTGCCAGGCTGCCCAAGGAACTCAAGGGCAGCTTGCCGACGGTGGAGGAGATCGAGGCGGAACTGGCGCCAAGGCAGGGGAAGCGATGAACGCTTCAAGATCACAATTTGTGACCTTGAACGGGACCGGAGGAACCAATCGCCGTCTGCATCACGTTTCGTGTAGGGGCGACCTGCCTCGTCCAGTGGGATTCGGCGAATCGAAACGCGCCAACTCGTGGAGTCGAGCCCACAGGGGCGACCGCAGGTCGCCCCTACACGAGCCTTTTGAGGCGCCACTTTGGCACCTCAAGCGCCCACGGAGGGGAAGCCGAGTTCGCCCGCAAACTGGCGGCCCTGGNNGGGATCGTGATGACGAACCTGAAGAGGCTGGGATATGGCGGGTGACGAGTGGCCTTCGACGCCGCTCGGCGAACTCTGTGATTCTGAGCGGGGAATTACGTACGGGATCGTCAAGGTAGGCGATTTCGTGCCGGGTGGCGTTCCCGTGGTTCGTGGAGGAGATATCCGAGGCGGCAGAATAGACTGCGACGACTCAAAGCGAGTCACTGAAGAAATCAGTAATCAGTTCCGGCGCACAATTCTCAAAGGAGGCGAGATTGTCCTAAATCTCATAGCTGATCCAGGACACTCCGCTATCGTTCCAAGGGAATTGGCTGGGCACAATGTTTCCCGCGATGTTGCCGTGATTCCGTTGGATGGGAGCGCGGATGTTCGGTTTGTGGATTTCTTCCTCAAGTCCAAGATCGCCGTCGATTGGCTTACTGCGCGCCTCCAAGGAAGCGTCACGCAGAAGATAAATCTCGGAACTTTGCGCGAACTTCCGGTCCCAACTCCACCCCTCGCCAAGCAGAAGGCCATCGCGGCGGTGCTTGGGGCGCTGGACGACAAGATCGAGTTGAACCGGCGGATGAACGCGACCCTGGAGGCGATGGCGCGGGCGTTGTTCCAGAGCTGGTTCGTAAATTTCGACCCCGTCCGCGCCAAACTCGACGGTCGCAAACCCGACGGCCTCGACAAAGCCACTGCCGCCCTTTTCCCCGAGCACCTGGAAGAATCGACCGTCGGCAAGAAGCCCTTGAATTGGGAAGTCGACACGCTGGAAAGGATGCTGGCCGTCTTGGAAACCGGAGGGCGACCCAAGGGAGGAGTCAGTGGAATCACCGGTGGTATTCCAAGCATCGGGGCTGAAAGTATCGTGAGTGTTGGCCGCTTCGATTTTGGCAAGACCAAGTTCGTCCCCGTCGAGTTCTACGAAGGCATGAACAAAGGCCACCTCGAGAGCCACGATGTTCTCATCTATAAAGACGGTGGCAGGCCCGGCGAATATGAGCCCCACGTCAGCCTGTTCGGCGACGGGTTCCCGTTTGAAAAGTGCTGCATCAATGAGCACGTCTATCGCCTGCGCGCCAATGAGCGTATGAGCCAAGAATACCTCTACTTCTGGCTGACCTCCGAACTGGCATTGGCCGAGATGAGGACGAAGGGCACTGGCGTCGCTATACCTGGTCTGAACTCGACCGCCTTGCGTTCGCTTGCCGTGCTCGTCCCGCCTCGACCCATCGTTGAAGCGTATACGCGCCAAGCGGCACCGCTGATCACCCGACTACTTGCCAACGCAAGGCAATCCCGTACCCTCGCCACCCTGCGGGACACCCTGCTGCCTAAGCTGCTGAGCGGTAAGCTGATGGCACCGGGAGCCCACGGGCCCACGGAAGAAACTACATGACGGTCGACATCAGCTTTCACTATCCCCCCGAGCTGATGAGTTTGCTCATTGACGTGATCCCCTTGCTCAACCGGGGCAAGAAAGACGTGTTCCTCTTCTTCAAGGGAGCGGGCGTCGCGGACTCTATTGTCGCAACTCCATTCCAACAGTGGCAACGGGACAAGGACAGCATCAACAAGTTCGAGATTGTTCGCCAGATACTCACCAAGTTGAATGAGCGCGGTGAAGCGTGTCTGCGCGAGCGCAGGGAGATACTCAAGCGGGTTGTTGAATTCGAGAGTTTTTCGGCTTGCTGGGAGGGCGATCAGCTAAAAGCAAGAGGGCTCGTGGCCGAAATCCGCGACGTCCAGAACGTCAAGGATAGTTTTACTAGGATGAAGCTCGAACGTGAGCGAGAACAACAACAACGGATGGCGAATGAGCGGCAACAAGCCGAGGCCCTTCGGCGGCGAGAGGCTGCGATAGAGCAGTCAAAACATGACCTCTTCGCCCTCGTCTCATTGAGATCCCCTCAGGGACGAGGCACGGCACTCGAAGCAGCATTGAACGGTTTGTTCAAGGCGTTTGACATCGGGGTCCGCAACGCGTTCGCCTTGGTTGGCGACGACGGCGAAGGCACCGTGGAACAAATCGATGGTGTCGTAGAACTGGACGGTCACTTGTATTTTGTCGAGATGAAATGGTGGGGCAGCCCTCTCGGCGTCCCAGAGGTATCGCAGCATCTCGTGAGGGTCTACCAACGCGCCGAAGCGCGAGCAATCATCATATCAGCCAGCGACTTCACTGCCCCTGCGGTCAAGACCTGCAAAGAAGCTCTTCAACAGAAAGTCGTGGTCCTATGCTCCCTGCAGGAGATTGTGGCTATGCTGGAACTTCACGTCGACTTGAAGGAATCCCTCCGAAAGAAGGTGCAAGCGGCAGTGGTTGACAAGAATCCGCTCTACAAACCCATGGGCTAGGCCAACCTTCATGTTGAACGAATCCACCGTAGAAGATGCCGCCCTGACTTGGTTCGGGGAGCTGGGCTATGCGGTCGCACACGGGCCGAACCTGGCACCAGGCGAACCTGCGGCGGAACGCGAGAGCTTCGGCGATGTGGTGCTGGTGGGACGCTTGCGCGAGGCCATCCAGCGGCTGAACCCGGCCATTCCCGAAGATGCACGCGAAGACGCGATGAGGAAGGTCCTGCGGCTGGCGACGCCTTCGCTCACGCAGACCAACCGCGCCTTTCACAAAATGCTCCGCGATGGCATCGAGGTGGAATACCCGAGGCCCGACGGCACCGTCGCGGGTGACCATGTGCTGCTGGTGGATTTCCAGTCGGTTGCGGCGAACGACTGGCTGGTGGTGAACCAGTACACGGTCATCGAGGGCCAGAACAACCGGCGTCCGGATATTGTTGTGTTCATCAACGGGCTGCCGCTCGGCCTCATCGAGCTCAAGAACGCCGCCGACGAAGACGCGACCATCTGGACCGCCTACGACCAGCTCCGCACCTACAAGGCCGAGATTCCGTCGCTGATGCACTTCAACGCCGCGCTGGTGGTCAGCGACGGCTTGGAGGCGCGCATCGGCTCGCTGACGGCCAACCAGGAATGGTTCAAGGTCTGGCGCACGATTGATGGCGAGGGTGACGCGCCGAAGACGGCCTTGGAGCTGGAGACAATGGTGCGCGGGGTGTTCGAGCAGCGGCGTTTTCTGGATCTACTCCAGCACTTCATCGTCTTTGAGGAGGACCCTGACAGCGGCGCGCTTCACAAAATCATTGCGGGCTACCACCAGTTCCATGCGGTGAACATGGCGGTGCAGGAAACCATTCGCGCCAGTGGCATGGGCGAACGGAACAAGCTGCGCGACGACGCGGGTGCTTTCTGGGCGGGGCGGATGCACGGAGGCAAGCCTGGCGACCGTCGCGCAGGCGTGGTCTGGCACACCCAGGGCNNATGCAAAACCCGACGCTGGTGGTATTGACCGACCGGAACGACCTCGATGACCAGCTTTTCGGTCAGTTCCAGCGCTGCCACGACATTCTCGGCCAGACGCCGGTTCAGGCCGCAAGTCGCGAGCGACTGCGAGAGCTGCTGGCGGTGGCGAGCGGTGGCGTGGTCTTCACCACCATCCAGAAGTTCTTGCCCGAAAAGGGCGAGAGGATGCCAAGTCTGAGCGACCGCCGGAACATCATCGTCATCGCCGACGAAGCCCACCGCAGCCAGTACGACCTCATCGACGGCCTGGCCCGGCACATGCGCGATGCCCTGCCCGAGGCTTCCTTCATCGGCTTCACCGGCACGCCCATCGAGAAGACCGACGCCAACACGCGAGCCGTCTTTGGCGACTACATCAGCATCTACGACATCCAGCGCGCGGTGGCCGACAAGGCCACCGTGCCGATTTACTACGAAAGCCGCATCGCCAAACTGGCGTTGAACGCCGCAGAGCTGCCCAAGCTCGACGAGGAGTTCGAGGAAATCACTGAGGGCGAGGAGCAGTCAAACCGCGAGAAGTTGAAGACCAAGTGGGCTGCGCTGGAGGCGCTGGTGGGCGACCCGAAGCGATTGAAGATCGTCGCCGCCGACCTGGTGACGCACTTCGAGAAGCGCTGGGAGGCGATGGATGGCAAGGCGATGATCGTGTGCATGAGCCGCCGCATCTGCGTGGCGCTCTACGACGCGATCATCAAACTGCGGCCCGCCTGGGCCAGCGCCAAGGATGACGACGCCGAGGCCGAGAAGAGCAAAACCTGCGTGGTCAAGGTGGTGATGACCGGCGGCGCGGATGACGGGCCCGAGTGGCAGCCGCACATTCGCAACAAGGACAAGCGGCGCAAGCTGGCGGTCCGTTTCAAGGACAGTCGCGACCCGTTCCGCATCGTCATAGTGCGCGACATGTGGCTGACCGGCTTCGATGCGCCTTGCCTGCACACCATGTACGCCGACAAGCCGATGCGAGGGCACGGGCTGATGCAGGCTATTGCGCGTGTGAACCGCGTCTTCCGCGACAAGCCAGGTGGCTTGGTGGTCGACTACCTTGGTCTTGCCGACCAGCTCAAGCACGCNNCACCGAGAGCGGCGGCAAGGGTGATGCTGCCCACGACCCGAAGCAAGCCATCGCCGTGATGCTCGAAAAGCACGGCATCGCGAGCGACATGCTGCACGGCCTGGACTGGCGGAAATGGATCACGGGCAAGCCCGCCGAGAAGCTCGCGCTTATCCCCGCAGGCCAGGAACAAATCCTCGGGCAGGAAGATGGCAAGCAGCGTTTCGTCCAGGTGGTGACCGAGCTATCCCGCGCTTTCGCCCTGTGTGCGGCCAGCGACGAGGCCACGGAGATTCGCGACGACGTCTCTTTCTTCCAGGCTGTTCAATCAGCTTTGAACAAGAAGAGCGGCACCAGCACCAAGACGCCTGAGCAGATCGACACTGCCATTCGCCAGCTCGTGTCCATGGCCATCACCACCGACGGCCAGGTCATTGACGTGTTCACCGCTGCTGGCTTGCAGAAGCCGGACATCAGCATCCTGGACGACCGGTTTCTCGCCGAAGTTCGCGGCCTCAAGCACAAAAACGTCGCCGCCGAGCTGCTGGAGAAACTGCTCAAGGACGAAATCAAGGTTCGCTCCAAGCGCAACCTGGTGCAGTCGGAGCTGTTTTCCGAGAAGCTCAAGAAGGCGCTCCACGCCTATCACAACCGCGCCATCGCCACCCAGGAGGTCATCGAAGAACTCATCAAGCTGGCGAAGGAGCTGGAGGCCGCGGGAAAACGCGGGCAAGAACTTGGCCTGAACGACGACGAGGTAGCATTCTACGACGCCCTGGCCGCCAACGAGAGTGCGGTGCAAGCGATGGGCGACGCCAAGCTCAAGGTCATCGCCGCCGAGCTCATCACCAAGGTGCGCACCAGCGTGACCATCGACTGGACCCTGCGCGAAAGTGCGCGGGCAAAGATCCGGGTCATCGTGAAACGCATCCTGAACAAGTTCGGCTACCCACCGGACCTGCAGGAAGAAGCGGTCAAGACCGTCCTGAAACAGGCCGAGCT
>PMJO01000141.1 GCA_003158455.1 Myxococcales bacterium | reverse complement strand
ATCGAGAACGCGCAGAAGAAGGTCGAGGGCCACAACTTCGACATCCGCAAGAGCCTGCTCGAATACGACGACGTGATGAACCAGCAGCGCAAGACCATCTATGCGCTGCGACGGCAGGTACTGGAAGGGTCGTATGTACCGCTGCTTTCCGAGGCGGAGCAGAAGGCGGGCAAGCAGGCGCCGGTACCCGAGTCGTCGGGACAGGACACGGTGGGCAAGCTCTCGGGCACGCTGCGGCCTTCGCTGGCGCGCTTGGCAGAGGCCCTGACCCACGAGGCTGCGCCTCCCTCTGCCGACGGCACCGCAGCCGCCGCCAGTCCGGTCACGGTTCCCCTCGATCCAGCCAAGTTCCGCTCCGCGCTCTACCGGCAGTTTGGCGCCTATCTCGACGTGACCGGCATCGTGGAGGACCGCACCGCGACGCTGGATCGCCTGGCGCGCGAGGTGGCCTCGTCGCTGATTCAGCAGCGTGAGCGTGTCCTGGACCTATCGGAGGAGGTTCTGCAGGAGCTGCTCGACGCGACTTGTCCCGAGCACGCCCACGCCGAGGACTGGGATCTGGAGGCCCTGGCCGCCGGCATGAAGGAACGCTTTGGTTTCGAGCCCACCATTCAGACCAAGGGCCTGCTGGAACGCGACAAGCTGGCTGCGCTTACCTGGGAACAGCTTGAGAAAGTCATCGAGGCGCGCGAGGAAGAGTTCTCGCTGCCGTACTTCCTCTACTTCTTCCGCTACTTCATGTTGGAAGAGATAGATCAGCGCTGGATCGAGCACCTGAAGAACATGGAGGCATTGCGCGAGGGCATTGGTCTGCGCGGCTATGGGCAGAAGGATCCCAAGCAGGAATACAAGAAGGAAGGCTTCGTCATCTTTGGCGAGATGATGGCTAGCATCAGTCGCAATCTGTGTCTGAAGCTCTTCCAGGTTCAGATCCGGCGCGAGGAAAGCGAGGCAGCGGCCCAGCAGATGGCCGACAAGCAGGCACGGCGCCGGCCGCGCGCCACCATAGAATCGGGCGGCGGTGCGGCCCAGTCCGCCGGGGCCCCGGCGTCGTCCGAGCCCCAACCGGTGCGCAGAACGCAGCCCAAGGTGGGACGCAACGATCCTTGTCCCTGCGGCAGCGGCAAGAAGTACAAGAAGTGTCACGGCGCCACGGCTTAGGACGCGCCGCATCTCCTCGGCAAGCCAGACCCGGATTTTCCCAACCCGGTGTAGACTCTCCCTATGATGCCAAAGGTCCGTGTTTTCGTTTGGTCAGTCGCTGGGCTGACTTCGCTGTCGTTGGCCGGCTGTGGATCCAATCAGCCGCTCGGCACCCAGATCGGCCAGCAGGTTCCCCTTGCCAGCGACCCGTCCTTGGCGTGTCCGTCCGCCGGTCCGCTCCCCGGTCCTGGTGAGCAACCCTGCGGGCACTTCCTGGCGCAGACCCGGGACGCGGTCCTCTTGCGTGCGGGCGATGGATTTGTGCTGGCAGGGTTCGACGGGAACAGTGTGGGATGGGGCCAGCTTCGCAGCACCGGCGAGGTCATCGGCGAATCGTGGTTCGATCTGCCCGAGAAGCCCGTGACCGCGGTCAACAAACAGCAGCTGGGCCCGTTTCTTGCCGTCACCAGCAAGACCGCGCCGGGCGATCAGCTCGTCGTGGTGATGGGCGTGTACCAGGCCGGCTACTACGATGTGCACGCCTGGGTCCACGATCTGGGATCCCCGACACCGCCCGTCTTGCAAGACCTGGGCGCGCAACCGGGAGCGACACAGACAGATTCGGTTCGGTTGGTGGTGGGCAGTTCGCCGGATGGCACGCGGGCCCTGGTAGCGTGGGGCGTGGAGGGCAAGAATCCGCAGTACCAGATGCTTGGCGCCGACGGGGTAGTGATCGGCGGCCAACGAACGCTCTACGACGATCCGAAGAACGTCCCGCTCTGGAGCTGCCTGGATAGCACGCAGAACAACGCTGCGAATCTGGCCGTCACCTTGCTTGAAGCCCCCACGCCCGAACATCCACTGCAACCGCGGTGGCACCGTTTCGAGATTGGCGATGACGGTTCCATCGGCGAGCAAGTGCTGATTGACCTGAAATTCGATGTGACTGACTGTCGCATCGTTTCGACGCCTGCATTCGGTGGCTACCTACTCGGCTGGCAGAACGACACCAGCAACGGCGGAACGTACTTCGCAAGTTTCACCCCACCGCCACCCGATGCGGGCCCAGACGCCCTCTACAACGTCACGATCCTACCGGTGCTGGCGTCCGCCAGATGGGGTGGCTACTCGCAAATGCCCAAGCTGGCTTGGATCGCCCCGGCCGGGTACGAGTTCAACATAGGGCTGGCAGGCTCGAGGGGGCCAGAGGTGGATCGCTTCAACTTCTTCGCCGATCCCCGGGGAAAGACGCTCTACTTGCCCAGTGGGTCTGGAAACACGGGTCCGGTTTCCGCCTGGGTAGGCGCTGACGCGGTCTACGTAACCTACCTGGACATGCCGGGCTTGCCCGGTGACGCCGGCGTTCCTGCGGGAAGTCAGCGCTACCTGGTCACGGTGTTCAGCCCTACCGAGCCGCTCTAGACGGCAGTGCGTTAGCGCAATGATTCACATGTCGACCTGGAACCTCGCTCAGAGACGAACAGATGTGCGCTCGCCGGGAAATAATCCTAGGCTGGGATCTGTTCAAGAAACATAGGCTGACCATGCTGTTCCGCGCTGCTCCTGCCAAGGCCGATTTCGAACGCGAGGTGATGCCACATCTCCGCCTGCTCTACGGCGTGGCCTTGCGCATGACCAGGGCCGAGGGTGACGCCGAGGACTTGGTGCAGGAGACTATGCTGCGCGCCTATCGCTTTTGGGACAGCTTCGAGGCTGGCACCAACTGCAAGGCATGGCTTCTGCGCATTCTCACCAATTCGTTCCGCAACCGCTACCGGGAACGGGAGCGCGAACAGCAAATCCTGGGCGAAGTGGAATCCTGCGACGCACATCTCGGCCAGTTTCTTGGTCAGAACCCGCGCGATGCGGAGAGCGCGCTCTTTGGCCGCATGCTCTCGCGCGACGTGGAAAAGGCTCTGGCCGCCTTGCCGGCTGAGTTCCGTCTCCCAGTCATCCTGGCCGACCTGGAAGACTTGTCCTACAAGGAAATCGCCGACGTCATGGAGTGCCCAGCGGGCACGGTGATGAGTCGGCTCTATCGCGGGCGCAGGCTGTTGCAGAAACGGCTGCATGAATACGCGGTCGAATCGGGAATCATACGCGGTCAGCGAGGCGGCAGCGAAGCAGAAGCGGCGGGCGAGACTGACGCGCAGGTGGTGGATCTGGATGGTTTTCGCAAGATGAAACAGGAGGGCGGGTGATGGGGATGAAGTGCTCGGAAGCGGACGCCATCCTGTACGCCTTTGTTGATGGCGAGCTATCCGGATCGGATCGAACCGACTACGAAGCCCACCTGATGAGCTGTGATGCCTGCGCGCGCGCCACGCGCCTGCAGGCGCGTTTCAAGGCGGCGCTGCGCGGCCATCTACCGCGGCCGGAAATTCCAGAAGGGTTGCGTCGTCGTCTTCACAGCGCGCTTGAGGCCGAGCCCGCAGCGCGACGTCAGTGGCCCTGGCAGGCCTACCCGCGCATTTTCACTTTGGCCATCGCAGCGTCGGCAGCGGTTGTGTTACTGGTGGCAAGCCCACGGCGCAGCCCCTCGTCCCCTGTGCTCGAGCAGGCCATGTCAACTTTCCATCACGACGTGCCGCTCGACGTGCTGTCGCAGAGTTGCGCTGCGGTCACCGATTGGTTCCGCGGCAAGCTCGATTTCACGATGCCGCCTCCTGCCGACACCAACCGGGCGCTCTGCCAGGGCGGCAGGCTGGTGAACGTGCGGGGAAACTTCGGAGCCTATGTTGTCTATCAGGTTCCGGCCGGCCACCGGCTGGGTATGATGGTTTTCCCAGCCGATGATGACGTCGCCTTTGGCTCGCGCCGGCGGTCCTTGGGCGGCCGAGACGTGTATGTGGGCAGCGGCCGTGGTGTATCCACCGCCGCGTACCACGGCCCGGACGGGCTGACCTACGTGTTCACGGCGGACCTCGACGAGGATGCGCTGGCCCATTGGGTCGAGACGGTGTACCTCGAACGCCGCTAATTCCGCCTCGCGAAAGTTCCAGCAACCTGGTGGACGGCGGCGGGGCCTTTGGCTACTCACGCGGCTCATCGCGTCTTCAAGAGTGGCTCTAGCTTGGTACTGCGGGCCCATCCGTAGTAACGTCGTCTATCCTCATGGTGACGAGAACGCTTTTGTGCGTGGAGCCGGACCCGGCCGCCCTGAAATCATTGTCGGCAACGCTGGCGCCCTACGGCTTCGTAGTTACGAACATCAACAACGGCGACGAGGCGGTGGAATGGGGCCGGAAGAACCTTCCGGCGATAATCATCGTCTCGGTCGAGCCAAAGAAGGTGGGCTACGCTATTTGCAACAAGCTCAAGCGCAGCGCGGATTTGAAGAACATTCCGCTCATTCTGACCTCATCGGACGAGGTGCCGGCCAAGTTCGAGCAGCACAAGACTTTCAAGCTGCGCGCCGACGAGTACATCTTCAAGCCTTTCGATGCTGACGAGCTTTGCCGAAAGGTGGACAAGCTGGTGGGGTTGGGCGCGCCGGCTACTGCTGAGCCTGAGGAAATATCCGACCTGCTGTCCTCGGAAATCGCCATCGAGGCGGATGATATCGTCGACGAATCTCGCATTCCCACCCCGCCCCCGCACCTACCCAGTGTGCCCGGCGGTGGCGCGGTGGTGGAAATGGAGGCAGAGGCCAGCAACTCGTCCGCAATCGGACCCAGGCTGGACGCAGTCTTCGACGAAGAAGCTCAGGCGGCTTTTGATGCGCTCGAGATCCACGAGCAGCCGACAGTAGGCGCCCCAGCGCCCTCTCAGCCCGGCCCGCTTGAC
Organism: Myxococcales bacterium; assembly: GCA_003158455.1. GTDB lineage: Bacteria > Myxococcota_A > Polyangia > Fen-1088 > Fen-1088 > Fen-1137. The sequence goes on along the minus strand of PMJO01000141.1, from coordinate 36,598 downwards.
GAGGAGCCCAATCCGTGGGACGAACAAGTGGCCACGTCCTTGGCGCCAGCAAGTCTTGCCGACGATCTGCTTGCGGCAGCCACCGAGGCGGCCCCGCCTGCGTCGGCAGGGACCGTGCGCATTTTGCCGGGAATGGCGCCCCCCGTCGACGCGGCGGAGGATGTGCCCCAAGCTGTCCCGCCTGAGGCACAAATCGACATCCCGCCCGGCGTGCTACGCGAGGCTGCCGACGAGGCCGGTCCTCCGCCCGAGCCGGACGCGGTGAACGCCACCTCGGTGGAGACCCTTCCCCTGGGTGACGCCCCCGAGGGCCTGCTGGCCGAACTGCAGGAACGCATCCACAATCTGGAGAACGACAAGCGCCGTCTGCAAGGCGAGCTTGAGGAGTTGAATGGGCGTCTGCAGGTGCAGCCTTTCCACAAGGAACGGGACCTGCTCGGTCTGCGCGAGACTATCAACCGCAAAGAGAAGGACTTGCTTGACCTGCGGGATGCGCTTGACGCCAAAGAGCGCCAGATGCTCGACCACAAGGACCGCATGCGCGAGCACGAGCGCGCGCGCCGCGATCTCGAGGAGAAGATGCTGGCCATGGAGAAGAGCCTGGTCTACGCCAGCGAGCGCGTGAATGCTCTGGGCCAGGACAAGGATCGAGCCGTAGAGCGCGAGCGTGCGCTCAAGGTACGACTCGACGACAGCCACCTCGAGTTGGCCAAGGCGCAAGACGAGATCGAATCTTTGCGCAAGCGGCTCGCGACCGCCGAGGACCGGTCGCGTGCCGAGGTCGAAAAGATCCGGCAGGACTTGGAGAACCACGTCTCGGACATGGAGCAGGTTCACCGCGCCGAGATCGCGCAGATGACGAATGAACGCCAAGCGGCCGAGGCGGCGCGCGAGGAGCAGGCTCGGGCCGAGAAGGCGCGCATGGAGATGGACCACGCGGCAGAGTTGGAGGCTCAGCAGCGGCGCGCGGCGGATGAGTCGGCGGCCTTGGAGGACCGCCACGATGTCGAGTTGACACGGATACGACGTGAGCAGGAAAAGGCTGTCGCCTCACTCAAGGAGGAGTCGTCTGCCCAACTTGCGGCTGAGCGCCAGGCCCATGAGGCGGCCATCGAGGCCAAGGAGCGCGACCACAAGAACGAGATTCAGGCCCTGCGCCGTCGGTCGGAAGACGAATTGGCTGCCACAGAGGCGCGGCGCCAGCACGACCTGGAAGAGGCCGCCGCGCGCCAGGCGGCTGAGCTGACTGCGGCTGACGAACGGCGCCGCGCCGAGTTGCAGGCGCGCGATGAGGAGCACCACAACGCGGTCGCTGAGATGGATCGCCGGCACTTGGACGAGAAGACCGAGATGGCCGAGCGTCACCGTGCGGAAACGGACCAGACCTCGGCCCGGGCTGCGCGAGCCGAGGGCGAGCTGGCTGCCCGTACCCAAGAACTGGGCGAACTCAGCCGGCGCGTGCTGCGGGTCGAAGGGGAACTTGACACTACCCGCGCCGACCTGCGCGACCGCGAGGTCAAGCTGGCCCAGGCGCGTGACCGCACGAGCGAGTTGGAAGCCAAGCTGGCCGACTTCGAGGACCAGATCCTGCGCGCCTACCAGAAACTGCGTAACGACGACAAGATCGTGGACAAGGCGAAGCGGGCCCTGGCCGTGGCGCTTACCCTGCTTGACGATCGCGGAGCGGCTGCGCCGGCGGCAACACCCCCGACGTCCCCGCCGCGCTCTCCAGACGAGGGATAGCTGGACCTCTTGGGCGTGGCGTGGCGAGGGAAGAGTGCTTTTCCACCACAGAGAGCACAGAGTTCACAGAGTCCGGAAAGGGTGGGGTTCGGATCTCAGGTCCAAACTCCTTCTGCTTCCGTCTCCTCTGCGTTCTCTGTGCACTCTGTGGTGAAACCAGCTAGCCGAATTCTTGGGCGGCGTTCTCATGCGTGAAGTTACCGGGAATCTGGGCGGCCTGAAGCCCAGCGAGTTGAAAGCGCTGGAGCGCATCTACCGACGCCGCGTGCCGCCGCACGAGATGGTGTCAGCCGAATTGGCCACTTTCATGTGCGAGCTGTCGCGCGAGATCGGGCGCCAGGTGGGCGTACTGATCTCGCGCCGGGGCGATATCGAGCACGTCGCAGTCGGCGATGCTTCGCGCATTATGCTGCCCGCGGTGGGGCGCGTGCGTGCTGGTCACGGACGCTTCCGCGGGCTGCGCCTAGTGCACACCCATCTGCGCAACGAGCCCATCTCGCGCGATGATTTGGTCGACTTGGCGCTTCTGCGTCTGGACTTGGTGGCGGCGGTGGGCGTGACCCAGGATGGACGGCCGGGCGATCTGCATCTGGCCCACCTGGTGCCCCCGCGGGAGAAAATGTCGCCGTGGACCGTGCTGGCGCCGGTGCCCTTCCATCGCGCGTCGGTCGATGTCGAGGAACTGGTGGGCGCGCTGGAGGAGGAATTCGACCGCGCCTTGCCCGCGACGCGAGCCACTTCGGGGTCCGAGCGCGCCGTGCTAGTCGTGATGGAGTCGCGCCAGACGCGCGCCTCGGGCAGCACGGAGAGTCGGGTGCACGAACTGCGTGAGTTGTGTCGGACTGCGGGGATCGCAGTCACCGACGTGGCGGTTCAGCGTCGGCCCGAGCCTGACCCCAAGTACCTCATCGGTCGCGGCAAGCTGGAGGATGTGTTGGTGCAGGCCATGCAATACGACGCCGGCCTGCTCATCTTCGATCCCGATCTGACACCCGGACAGGCCCACGCCATCGCCGATTTCACCGATCTCAAAGTCATCGACCGCACCATCCTCATATTGGACATATTCGCCCAGCGGGCGCGCAGCCGCGACGCCAAGTTGCAGGTCGAGCTGGCGCAACTGCGCTACCGGTTGCCGCGTTTGCAGGAGGAGAACACCATGATGAGCCGCTTGGTCGGTGGCATCGGCGGCCGCGGTCCAGGCGAAACCAAGTTGGAAATCGGCCGTCGGCGCGCGCGCGAGCGCGTGCATCGGCTGGAGCACGAGATCGACCAAACCCGACGCCAGCGCGCTGGACGTCGCGCTGAGCGCACCCGGCGGGAAATGCCCATCGTGGGCATCGTCGGCTACACCAACGCGGGCAAATCCACCCTGCTCAACACACTGACCGGTAGTGAGGTTCTCGTCGAGGACAAGCTCTTTGCCACGCTCGACCCCACGACCCGGCGGCTGCGTTTTCCGCGCGAGCGTGAGCTGATCCTGGCCGATACCGTGGGCTTTATCCGTGACCTGCCCAAGGACTTGGCCCAGGCATTCCGCGCCACCCTGGAGGAGTTGCAGGACGCAGACTTGCTCTTGCACGTGGTCGACGTTGCCGATCCAGACCGTGAGGCGCAGATCGTGGCGGTGGAACGCATCCTGAATGACCTGGATCTCGCCGGCACGCCTCGCTTGCTCGTGTACAACAAGATCGATCGCTTGACGCCAGAGGCGCGCGCGGGGCTGGTTTTCGAGCGGCAGGCCATCGTCCTGAGCGCACGCGACGCCCAGACCGCCAGACCCTTGCTCGCCGCCATGGAGGAGGCCCTTTGGCGGGAAGGCCGCATGGAACGTGGGACCTTGCAGGAGTAGCTAAGCTTTGTCGGGAAATTGCGGGCCGCCNNGGCCGGCCCGCGGCTCGCGGGTCGCGTGGGCGTGGGCGCCGGCGTGAGGGTGAGCGCGTTCGTGTGGGGTGCGCGGAAGGCGTGCCGCCTGCCGTGCACCCCTCGGGGGTTTCTGGACGGACAGTCCACCCTGTCTTCAGAGGAGCGATCGTGGTGGGGAGATCCCGCAGCCTCCGCGCAGCGCGTTCGGTTCGTCGGCCGCTTTGCGCAGGACGTCCACCCGACCGTGTCGTCGATCGATGCCATACCGTCGTCCGGCGAAGTCGTGCGCGCGAAGCCTTTCCGAGAGCTTGTCGATGGAGTGGAATCCGCAGGCATCGACTTGTCGCCTAGAGGTCATGTCACAACGGCCGGGTTGGGCACCGTTGTCGTAGACACCGGCATAGACGAGCCCCGTCAGGTCGAGGTCCGGTTCGCATGGGGAGAGTCGACCAAGCTGTCTCACCGATGAGCACGGTCGTCGTGTGTGAGGAAGCCCGCTCCGACCACCTGGCTGGCCGCAAGGCCATCTTCCCCGCCGGCACCTGGTGGTTGCATCGCTTTGCCGGCGTGAAGTGCGCCGAGCTGGGTGCCACGGCCCCGCCGAGCTGACCAGCTGCGGCTCCCCAGTTCTTCCGCGGCGCCTCGCCAGGGCCGACCTCTGTTCTCGACGCGCAGACGTAGCTGCGCTCACGTCTGCTCTCCGTCGAGAAACGCCGAGAATCATGGGCGCTGGGGCGATCGGCACGCTGGCCGTCGCCAGATCCGGGTCACCAGCGCCACATTCACAAGGGCAACCCTGGTGGGGCGCGATCGGGGGGATGCTGCGGGGAATCAGCTCAAGCTCAGTTTCGAACATTCGGCGGTCGATTGTTGACCCGAAACGCGGGGCTGGTTTGTCTATGTCCTGCTTGCGGAGGACTGCAGACATGACGAACCATGATCGAGTTCTTGCCCGCGCGTGGCGCTACGCAGCGCTGGCGCAATTGCCTGTGTACCTCGCCTTGATGGCGGTCGCGGGATGCAACAATGTCTCGGGAGAACCGACGCCGACGGGCGGAACCACGAGTAGCGGCGGCCAACTCTCGGGCGGCCGCGGTGGGAGCACCGGCGGCGCCGTTGGCTCAGGCGGAGCGCAAAGCAGCGGTGGTACGACCGCTAGCGGCGGCACGACCAGCGCGGGGGGCGCGCCAGGCAGTGGCGGCACCACTCAGAGTGGCGGGACGACCGGCTCTGGCGGCGCAATGGCTTCCGGTGGCAGCACGGGATTCTTCGGCGGCCCGCCCGTTTCCGGTGGGGCAACGAGCATGGGTGGCGCAACCGGTTCCGGTGGCGCAACCGGTTCGGGTGGTAGCACGGGACGCGGCGGGGCAACCGCTTCCGGCGGCGCAACCGGTTCGGGTGGCCGCTCGGGCAGCGGCGGCGCTGGCAGTGGCGGCTCCGCAAACGGAGGCTCCAGCGGTGGTGGCACGGCGGGCGCTGGCGGCACGAGCGGAACCACGCCAGGTGGCACCGCTGTGGGGAGTACCGGTTGCGGCACGACTTCGACGCTGAAATTTGCGTCGGTCCCGAACGAGAGTGCGTCTGCTGCTGCGGGGTCGGGGAACGGTGTGGGCTTCGGTACCGGAGGCTATCTTACGATTCAGAGCGGCGGCCAGAGCCGGGGCTTTGCGTTGAGGCTTCCCGACAACTACGACAACAACAAACCGTATTGGTTGATTTTCGGGTTCCACTGGAATGGCGGCAACTCCGCCCAAGTCGACAATGGCGGAACCTCTGGGTACGACTGGTCCTACTACGGACTCCAGAAGGCCTCGAAGAACGGCGCGATCTTCGTGGCGCCCGATGGGCTCAGCGCCGGTTGGGCGAATTCCGGCGGACGAGACCTGACCTTCACCGACGACATGGTCGCGCTCATCGAGAAGAATTACTGTGTCGACACGACGCACATCATCTCCACGGGTTTCAGCTACGGCGGTGGCATGAGCTACGAAATCGCATGTGCCCGCGCGAAAGTCTTCCGTGCGGTCGCGATCTTCGAAGGAGCGCAGCTCAGCGGGTGCGACGGCGGCAACGACCCCATCGCATATTGGCAGATGGTCGGAACTGCGGACACCACATGCACTGAGGCCATGGCAACACCGCTGCGCGACAAGTTCGTCAAGAACAACGCCTGCACCACCCAGAACCCGCCCCAACCGGCTGCAGGCAGTTTGACGCATACGTGTACGAGCTATTCCGGATGCTCGGCCGGGCATCCCCTCCGTTGGTGCGTGCACGGCTCGGGTCACACCCCCGCTCCAATAGATGGGAACTCGTCCCTATACGGTCCCGGCGGATCCTCCTGGGTTCCGGGAGACCTATGGCCGTGGTTGACGTCGCTCTAGGTAGCTGGTGTCAACAAGACGCAACATTCAGGCAGTCTCGTGCCTGGAGTGCGAAGAAGTTAGAATTTCAATAGGGACAGTTGGCGCGCTTTGCGGCGACGCGGGGCTGAGCGAGAGGTGGCGAGCAGATCGGACGGCAAGTCGTCGAGAAACGGGCAGGGGCGATTCTCGACCGCACGGCCGGCCAGGGTGCGGTGGGAAGCCGCAGTCAAGATCAGGCGCTGCTGCGCCCGGGTGACACCCACGTAGAGCAGACGACGTTCTTCTTCCACGTCGGCAGGCGGCAGCCAGGGCAGACGCAGAGGAAGAAGGCCATCTTCGCATCCGGCGATGAAGACCAGCGGGAACTCCAGGCCCTTGCTGGCATGCAGGGTCAAGAGCGCCACCTTTTGCGGGAGATACTGCAGGTCGGTTTCGCGCGCCAACGCCATCTCGGACAGGAAGGCGGCGGCATCGGAGGCAAAGGGCACGGCGAAGGCGCGCAGGAGATCGAGCGCGCGCAGGCGGCGCTGATCGGCCGCGGCGTTGGGAACCAGGGTGGCGAGCAACTCGGCGACCGGCTCACAATCCTTGTCCACGGCGTGGTGTTCGACATGCCGGCGCAGCTTTGCCAGGATGTCTGCCACGTGCGGGCGCGCGGCGAAGGCGTCGTCGCCCCGGCGGTGACAGGGAATCCCGGCTCGGTCGAGCGCCTCTTCGATGACATCAGCCTGGGCCGATAAGCGCACCAGCACCGCGATTTGGTGGAAGGCGAGTCCGTGCCCGTCGGCAGCGCGGCCCGCGTCCATGGAAAGAAAGCTGGTGCCTGCAACCTGCGCCTCGATCTCGGCGGCAATGTAGTCCGCCTCGGCTCGCTCATCGGCAAGAACCTGGCCGATGACCTTGCTCCCGCGCGCGTGGAGCGGCTGCAGCGGACGCCCGGCCCGCCCGGGAGTGCGTTCGATGACGGCAGTGGCCAGGCGCACGACCGCCGCGACGGAACGGTAGTTGCGGGCGAGCGTGAGGGTGCGAGCCCCGGGATAGTCAGCGGCAAAGCGGGCGAAATACGACGGGTCCGACCCACGAAAGCCGTAGATGGCCTGATCGGGATCGCCGACCACACACAGATTTGTCAACCGCTCCGCGGGCGCGAGCAGGCGCACCAATCGGTACTGGGCCGCATTGATGTCCTGATACTCATCTACCAGGAGGTGACGGCAGCGACGGCGTGCGGAAGCGAGTACAGCTTGATCGGTCTGCAGCAAATGGACAGCACGACCTACCAGATCGTCGAAATCCACCGAAGCTGCACTTGCCAGTGCCTTTTCATAGGCCGCGTAGACCGCTGCCAATTCTGGCGTCGCATCGGCGGGCGCGATCAGCGCGGCCTTGGCCGCCGAGATCGCACTGCCCGCCCGCGCCGGCGACAGCGTGCACGCGCCCACCTGCGCGTGCACGCGAGCGAGCAGGGCTTGCCGCCCCACCTCGTCGAGGATCGCGAAGTGCGGTGGCAGCCCGGCCGCAGCGGCGTGCGTCCGCAGCAGATCGAGACCAAGCGCGTGGAAGGTTTGCACCGAGATGCCGCTGGCGCGCGTGCCCGGGAGCGCGGCCAGGCGCTCACGCAACTCGGTCGCTGCCTTGCGCGTGAAGGTGATGGCGGTGATCTCAGCCGGCGCGGCCGCGCGGTCACGCAGCAGGCGCGCAATCCGCTCCACCAGGGTGCGGGTCTTGCCGGTGCCCGGGCCCGCAACGACGAGCAGCGGTCCCTCGTCGTGGGCAATAGCCGCCTCCTGTTCGAGGTTGGGACCGCCGAGGTGGTCCGTCGCAGTTTCTTCGCTAGCCGGACGCATCGCTGAAGCGGCCTTGGTTTTTTCGGCGGGAGCGACCGCCACGCCGGTGAAAGCGAAGGCAGTTTGCGCGAGCAAACGGAGGCGCTCTTCTTCATTGAACATGCGCACGACGCCGTACTCGCCGTCATAGCCAGCTTGCCGTATTACCTCGCCCGCGCGCATGCGGCGCAGAGCCTCGGCAAGCAGCGGTGGACCCTCGCGGTCCAGGTCCTCCAGCGGCGCGTCTCGCAAGACGGTCAGCTCGGGCCCGACCCGCTCTACCAGTTTTTGGCAGGAGCTACGTACGCTCTTGCTGCCTGCCCCCACGCCCAGCACCTCGCCCAAGACCTCGGGCAGCGGCACCAGGCTGGCAAAGAGCTTGGCACCTTCGGGCCGAAAACCCGCGGGCCGGTCAGCCAGCGCAGCCACCCGTCCCAACACGCCGCCGGTGAGAGGCTTTCCGCAGCGCGGACAGGTCTTCCCGCAGGCCGCCGACTCTTCCGGTGTCATCACCACCTCGCACTTGCGGTGGCCGTCGGCGTGGTACTTGCCCTCCTCGGGGAAGAACTCGAGCGTGCCGAGAAAGCCTGCCCCGCGCGCGCGGAGCGCGTCGCGCATGGCGAAGTAGGAGAGATCGCAGTCGAACAGGTTGGCCTCGCGACCCAGCTTGTCCGGCGAATGGGCATCGGAGCTGGACACGAGGGCATAGCGATCCAGGGCGGAAAGGCGCCAGTTCATGGCCGGGTCGGACGAGAGACCGGTCTCGACCGCGAAGACGTGGTCCGCGAGATCGGCAAAACACTCGGAAATCGAATTGAAACCCGATTGCGAGCCCAAGGCGGAGAACCAGGGAGTCCAGATATGCGCGGGGATCAAGAAGGCATCCGGCGAGGATGCGAGCGTGATCTCCAAGAGGTCGCGTGAGTCGACGCCGAGGATTGGGCGCCCATCGGATTCGATGTTGCCGATGCGGGCCAGGCGTGACGACACGCGCGCCGCTGACTCGAAGTCGGGCGCGTAGATGAGATTGTGTACCTTGCGCACCCGATCGCCGCGGCTGTAGATGCTGCTGACCTCGACCGACAACATGAAACGCACCGGCGCGCGACAGGCGGCAGGAACCTCGGCATCCACTGCCCTGGCCGATTCCTCGCGCAGGGCATAGAGGCCGTCGCCGGCAGGCACCAGCTTTTCGCGCAGCTCCGCGAACCAACGCGGATGGGTGAAGTCGCCGGTGGCGACCACGGCAATCCCTTTGCGCTGGGCCCAGCATTGGAGTTGTTCCAGGTTCAGCTCCTTGCTGGTTGCTCGCGATAGATAGGAGTGGATATGCAGGTCAGCTACGAACCGCACGGCGGAGGGATTGTATCAAGTCTTGTCCGCAGGCCTTCTTTCCGCTTGACTGACGCACTGGACCACCTATCATGAGGCAACGGCGCACCGCAGGTCGCATGGTGCTGTTGCACTTGTTCACGTTGTTTTGTCGCCCCAGATCCGAGACCGATCGGACAACGCCCGAGCCACTCGAACGACTCAGATCTAGCCGTGAAAGCCGCACCGACCTAGCGCGTCGTCACGCATTGATCAGAAGCGGGGAGGCGCGGCAATAAATTGAAAGGAGAGTTAGTAATGAAATTGTGGACGCGATGTATTATGTCATTGAAGGGATTTCTCGCGCTCGCGTTGGGAACTGCTTTGGCTATCACTTCTGGCTGCGGAGGTACGAGTTGCCAGCCCGGCAACGAGAAGTGCCCTTGCTATGGTAACGAGACCTGCAACAATGGCCTCACGTGTGCGTCTGGTCTTTGCGTAGTCATGGGCCCCACATTCGGCTCGGGCGGCGCGACAGGCAACAGCGGCACATGTGGCGCTGTCAGGTCGCAGTGCGCGGCCTTGGTTGCGAGCGATGCGTGCGGCACATGCTTGGGCAGTTGTTGCTGCACCGAGCTCGCGGCTTGCTACGACGACACTTCTTGCCACAACCTTGTCGCTTGCCTTCAAACCTGCGGAGACTCCTCCTCGTGCATGGACGGTTGCGCCACCACGTACTCGGCCGGGCTATCCGCATTCACGAGCGTTGACGACTGCGTGAACGCGAACTGCTCCGTTTCCTGTCAATGAGCGCACCGGCACGCCGCCGATGGCCGCTGTTGCTTGGTGCACTGGCGATTGCGGTCGGAATCAGTTTGACGGTCGCAATAGTGCTTGCGAGGAAACCGGATCCTTCTCATGTCTCGCCGCCGCCGCCGTCTAGCGATTGGGCGGATAACCTTGCCGCAGTCAAGAGAGACGGCAAAGTGCCCAAGCTCGCGGTAAAGCGGGCGCCACCCCCAGAGCGGAGCGTGGCGACATCCGGGCTCACGCAGCAGGCCACAGGGATGGATCAGAGTGGGCGGATGGCGCTATCGGTCAAATCCCCTCTACCAGCCAAGGACCAACCACCCGATTCCGGGGTCCGAACTCTCAGCGAGCACGATTTTTCGCGGATCCGAGCGATGCTGGGTCATCTCAGGCGCATCCAGCAGCAGGGCCCAGGTTCCACGGAGTCTGGCCAATGATTGTGTGGCCTCGGTGGGAAAGGGTAGATGGTACAATGGCGGGCCGGGGGATTCTGCTTGTCCGCTCTTAAAGTCATCTGTCCAAAATGTGCGAAGGCTCAGGAAGTCGGCGGCGATGTTCCGGCCGGCGGGGTTGACCACGTCTGCGTCTACTGCCGCACCGTCTTCAAGGTCAGACCGCCTGCCAGCCGATTGGCCGACGACCTGCCGGTGTCGCGCGACGCAGTTCCGCGGCCTGGGGACTTGCCGGTGTCGCGCGACGCAGTTCCGCGGCCTGGGGATTTGCCAGTGTCGCGCGACGCAGTCCCGCGGCCTGGGGATTTGCCAGTGTCGCGCGACGCAGTCCCGCGGCCTGGGGACTTGCCAGTGTCGCGCGACGCGGCCCCGCGTCCCGAAGATCTTCCCCAATCCAAGGGTTGGGCACGGCCCGGGTGGCTGCCCGGTTCGGACCGGGGTTCCAGCAAGACACCTCCGCTCGGATTGGCGCTCGATCTGTCTTTGGCGTCGGCCGTCCGCGCGGCGGGCGGCGGGCCCCCGCTGAGTTTGGACCTGGACTCATCGCCCTCGCCGGTGTCCACTTCTGGCCCACCACCGTCTGGCTTGTCGCTGGACTTGAGAGGGTCTGCCGGCACGCCACCAGCCCCAAGCCAGGCGTCGGCAGGATTGCCCAAGTCACCGCTCGTAGCTGGGGCACCGAAGCTGGCCGGCGCTGCCGGGCCTAGCACGGGCCGCAGCGGCGCAGCTCCGCCCCCGATTCCCGCATCAGCGCGCTTGCCGCCCGGAGGGTCTCCGTCACCCACCGTGCCGCCACTGGCCCCGACCGGGGCGCTTGCGCCCAAGTTGTCGCCGCTCACCCCGGCCGGAGCGCCCCCTTCTGCGCTGGCGCCGCTCAGCCCGTCGTCGGCCTCGCCCGAGTCTTCCCCGGCGAGCAGCAAGCGACCGACGACTGGAACGGACCTCGGGTTCAGCCTGGAGTTGGAGGGCGATTCTGGCTCAAAAGCGGGGCCTGCGGTCCTACCCTTCCCCGGCGCTCGGGTGGCCAGCGAGGGATTGGCCGAGGCGGCAGCCGCAGACCAGTTGCCCGCGCTGCAGCCCGTCGCGGGGCGAGCGCCCATGCGGGGAGGCGCTTTGCGGCCAGTGGCCAAGAGGGCTCGGGTTCCCAAGTGGGCTATTGCGGTCGGCGGTGGGGTGGTGGTGGCGGGGGTTGCTGCCGCCGTCTTCTTGCAATCCTCGCGCAAGGCACCCGCGCTCGATCAGGTTATCGGGCCGATGGCTGAAGGCTTGCTCAACGACCGTCCCGCAGCCTACCAATCGGCCGAGAATCAGCTTGCGCAAGCCATTGGTCCCTTGCAGGAAGAGGGCGATGCTTTGCGGAGAGAAGCCGCCGAGATCACGCTTCTCGACGTCCTTGTCCACGGCGGGGATCCGTCCAAGACGGTTCGCGCCGAGCAACTCGTGCAAACCATCAAGCCGTCGCAGAAACCCGTCGCTGGGCTCTACCGGGTGAAGGCCCTCTTGGCCGTTGCCAAGGGTAGGCCGAATGACGCCGAGCCTGCCCTCGGACCGGAGGCCGGAGCCGCCGAGAGCCAACTGGCGGTGGCGTTGGCGAGGATGGGCAATAACAAGGCCGCCGCTGCGGTCGAGCCGCTGCGGCGGTACGCGGCCGCCCGCCCCAAGGAATTAGTCGCCCAGTACATGGTGGCACGGGCCTTGGAGGAAGCCGGCAAGCCCGAAGCGCGTCTGGAGTACGAGAAGGTTCTGAGCAAGAACGCCGAGCACTTTGGCGCAGCCCTGGGGCTAGCGCGGATGGCGGCGACACCGGAACTGCGCCTGGCGGCTGCCCAGGCCCTGCTCGACAGGAAGCAGCCGGCTGGTTCGCCCCATGAACTGGCACAAGCCAATTTCCTCCTGGGCCAAGCCGCACTGGAGCTGGGACGCAGCCACGACGCCGAGGTGATGTTGCGCAAGGCAATTGCGCTGGATGCGCGCTTGATCGCCGCGTACCTGGCGCTGGGCGAGTCGTTGCTCTATGCGGGACGCTATGAAGAGGCGCTGAGCACACTCCAGGCTGCGGGAGCCCCGCTGGAGGCGGTCACGGCTGGCAAGTTCGCTTTGGGCGGTGCCTATCTGGCCACGAGGAAAGCGGAACAAGGCGGAACGCTCATCGCCCTGGCTGCCAAGGCCGCACCCAACGACCCGAGGGAGTCTTTTTGGAACGGGTTCGCCGCAGCCACCAGACAGTCCCCCGACTTGGCGGGCGCGGAACAGGGCTATCGCGAAGCACTCAAGCGCGATCCGAAGTTCTTGCCCGCATCGCTGAGACTGGCCGCGCTCCTGCAGCAGCAGAACAAGGCGCAGGATTCGCTGGCCGTACTACGGGAAGCGGAAGAGGCTGGGGCGCCCGCGGCAATTCTGCAGCTCGCCTGGGGTGACGCACTGATTGTGGCGAAAGAGCCAGTGAAGGGCGAGGAGGTTTTTCGTAAGGCGTTGCAAACAGATCCCAACTCCGCCCGGGCGCGCGTGGGCGTGGCTGCCGCCTTGCAGGCGCAGGACAAGCTCAAGGAGGCAAAGGCCTATCTCGAAGACACGCTCAAGGAGATGCCGGACACGCCTGGGCTGCGCGAACGGCTGGCGACAGTCTGTCTCGCCTTGGGCCAGAAAGACGAGGCACTGGCCCGCTATCAAGAGGAACTGAATACCGGCCGAGTGACGCCGGGCTTGCGTTTGGCGCTGGCGCGGCTGGCACTCGACCTGGGCAAGCTGGAGCTGGCCCAGAGTGAGGCGAAGAAAGTCCAGGACGAGAATCCACGTTGCGCCGAGGCCGCGTATCTTCTTGCCCGCGTCCACGAGACACGTGGCGAGTTGGGGGCGGCGCTGGCCGAGTATCGGCGGGCCCTGATGTGGGACAAGCTTCCCATCTACAACTATGCCTTTGGCCGGGTTCTCTTGAAGGCGGGCAAGGAGCAAGAGGCCGAGGCTGCGCTGGACGCTGCCAGCAGCCTGCCCGAGGCGCGCATGGAACGTGGGCGCGAGCTTTTCCGGCACGGCGACGTGGAAAGGGCCCTGGCGGACTTCAAGGAAGCAGCCAAGATGCTTCCCAACTCAGCCGAGCCACTCATCTTCCAAGGTTTTTGCTACGACAAGGAGGGTCAACAAGCCAAGGCCGAGGACGCGTGGCGAAATGCGGTTCGGGTGGCCCCGGATGCTTCGGAACCGCACTATCGTTTGGGTCGGCAGGAGATGGACCACGGCCGGCCCAAGGAGGCCATCGAGCACTTCCGCAAAGCCATTGCCAAGATGCCGGCGTCGGCTCCCTGGGAAAGCGAATTGTACTTTCAGCTTGGCCAGGCCGAGTTGCTGACGGGTTCCAAGCCGGCCGCACTTGCTGCGTTCAAGAAATACGTGGAGCTGGCGCCCCAGGATGCTCCCTCGCGGCCCGAGGCCATGCGGCAGGTGGCGCGCCTTTCGAGCAAGTAGAATTGCGCATGCACATATAGATGTGCATGCTAGGGCCATGGCCAAGACGAAACGCGTGCAGGTGCTCATGGAGCCGAGTGCGTTCGACACACTGGGACGCGTCGCTCGATCCCGCGGTACCTCTATTGCCAGTCTGATGCGCGAAGCTGTGTGCGTCCAGTATGCGTGCACAGCCGATCGCGCACGCCAATCCGTCGCCACGCAGCAGTTCTTGCGGCTGCCTGACACGCGATTGCCCGCGTGGCGCGCACTCAAGAAGGAAATTGAGGAACGTCGTGGCCCGCGTCTTCCTTGACGCCAACGTTTTTCTCTACGCGGTGGGTGGGGAAGGTCCCTACCGACAACCGTGCCGGGATCTCCTGCAAGCAGTTGGCGACGGTGGACTCGAAGCCGTGACCAACACCGAGGTGCTGCAGGAAATTCTCCACGTACGCTCTCGACGTCTGGACATCAAGGACGCAGTCGTCGCAGTTCGCTCTGCCAGCGATCTGGTGCGCGAGGTTCTCCCGGTGAGGCGAGAGGATGTTCTGGAGGCGTGCAAACTTCTCGAACGGCACCACGGTCTGGGAGCACGCGATGCCCTTCATGCCGCCGTCATGAAGAGTGCGTCGGTCCATCTCCTGGTCTCGGTCGACCGCGACTTCGATGTGCTAAAGGAAATCAGACGGTTGAGTCCTACCAGCGCGCTTGCCCTCGCCCGGCCGTGAAGAGCGTAGCGAGACGGGATTCGATGCGATAAGAAGATTCTTGCATGAGCCTCCTAGCCTACGTCGAGACCTACGGCTGCCAGATGAACGTGGCCGACACCGAGATCGTACTCGGCTTGCTGCAGGGGGCGGGCTATGAGAGGACCCATGATCCGGCCGCGGCTGATGTCATTCTGATCAACACCTGTGCCGTGCGCGAGAAAGCGGTCGAGCGGGTGTGGGGCCGTGCCGGCACCCTGGCGAGCTACAAGGCCAAGCGGCCGAAGGTGGTGCTGGGAATTACCGGCTGCATGGCGGAGCACCTGCGCGGCCAGGTGCGTGTCCGGGCGCCGTTTGTCGACTTGGTGGTGGGACCGGACGGTTATCGACGGCTTCTGGCTCACATCGAAGAGGCGCGCGCCGGCACAAAGATCGACGACACAACCCTTGACCCCAAGGAAACCTACCAGGGCCTGGACCCCGCCCGCGATGCCACCGGCACCGTGGTCGGCCACATTGCCGTCCAGCGCGGTTGCGATCGTTTTTGTGCTTTCTGCGTGGTGCCCTATACGCGCGGGCGCGAGCGCGGCACGGCTCCTGACGAAGTCTTGCGCAAGGCGCGTGCCTTAGTCGCAGCGGGCGGCAAAGAGGTCCAGCTTCTGGGTCAGACGGTGAATTCCTATCGGTTTGGCGACGTCGGCTTCGCGGACCTCTTGCGCGGTTTGGCCGGCATCGATGGCCTGGAGCGGATTCGCTTCATGTCACCCTATCCACTGGGATTCTCCGATGACGTGATTGCGGCTATGGCCGGGTCAGCCAAGATCTGCAAGCACGTGCACCTGCCCCTGCAGTCGGCCTCCGACACGGTGCTGGCGCGCATGAAACGGGGCTACAGTTTCGTCCAGTATCGCGAGCTGGTGGAAGCGCTGCGCGCGGCCTTGCCCGGAGTGGCCATCACCACCGATGTGTTGGTCGGTTTTTGCGGCGAGAGCGAGGAGGAGTTCGGCGAGATCCTGCACGCCCTGCGCGAGCTACGCTTCGACAACGCCTTCACCTTTGCCTATTCCGAACGTCCCGATACCTTGGCCGCCCGGACCATGGCCGACGATGTTCCGGCTGAGGTCAAGCAGCGACGGTTGGCCCAGGTGATCGATCTGCAAAGGCAAATCACAGGCGAGATTCACGCGGCCCAGGTGGGACGGCGCGAGCGGGTTCTGCTGGAGGCACCTTCGCGCCGCCGCGCGGACGAGCTCTTGGGCCGCACCGACAGCTTCCGTTCGGTGATCGTGCCGGCAAGTCCAAGCGCCACCCTGGGCGCTTTCGTCGAGGTGAGAATCGAGCGCGCCAATCCCGCGACGCTCTTCGGGAGCCCCACGACATGAAACCGACCCGCATCGCAGTCAGCTTCGTCTGCGCAGGCAACATCTGCCGTTCTCCCACCGCCGAGGCGGTCATGCGCCACTTGGTGCGGCAGGCGGGTCTTGCCGGCGCGATCGAGATCGACAGCGCGGGCACCGGATCCTGGCACGTGGGCGAGGTGCGCGACGAGCGCAGCCAGTCGGTTGGAGCGCAACGGGGCATGCCACTTTTGGGCGAGGCGCGCCAGTTCCGACCCGCGGACTTTGCGCGTTTCAACTATGTGCTGGCGCTCGACCGCGAGAATCTCGCCGACCTGGTCAGGCTGGCACCCGACGCCGAAGCGCGCGCCAAGGTGCATTTGCTGCGCGAGTTCGATCCGGCCTCTCCGCCCCATGCGGAGGTGCCCGATCCCTACTATGGCAACATCGACGGTTTCGAGCGCGTGTTCGATATCTGCGAGGCGGCCTGCCGGGGCTTGCTCGATCATTTGCGTCGCACCCACGGGCTTGGGTGATGGCGGGGCGGAAACTGGAGGAGGCGGTGGCGCGCGTCACGGGCAGCGCGGTGCGATCGTCGCGCGCGGTGTCCGGCGGCGACATCAACAGCGCGCACGAGATGACGTTGACAGATGGGCGGGTGGTGTTCGTCAAGAGCAACTCCGTCGCGGATCCAACCATGTTCGCCGCCGAGGCGCGTGGCCTGGCCTGGCTGGCGCAGGCGCGTGCCTTGCGCGTTCCCGAGGTACTGGCGGTGGGCGAGACATTCCTCGTACTCGAAGCCATCGCACCTGCACGACGCCGCCCCGATTTCGACGAGAGGCTCGGCCGCAATCTGGCCGCCCTGCATCGCTTTGGGGCGCCAGGCTTCGGCCTCGATCACGACAACTTCATCGGGCGCTTGCCGCAGTCCAACACGCCCGCGGCGAGTTGGCCGGATTTCTACCGCAGCCGCAGGTTGGAACCGCAGCTTCGCATGGCGCGCGACGCCGGCCTGAGCAGCTCGGCCATGGCCCGTGGATTCGACCGCCTTTTTGCCGTGCTGGACGAGCGCGTGGGCCCGGCCGAGCCCCCGGCGCGCCTGCACGGCGATCTGTGGGGCGGCAATGTGATCGTAGACAGGAACGGCGCGGGCTGCCTGATCGATCCGGCCGTTTACGGCGGCCACCGCGAAATCGACTTGGCCATGATGCGTCTCTTCGGCGGCTTCGGACACCACGTGTTCGCCGCCTATGAAGAAGCTTGGCCGCTCTCCCCCGGCTCCGAGGAACGCGTGCCGCTCTATCAGCTGTACTTTCTCATGGTTCACGTCAATCTGTTTGGCGGACCGTATGTGGCGCAGGCAGAGCGCGCCCTCCTTGCAGTAGCGTAGGATTGCCGGCGTCCGCCCGGTTCACGAGCGCATAGTGCGTGGCGATTGAGGTTGCCGGCTATCCCACCCAGACCTACCGCGGCCCCTATCCCGTGATCCCCGCCAGCAAGAAAAGCCGCCCTCAGTGCGTCACTGGTGCCGGTGGCGCAAGTCCTCCGGTCGCGCCTATGTTACTATGTTGCCACTAGTGGCGCGTGCGTCGGGGGCAGGGTTGCCCAACCGCTCCTAACCTGAGGAAAACCGAAATGATGAAGATCCTGTCCATTGCTTTGTCCTTGCGCTCTCAATGGTTCTGCTTGTGCTTGGCCCTTGCATTCGCGGGGTGTAGCAAAGGTGAGGAATTCGACGGCGCGACCGCACCCTACGGGCCCAAAACGCCTACCACGCAAGTACGCTCCACTCTCACGCTTTCCCCGTCGTCTTTGGCGGGGAGTTTGTCCACAGATACCAACATTTCACAGGTCACAACCGTCGTCGGGAGGCAGACTGTCGGTGGAACCAGCTACGATCGCTTGGCGACCACGCGGGCCGACGATTCGAGCAAGGGCGGCGAGTATTGGATCAAGGAGAATTCCGATGAAACCATAGATTTCGCCGGATACCGCCACACCAGCTTGGCCAACGGCTTTCTGCAGCCCGCCAGTATGACCTTCACTACGCCGATAAAGGTCAATCTCGAACCGCCCCTCAATAAGCCCCAATCGGTGACGACCAGCGGGACGCTCATGCAGGGCGATACCCACGCCACCAGCACCGCCAACGTAACTGGGCAATACACGCTGGAAGAAAAGAACGCAACGGTGCAGACGGGTGTGGGGCCGCTGTCCGGGTGCAATCACTACAGTGGCCAGGCATCGAGCGACAGCGTCGGCATTCCAGCGATCCTCAGGAATCAACTAATCAGCGCAGAGCTTTGGTATCACCCCAGTTTTGGGGTTGTGGCTTTCAATGCACCGAACCTCGGTATTGGGACCGTCATGACCGATACCAGTGACTGCGGCTCGGTCGACTCTTCTGGTTACCGGACTATTCGCAAGGTCGCCGTGGTGGACTCGTCGTCGTCTTCCTTCAGGCTCGACACCCACGATTGCGACGGCAATGATGCCGCCGACGCCAACACGCATGCGAGCATGTTGCTGGAGCTTCGCTGGGTCGACGAGACCAAGGCTGAGACCGACAGCAAGCCCATGCCCACTGTGGATTTCGGAGTGGCCAGCGGTAACTATTTCGCCAGCACGATAACAGAGTCGTCGAGCAGCATCTTCCATCCCGAAGAAAACGGAAAGGGATTCAAGTACTGGAAATCCTACGTGAACCAGGCCGACAAGAACGAAGGGATTGCCGCCACCGCCTATCATATCGCGGTCGGCGCGGTTGCGTCTCCGCTACGGGTCACGGCCCGCATTCACTACAAGGTACTGCCATCGCTGGTGGTCGCCACGCCTGATGGCGGACCCGCCTATGGCAGCCGGACTGATGGTGGCCCGCCCACTGGTAGCCGGGTGGATGGCGGTCTGGCCGATGGCAGCCGGGCGGATGGCGGCCGAGACGGCGGCGGGACTGTGCCCGACATGGCCGGAACGACGATGGAGGTCGGCGGAACCGGGAACGGGCAAGAGACCATACTGTTCAAGATGGAGTCGCTTGCGGGCGTGTCGTACAACCCGCCGCAGATCACGACCTTCACCCTGCCCACGGCGTCGTACATCACGCGTGTGTGGACCTATCACTACGCGGCGACTATTGGCACCAAGAGCCCGACAGTTGCGTTCAAGGACACGACCAGTGGAACCATTTACGGTCCCTGGGCCCAGGTGGGCTACAGCAGTTACGCAGGCACGCTGGGCGCCACCCGGAGCGATCCCGGGAACATTCCCGGTCCGCCTGACAACTACTGGATGGCCTATCCTGGAGCGACGGTTCCGGCCGGAACCTACCAAGTGATCGATTCGGATCCGACAACCTGGGCCTACACGGCCGATCTTGGCAACCGCGGCGTGACCTGGGTTTACGGCTACTCGCTGTCGGGCGGCGGCCAGGACGGCGGGATTGACCTGGTCCAGAGCGACGTGGGAGCCAAGGCTGACGCTAAGGATGGCAGCGCCGCAGACTCCCCCACCGTCGACGGCGCGGCCGGGCTCGATAGCGCAGCCGGAACCGGCTCCGATGCTGGCGTGCCTCCCGGCTGCGGCGGCGCCACACCATGCCCTACCGTTATTCACTCGACCACCAGTGGCGGAAGCTGGTCGGATACCTCGACCTGGATCGAGAATGTTGTTCCTAAAGCCGCGAACGATGTCGAAATAAACGGACCGGTCGTCATCGCTGTCGAAACGCCCTGCAATAGTCTCACGATCAAATCGGGTGGCTCGCTTCAGAACGTCGGCAGGGGTGACCCCTACGGCCAGACGCCGACCACCGTCAACGGCAACCTGACGATCGAAGCCGGCGGAACGCTAACGAACGAGCCGGGTTACCGCAGTCGCATCGTCGTCATGGGCAATTGCACGAACAGCGGCACGATCAAGAACAGCGCCTCGGGCGTGCTGCTGGAAGTGAAGAAAGGCTTCACACAGAATGGCACCTACGAGGGGCCAAGTATCGCATTCACGGGCGGGACGGATCAGACGATCGCCTGCGGTGCGGGCAAGAAGATCACGGGATCCATCACGGTATCGAACACTTCGCAGTCGATAAAAGCAACCTCGGACGTGTATCTCGAGAACGTGACCGTTGCGATGTCCGACACGACCATTTCGGGCACGTTCGACATGAACGGATTCAAGCTCTTTGTGACCGGCGCCTCTTCGGCCCTGGTCACCGACGACCTTTCCAACCACGTTCCACGGATCAAATACACGAACATCGCCGGCATCAACTGCGCCGACGGTGCGACGATCTACGAGTCGATCTTCGCCAATTCGGCCGCTCCCATCACCATCGACGGCGTGCTCACGACGGTCGGTCGCAGCGCTGGCGGTACGCAGGTAACATTCGAAGGCGACCTGACGGTCAATGCCGGCGCGACGATGCAGAATGAATTGGACTACCACAGCGGCGTCGTGGTAACCGGATCGCTCGTCAACAACGGTAGCGTCAACGGTCGCTCGGGCGGATACGGCTTCGAGGTCAAGAAGAACTTGACACAGAACAACGTCTACACCGCTACCGAGACGACCTTCAGCGGCGCCGGTGTCGAGACGATTTCGATGGGCGCGGGCAAGAAGATCGCTGGGACGATCTTCCTTGCCAACGCCAAGTCGGGCGGAACGCTCAAGGCGCTGTCCGACCTGACCGTCGAGAACATCACATTCACCGTGGGCGACGCCACGACCACCACTGCGATTGACATGAGCCAGAACAAGCTCGTCCTCGTCGGCGGCTACAACGCTTTCGTCTGCGACGACACCTCGAACCATGTGCCCAGAGTCACGTTCACCAACGTCGGCGGTATTACCGGAGCGTCGCCCGACACTGCGACCGATCCGATGATTTGGGAATCGTCCTTCGCGAACACCTCGGGCGCGATAACCCTTGCGGGTCAGTTCAGAACGGTCGGCCGCAGTGCCGGTGGCATCCAGATTAGGTTCACGGGCAACGTCGTTCTCGCTGCGGGTGCTGTCTGGCGCAATGAGGCGGGCTACCGCAGCGGCATCACGATCTCGGGCTCCTTCACCAAGAACGGCACCGCCGTCAGCGACGGCGGTTCCAGTCTCTTGGTGATCAACGACGCGGCATACTGAGAAGCTCAGTAAGGAAGACACTGCAACGTTCGGTGGCCACGGCTAGGCGCACGGTGCGCCCTAGGGATTGAGCGCCGCCCGGCTGTCGAAGCGAAAGGCACGGCAAACGACGGATATGCCGACAAGCTGTCGCTCGTGTTCAATGGTATTGGGGCGTTGGCGGGGACGTGCCCTCAGATTTCTCAATGAAATGACGCTGCCGCGCCCAGCACCCGTCCGTCCCACCCCACGCGCTTTCGCCCATCCCCCCGTCACTCGAGCAGCTACGAGTTTCTGGAAGTGATACAAAGGTCACTTCGATGGCACGAAATCGCCTGCTTCTAGTCCTGACTCTTTGGGGTGCCTGCGCCCATCCAATCCCTGCCCCGCGTCCACCTGCCCCGGCCCCAGTGGCTGCCCCCGCCAAACCGCTCGCGCCGGTCCCGCAGCCGAGTCCCCTGCTGGCCGAAATCGCCACCGCCGAGCAGGCAGCCGCCGACCATCCTGACGATGCAGAAACATGGGGCCGGCTGGCCTCGGCATTGCGGCGGGCCAACCGTCTGCAGGAAGCGGCGCGCGCAGCTTGGCGCGCGGTTGAGCTGGCTCCCTCGGCAGAATCGTGGACTTCAGTCGGGAGCGTGCTCATGCAGGGCGGTGCCCCCACAGGTGCCATGGCCGCCTTCGAGGAGGTAAGCCGGCAGACCAACGACGGTTTTCTGGCGGCGCAGAATTTTCTCAACCTGGGCTATCGCGCCTGGCGATGGGGCATGGATGATCTCGCCATGCGCGCCTACACGCGCGCGGAGGAAATCGCGCCTGGGCATCCCCTGCTGCTCTACGACCGAACATTGTTGTTCGCGGCGTCGGGCAAAATTGCGACCGCGCAGGCGGAGGCTACGATACTTCGCAACGTGGTGGACCGGGTACTGGAGGACCGGCCGCCGCTGGAGATGGTCGAGATCCTGGAACCGATGAAGGCGCTGACAGAATCGGTCATCAACGGCGACCCCATCGCAAGGCGGCCGCCGCAGCCCGAGCCTGGACAACACCTACCCGACCGCTTCTGGCGGCGGGATCCCGGCAACGGCCACGCCCTCGCCCTGGCGGTTGACGAGGTCTCTGAGCGCTACTACCCCATCGTGGGCTGGCAAGTGCTCGCGCTCAATTTGCCCTCGGACTGGACCGACAACCTCGAGGTAGGGAAGGGCCCGCCAGCCTCGGCCCAAATCCGCCTGGAAGCCGGTGGGCCACGCCCCGTCCTGTGGTTGCTGACCGTGACGGAGAGTCGACAAGCGCCCGATCTTGACCGACTTATCGTCGAAGCGCGGCGAAGCCTGCCAGGCACTCCCAAACTAGGAGAGGTGCGCTCGTTCACCGGTCGCGACCTGGAAGGCCGCGCCTTTGTCGCCGACGACCCTGGGGTGCGGCCCGCGGATTCCGGTGGCTTTGTCCGCGTGTGGGTGGCCGCCGTGCGGGCCAAGGGTTTGCTGGTGACCGCAAGGCGTTTCTTGCGCGATCGTGCCCCGGGTCTGGTCGATGAGAGCGAGCGCATCGTGCGAACCCTCGAAGTTCGCGATCTTACCCCGCCCGGCGGCTGACGATCGCGGGTATAAACATCTCGTCATGTCCCGGCGGCGGAAGCACGCTTTCAGCTACCACGCGGGTGTCACCTTGGATGGCACCCAGCTCACCTGCGATGCAGCGGGATTCGCCACCGATCTCGTGTTTCTCTCGCACGCCAAGGCGCTCGCGCCCGGGTCATCGTTCAGTCTTTCGCCACGCCGGGCCGGGCGGCGCCAACTGCTGGCCACCGAGGGCACGCTGGTGCTCATGGGCGCAGCCGGAGAACGCCTGCGTGCGCGCACCTTGCCGGCTGTTTTCGGACGGGCATTCAATCTGGGTGGGCTGCGCTTGGCGCTGCTGCCCGCGGGGTACTTGCCGGGCGCGGCTTCGCTGCTCTGCGAAGTGGACGCTCGCCGGGTGCTCTACGCCGGAACCATCAGCCTCGAACGCACCTGCGCAAGTCTGGGTCCAGCTGAGCCTCGCTCGGCCGATGCCGTTTGCTTGGACGCCACCTTTGGGGATCCGCGCTTTGTGTTGCCACCGCGCGCGGAGGCCGAGGCGACGCTGCAAAGGTTCGTCGAGGCAGCGCTGGCCGCGCGGCGTGCGCCGGTGTTGCTTGTGTCCCCCTTCGGCCCAGCGCCGGCTACCGCGGAGGCTCTGCAGAATGCCGGCATTGCTGCCCGTGCGCATGGCACCATCGTGGGGGCGCTGGCCCGCTTTGCTCGGGCTGGCGCCTCCCCTCCGCCGCTGCGTCGCTTTGCCGGTAGGCTGGGCCCGCACGAGGCATTGCTCTGGCCGCCGGAGGCGCGCGGGGCGCCAGCGCTGGGCGCCCTTGATTCGCCGAGTTTTGCTTTCGTTTCTGGTTTCAGCGTCGAGCGCACGGCCGTGGATTGCATGCGCGCTGACCAGGGCATCGCGCTATCCAACCAAGCAGGATACGCCGATCTGGTTGGGTATCTCGAAGCGACCGGGGCGCACGAGGTCGCGCTCCACCGGGGATTCGCCGAACCCTTTGCCGCAATCTTGCGGAAGCGCGGCTACGACGCCTACGCTATCGACCCTCCGCGCCAGATGGAGCTGTTTCGGGGGTAGCTTCCCAGCTCTTCATCCGCCTTCCCGTCGTTCCAGAGTAGAACTGCGCGAGATTCCGATCTAGAAACAGCCACCGTGTTGAACCTCGGCTTTCAGGAGATCCTCGTCATTCTCTTCGTCGCGTTGATCTTCCTTGGGCCCAACATGCTGCCAGAGATCGCGTCGGGGCTGGGCAAGGCGATTCGCGAAGTGCGCAAGGCAGCGGCGGACATCAAGAGCGAGATCGGACTGGATGAGGCTATTCGCAAGCCTCTGGCGGAGTTGCGCGAGGCAACCATGCTTCCGCCCGAGGAACTGAAGCGTCGCGATGCCGAACAAGACGCCAAGCGGCGCGCCGAGCGTGCGGAGCAGGAACGCAAAGCGCGCGAGGAGGCTGAAAAACAGCGGATCGCACGCGAGGCGCAGAAGCGCCGCGACGAGGAGCTGGCGGCCAAGCAGCGCGCCGAGCGCGAGGAGCAGGAGCGCAAGGCCCGCGAAGAGGCTGAGCGCAAGGCCAGCGAGGAGGCTGAGCGGCGCCGCGCCGAGAGCGAGGAGCGAAAGCTCCGCGACGAGGAGCGAGCCGCCAAGAAGCGCGCCGAACGCGAGGAGCAGGAGCGCAAGGCGAACGCAGAGGCTGAGAAGCGACGGGAAGAGCGCGAGGCGCAGAAGCGCCGGGACGAGGAGCTGGCGGCCAAGAAGCGCGCGGAACGTGAGGAGCGAGAGCGCAAGGCGCGCGAAGATGCGGAGAAGCAACGTGCCGAGCGTGAGGCGCAGAAGCGCCGGGACGAGGAGCTGGCGGCCAAGAAGCGCGCGGAACAAGAGGAGCAGGAACGCAAGGCGCGTGAGGAGGCGGACAAGCAGCGAGCCGAGCTTGAGGCGCAGAAGCGGCGCGACGGCGAGTTGGAGTCCAAGAAACGCGCCGAACAAGAGCAGCAGGAACGCAAGGCGCGTGCGAAGGCCGGAAAGGGAAAGGCCGAAGCCGACGAGCAGAAGGGTGGCGACGAGGAGCTGGCGGCCAAGAAGCGCGCGGAACAAGAGGAGCAGGAACGCAAGCCGCGCGAGGAGGCCGAGGAAAAGCCCAAGGCGAACGAGGCACCTGCGCCCGCAGCCAGCGCCGCGGCGGCTGGCCCCGCTGCCGGCGGCACCGTGGTCTCGGGCGTGACCATGGTCATGAACCCACCGCCCGACGCCAATCGACCGCCGCTCACACCCGAGCCCGAGCTTCTCAGTTTGACGCCCGAGCCGGTGTCGCTTGAGCCGCCGCCCGCTCCGGTGGCAAAGCGTCCGCCCCCTGTGCCGGTGGCATCGTTGCGGTCCGCGCCGGCCAGCCATCTGCCGCCGCCACGGGGCGACGCCAAGTCGTCTCGGCCGGCCCCGCCCCCGTTGCCGCGGAAGAAAGGCTAGCGGAGCATGTCAGACGACGCCGTATCCTCCTCCGACAAGACCATCATTACCGAACCGCCGACGGACGTGATGCCCGCCGCGGAAGCCCCTGCGCCCACAATAGCTGAGCCGTACCCAGTAGCGCCCGCGCCCACGCCAGCGGCGGAAACTCCTCCGTCCGAGCCGAGCGGAAGGGGGGCGTTGGACGGCAAGCGCATGAGCCTGCTTGAGCATCTGTCCGAGTTGCGCACGCGCCTGCGCAACGCCGCCATCGCCCTGCTCCTGGCCATGATCGGATCGTTCGTTCTGGTCGAGAGATACTTCGACTGGCTGACCCGGCCGGTGCGCACGGGCATGCGGGCCGCCCTGCCCAAGGAAGCTGGTGACAGCCTCAATTTCTACGCCAAGAGTTTGACCGAGCCCTTCTGGGTCTACATGAAGCTGGCCATCATCGGAGGCCTCATCGTCGCTGGACCCTTCGTGTTCTGGGAGCTTTGGCGGTTCGTGGCGCCGGGCCTCTATCGCAAGGAGAGGCGGCTCGCCGTGCTGATTACCGTGGCCACCGCGGGCTGTTTCGCCGGGGGCGCCGTGTTCGCCTACTTCGTGCTGTGCGAGCCGGCCGCCTACGTCCTCACCAAGCTGCTCACTAGCTTCCCAGGTGACGCGCACTTCCATCTCGCGCCGATGATCATGATGGATGAGGTGGCCAACTTCCAGATGCTGACCCTGGCCGGATGTGGCCTTGCCTTTGAACTGCCGGTGGTGCTGTCGATCATGGGTTGGATTGGGCTGATTTCCAGCCGTGGTTTGTGGAAATTCAACCGCTACGCCATTGTCTTGGCCGTGGTCCTGGGTGGGGTCCTCACTCCCAGCACCGATCCTTTCACCCAGTGCCTGTTGGCGACCCCGATCTTCCTGCTCTACAACTTGTCGATCCTGGTGGTCTGGCTGATCGAGCGGGGGCGGCGCAAACGAGACGAGGCATTGGATCGCGGCGAGCCTGCTCCTACGTGACCTTGTACCAGCCCGCCATTGCTGCCACCGAGGTGGCAGCCCACACCAGGGCAATGTTGCGGAGCGAGCGGTCGCGCGTCCGGTTTACCTGCTCGTCCAGCTCGTCAAATTGGTGCAGGATCTCCTCGGTGCCGGGCTGGCGCGAGAGAACCTCCTGCCGCACACGGAGTTCGCGGGCGTCGGCGGAACCGGGGCCGAAGGCGTACAAGGCTGCTGGAAGCAGGCCGAGAAGGAAAGCCACGCCGAGGCCGATGAAGGCCCGCTTGGCCGGCTGATCGCGCAGGTTGGCCACCTTGAGGCTCGCGGGAGCGTTGCGGCTCTCGAAGCTCATGGCCACCTCGCGAGCCAGCGACAAGCACTTGCGACAACCCGAGGCCTTGCTCTTGTCGTAGTACAGGCCGTGCTGTGCGCACCTCACCAGGTTCAGATCCTTGGGATCCTGGTCCACGGCGACGCCCGAGGATTCGGTGGCGCCGATGTCGCGCAGACTACCCGCGGATGGGGCGGCGCGGGCCTGCACCATGTCGTCAGAAGGACGGGTGGAATCGCCGCGTGCCAGCTCAAGCCTGGGCCCCGACAGGACGTCGGTGCTGAATGCATCCGTGCCAGGCACGGGGCTGGTCTGTTGGCTGGCGGGCGGCGGTGTGCGCGAGCCGGCACGCGCACGCCCGGTTGGCGATCCAGCGGGTGGCGGCGCCAGCCACGTGCCACTGGTCGGCCGCGTCACGCCTGGAGTTGGAGCCGAGCGCGGTGCGAAGGGGTCGGACCCCGGGGCCGAAGAACCACGGCCAGAACCAGGCTGGGAACCGGGGGCGCTGCCAGGCTGGAGGGGAGCGAAGGAGCCACTGGCTGAAGCGGGATCAGGGGGTGCAACCAGAGGCGGCCCAAAGCCCGGGGCTGCGGCGGCAAGCGCCGATGGAGCAGAACCCGTCGTAGGAGAAGCGGCAGGGTGATCGGATCGGGACACGGTCATAGCCGGCGGCTTGGGCGCGGCAGCGCCCGGCCCAGCCGTGGACGGCATCTGCGATGAAGCGCGCGGCAAGCCGGCCGCAGGCCTGATTACCGTGACAGCTCCCATGACCTGAAGCTGACGCACCAGAGCTTGCGCCTGCGCCTGCTCTAGGCTTTGACCCGCGCGCAGGTTCTTGGCGGATATCGCCTTGGCCACCGTGGCCAAGGGGACGCCATGTTTCGACGAAAGCGCAGACGCCAGGCGCGTCTCCCCGGCGGGGCTGGGATCGGCCGAACCCACCACGAACACGTCAAAGAGCTGACCGGCCATGCCGCCAGTATATCGGGCTTGCAAGGGCTGCCAAGTTGCGCAGATGCATGCGGGCGAAAATAATTTGACGGCGCGAGCGAGATCTCCAGGATGGGAATATGGCAGTGGCAGTCGCGCGCGCCCCATCCCCGGGAAGCAACTCCCTGGCCTTTCCCGGTGCGCTCACGGCGTTGCTGAGGCGTGTCTCGGTGGCGCCGGGCTTTGAGACACGCCGATCTCGACCTGTCCGGCGCCTGCAGGACATGCCGCCTGGCTATGCAATACCGGAACGAAGTTGCATAGTTCTGCGTGGAAACGCAGTGTGTCTACGGTGATCACTTGAACGGACCGAACGAACGATCGCGCCGCTTCAGAAAGCTGTATGTGATTGGCCGCGGACCTGGAATCGCGGCGTCCACCCACTCGTAGCCCGTCGGAATCCAAGCGCGTTCCTCGCCACAAGGACCCGGCAAGCAGTACTTATGCGTGATGAGGGTGGGGTTGCGCGACAGCATGTACTGGTCACTGCCCCACTTCTGGTGGCCGGGCCGGTCAGAGGCGATCATGCGCGGGTCGTGGGCGATGCGCGCGTCCACCAGGCCGAAGACATCGTAGGCGGGGATACCGGAGTAGTACGGGATCACGCCCGCGCCCCCGACGGTCATCAGGTCGTCGGGATGCGCGTTCTTGCCGAACCATTGTCCGATCGGAATGCGATCCTCGGCGTACTTCTTCAGGTAGCCAGGGGTATCGATCCCATTGTCCGCGCCGATGAAGCTACGGGCCGTCCGGGTCACGCGCAGGCTGCCCGCGACGAATGCGACCGCCAGAGCCGCGTATGCCAGCGCCAGCACCGGCCCGGCCACGACCGGCCGCAGGCGTTGGGCCAGTCGGCGCAGCGATTCCTGCACGACCACGGCGCCGAAAGGCAGCACCGGCAAGATGAAGCGGTAGAGGCCCATGAAGTCGCCGCCCACCTTGACCACGTAGACAGCAAACGCCAGCCAGACCACACCAGTCAGGCGCCAGAGATCGCGGCGCGGTTGATCGGTTGCGGCCGGCCTGCCCAGCAATCCCAGCAGGACGAAGAACGGCACGCCGTAGTCCTCGGCAAAGCGGCGCAAGTAGTATCCGCCCCGCACCAAGGTGCCGGAGCCCCCCGAGGACTTCACGTAGAACGTGTTGGGGAAGGGCCAGCCATAGTAGCGCCAGCGCCAGACGAAGTAGGGAACGAATAGCGCTGCGAAGAGCACGAGCCAGGCCCATTCGTCACGGCGGGGACGTAGGCGGCGTTCGCGACCGACCACGGTGAGCAGGCGGAAAAGACCGCCAAGAGCGAAGAACAGCAGGCCTTCCGGCCGAGTCATGGCAGCCAGGGCAAAAACCGCTGCGCTGGCAAAACCGCGCTGCGAGGAGATCTCGGCCAGCAACAAGTCGAATCCCAATAGAGACAGGAAGGTGAAGAGCTGCGTCTCCAGCCCGCCGGTGCACCAGCAGGCAAAGGCGCCCGTCGCGGCGAGGAGAGTGGGCGCCACCAGGTGCCAGACGGACGGACGCTGGCCCGACAGGCGCAGGGACATGCGCACTACCAGGGCCAAGGTACCGACGCCAAATGCCACGCCAAGAAAACGCGACGTCGCCACCGGGCCTAGGCCCAGCTTGATTCCCGCGGCCAACAGCACGGTCCACAGGAAGTTGGTGAAGCCTTCCACGCGTTCACCGAGGTTGAACACCAGTTGGCCGTGCTCGGCCAGATTGGCGGCGTAGCGAAAAGAGATATAGGCGTCGTCGGTCACGAAATCGAAAAGCCGCGCATGCGGCAGCAGCACCGCCGTGGCGGCCAGCACGGGCCAGTAGCGTCGGAGGACGACGAGCATCTTGTAGACGGGAGTTCTAGTCGGCTGATGAGGGGTTAGCACTACTGAGCCAAGTCCGCCTTCGGCCGTCGGCGAATCGAAGAGTTGACGCAGTAATACTAGCCAAACGTGCCGCCGTTCCAGCCCCACATAGCGCCGTCGGCGTTGGTGAACTCAATGTAGATGCGCTGCTGGGGAATACCGAGCCCGGAGGACAGCTCTTGGCAAAGGACCTTGGAAAGATTCTCCACCTGGTCGGGCGTCAGCGTGCCCACGTTCTTCAGTTCCGCATAGCAGGCGGGCGCACTGCCGCCGGCGAAGCTCATCTCTGCGCGAGCGGCGAGGCTGATCATGACGTAGCTCTCGGGCTTGCTCAGCAGACGAGCCACCAGCGCGGACAGACTCTTGAGCAAGTGCGCGCGCTTGGGTTCGTCCGCGGGAGGGGCTGATGTGAAGATCTGGAGCAGCGGCATGGGCCCATCCTAGTCCAAACCGCGCCGCGCTCAAGTCGGCGTCGAGATTCGGACTGCGGCCAGAGCAGTTTGCAAATGGTCGCGGGCGTGGGATTGTCCCTTGCGCTCACACTGCTCGATTCCTTGGCGCAAGATGGCCTTGGCTTCCTGGTTGCGGCCCAGACCGACTAGGGTGTCGGCCGCCGGAGCGTAGGCCGCGATGTAGTCGGCGTGGCTTTGTAGCAGCGCCTCGAAGATCTGCCACGCCTCCTGAAACTGGCCCTGGGTTCGCAGTTCCATGGCCAGAGCATAGTGCGCGAAGGTATCAGCCTTCCCCTGCGCCACCAGCGCGCGCAGCGTTTCCAGGCGTGACGGCATCGCTCACGACACTGACGGTCGCGCCGGACCTGGAACCTCGTCATCCAGGTCACAGCCGACGATGCGGTTGTGACTGTCCACCCTAACCACGGTGGGCCGCCAATTCCGGGCCTCGGCCTCGTCCACCGCTTCCGCAAAGGTGGCGATGATCACTGTGTCGCCGGGATGTGCGTGACGAGCAGCGGCGCCGTTGACGCAGACGACGCCCGAGGCGGCCTTCCCGGGCAAGGCGTAGGTTTCGATGCGGCTACCGTTGGTCACATTCCAGATGCGAACCTGCTCATAGGGCAGAATCTTCGCTGCATGCATCAGGGCTTCGTCGATCGTGACCGAGCCTTCGTACGCCAAGTCGGCGTGGGTGACAGTCACCCGGTGCAACTTGGACTTGAACATCGTTCGCTTCATCGCACTCTCCGTCCCGGCCGGTTTCCCGGTCCAGGCAGTTTCATCAATCGTGAACCAAACTAACGCGGAGTCAACACCCGTGGCAAATTCCGAGCCGCGACGAGCCACTTCTCCTTTCGCATTGACCGTCGGAATGCCATGCCCCAATGTCAGAGAGACGCTGCCGAGCGTGCTCAAGTGGACAAACCGAATTCAGGGCCAGTGACCAACAAGCCATTCAAACGGTTCATCGGGATCGACCTCGGAGGAGGCAAGGGCAAGAAGACCGCCCTGGCCGTGCTTGAGCGAAGCAAGGGCGGGGTTACGGTTGCGGCCTTGCATCCACGTTCCGACGAGCCGCCGCTCTACGATGCTGCGCTGATCACGGCTGTGCGTGATCGCGCTGCGGGTGCCACGGTCTGCGTGGACGCACCGCTGACCTTACCCCCTTGCGTCCGATGCCAGCTGGCCGTTTGCCCCCGTCAGGAAAACTGTACCGACGCCGAAGTGGTCACCCTGCGCCGCCTGTTGGCACCTGGCCATGGTGAAAGCGGCGTCGGCCGTCGAGGCAAGCCCGCGGTCACACCCTACACCCAGCGAGCGACTGAGGCATACCTCCTACGACGGCGCGGGATCGTGCCCCGCGAAGCCTTGGGCCAGGGTATGGGTCCCTTGACGGCGCGAGCCTGCTTTCTGGCGCGCGCGCTCGCCGATCGCTTCACGTTGAACGACAGCCTCATCGAAGTTTTTCCCCGCGCCACGCTCGAGCTGCTTGGTTTTCGCGACCGCTACAAGAAGCGAGTCGACAAACGCATTGAGATCCTGGCTCGCCTGCGTGATCTGAGCTTCGCGCCTGGGGTTTGGCGCGAGGAATGTCGCCAGAGCGACCACGTCTTCGACGCGGTCATTTGCGCGTACACCGGCTACCTGCGCAGCCGGGACGCCTGGCCTGTATCACCTGAACTCGCGTCTATTTTCCCGAGCGCGGGCTGGATCTGGGTTCCGCCCGGAGACCTGGAGACGGCAGCGACGCCGCGTGCGATGGCCGACTGAACTACTCGGCCGCCGCGTCTTTTTCGGGCGGGTCGAAATCCTCATCGGAAGGACCGTCGCTGTCCTGGTCCGTCGAGGAAGACTCGGAAGCAGGCTCAAGCGCATTCCCGCCGAGCAGTGAGGCTGCGCCGCGTTCGCGGAGGAATTGAAGAAATACAAGTGCGGTGGGCAACTCGGAGGCCGGTATCTCGTCAAGTATTTCGCGGGCCTGGCGTCGCAGGATCTCCCCCGGGGCCTCTCCGGCATGCGAGGAGCGCGGCATCTCGACCGTCTCCTCATGGGCCGTCACCTGACCCCAGGGAGGAGGACTAGCCACCTCGATCTTCATGTGTTCGAGCCAGGTCTGGATGTGCAGGTGCAGAAGCTCCGAGCGATGTGCGAACCAACGCTCACGTTCGGCCGGGAAGGCCAGCAACACATCCTTGAACCGCCGAAAAGCGCCCTTGCCGTCTATGGCGACCAGCAGTCGCTCACGCAAGGGCTGATCTTGCACCGAATTAACGAACCGTTCCATCCAGCGGTACTGCTCGCGCGACGACGCGGGATCCACCCGAACGTAGCGGTCCGGGTTGTTGGCCACCTTGGCCCGCCTGGCCGCGGCGTCAGGCTCGCCTCCCACGATGGAAAGTAGGTCTCCGTTCTCGAGGTCGAGAAAACTTTCCTGCTCCGGAGAGTTTCGTTCGAAAGCGATCTCCAGATCGCTCCAATTGATCGTGACTGGCGGCATGGCTAGGAACTCCTCTGGCGCCCCCCTCCCAATGGAGTGCGCAGAAAGTTAGGAAGACACCTAGAGCCTAGAATCATGGCCTTCGGATTGCAACGTCTTTGGCTCAGCCGAGTATCTGGTGGTCTGACCCTTGACACGGAAGGGTGACTACATAGAATTAGAACTTAAAGTTCTTTCGGAGGTCCCGTGGCACGAGTTACCGTCGAAGACTGCCTGGACAGGGTTCCTAACCGGTTCGCCTTGGTGATTCTGGCCGCCGAGCGGGCGCGCCAGCTCTCAGGGGGCGCCACGCCGTTGGTCAGGTGCGACAATAAGCCCGGCGTAGCCGCGCTGCGCGAGATAGCGGAAGGGCAGGTACGGTTCAACGAATCCGTCGAGAGCACAATCAGGCAGTATCTGAGCGAGACCCGTTTGCGTGGTGCTCGCCTCGAGCGCTTGGCTGGCAGACAGTAGCCTTCCCAAGGAGTGGGGAGACTTCGATCACCCCGACCGAGGCTGCCTCTGCGTCCGGGCCTCTACCTTCTGGGGCTGGTCGCGGGATTGCGCTGTTGACGGCACCGCGTGCCCCACGTAGCGTTTGGCAGTCATGTGCCAGACCATCTATGTGCGCTTCACCACTCGCGTAGTGCGAAGCGGTTCGCGTCGGTTTTCCGTGCTTCCCGCGGTTTTTATTCTTCTGGCCGGCGCACTTCCCAGCGCCGCACTGGCCGAAGCGCCGAGCCTGATTGCGGGCAAGCAGCCCACGCGCAGCGAGGGCGTGCGAAACGCTGGGCGCTTGACCGACGGCATCTACAGCAATGAAGGCGACGAGTGGCTTACCGACGTGACTTCGCGCTTCTCCTCGGCGCAATCCTTCGTTGAATACAGCCTCGGTGACGATACCCCGCTTCGTTGCGCTATCGTGCAGGCCGACAACAACGACGTGTATTCCCTCTCGGGATCGCAGGACCGCGTGCACTGGCAGCCCATGTGGCGGGTGGAGGCCGAGGGCGGTCCTGGCATGCGCGTGCGCAGCCAGAGACTGGATGCTCATGCCCGCTATGTTCGGCTCTCCGCCACAAGCGGTGACGCCCTCTACAGCGTGAGTGAGATCGCGCTCTACGCGCAGTGCCCGGACGCCTGGCCGCCTGCGGTGGTGCGAACCCGGGGAGTGCCGGTGAGCGAAACCGTCAGCATCAAGGTGGTCATTTTCGGGATTCTGGCGGGGATATTCATCGTGCTTCATCGCCGCAGGCTGGCGCGCGCCCACTACGTTTTGCTTCTGGCGGTGGTTGCTGCCGGCTGGATGCTCGCCGTCGAGTTGGCGAATGCGTATCCCTTTTTCGACCAAGAACCCCCGCTTCGCGCCCTGGTGGCTGCGCTTGCCACGCTGGTGGTGATCAAAGAGGCGTTTCTCAGGAGATTCGGGGAGCCCCACCGCGCGGTGGTCATCGGCACCCTAGCGGTGTGTGCGGTGACCGCGTTTGGCACCTACTATCACTTCGGCATGCCGCAATTTCTCGACCATGCCAAGGGCCGGCGCACCCTGGTGCACACCTGGGACATGCGCCACTACTTCCCGGTAGCCAAGTACTTCCGCGAGCTGCGCTTCGACGGGCTCTACGCGGCCAGCTTGGCCGCGTACATCGACAACGACCCCAAGTTCTCGCCCAGCCAGCTCCCCAACATACACCTGCGCGATCTGCGCGACAGCCAGATGCGATCAGGCGCCGAGTTGGCCGACGAGTTGCCCAAGATGCGTGCGCGCTTCACCCCCGAACGTTGGGAGGAGTTCAAGCGCGACATAAAGTATTTCACCGAAACCATGGGGGATCGGGACTTTCTCGGTGGCATGGTGGATCACGGGGGCAATGCCACACCGGTCTGGGTCCTGCCCGCCTATTTCATCTTCCGGCACGCCCCCGCCAACGAATGGACCCTGTCGCTCGCCGGGCTGATCGATCCGGTGCTGGTCCTCATCTTCTTCTTCGTGGTGGCACGCACGTTTGGCTTGCGAGTGATGCTCTATGTGGCGGTGTTGTGGGGGGCCAGCGACTTCTACAACTTCGGCTCGAATCTGATGGGCTCTACCTTGCGCCAGGATTGGTTGGTGGCCCTCGGGCTGGGGGCCTGCGCCATCAAGCGGCGCTGGCCTTTCCTGGGCGGGGCACTCATCGCCTATGGCGGACTCATCCGTGCGTTTCCTGCCATGGCTGCGTTTTTCCTGGCCGTGCCCATGGCCTGGTTCGCCATCGACTATTGGCGGGCGCACCGACGCATCCCCAAGATCGCGGATCTCCGTGCGGCCGAGCGACCGGCCTTGCGCGCCTTTTCCGGCGCAGCGGTTTGCGTAATCGCATCGCTTGTCGTCACTTCGGCGCTATTTGGCGCGCAAGATTCTTGGGGCAAGTGGTATCAGAAGATCGAGCTGCACGCGACTGGCCCCAGTTCGAACAACGTGGGTCTGCGCAATGTCCTGGCGTTCGATCCCGACCTGTCGGCCAAGGGCCTTGCGCGCAGGCAAGCCCCGGACATTTGGGAGCAAAGCCAGCGTTCGACCTTCGCGGCCCGCCGCCCGCTGTTCTATCTGATCAACCTCATTGTGACGGCATTGGTACTGATTGCATGCCGGGGACGCAGCCTGGAACAGGCATCTCTGCTCGGTCTCTTGCTTATTCCGTTCTATTTCTATCCGTCCAACTACTACTGCCACTTCGTATTCCTGTTGCCGCTGGCGGTTGCGGTTTCGGGTCCGAATGCCGAACGCAATCGCAGCTTCGCGGTGGTCTTCATTGTGCTGGCGCTCATGGCGGTGGGCCAGTACTTCACCCTGGCCGAGGGGTGGACCGATTCGCGCTACACCTACCAGAGCTTCCTGCTGCTGATTGGCTTCGCGATCATCATGGTCGAACTCGCGCGTGAGTCTTGGCGGCTCGCACCCCTGTGGGGCAGCGCTCGGGGCGAGCCGGCCAAGTCGGGCGGCGAGCCCGGGTAGCAAGGCGCCTGGCGGACCTGGATCGTAGTGCGCCACCCGATGGTGTGTGCCAGAATAACCAGATGCACCCGACGACGGCACACGATTCAATGCCACGTGAGGGGGAGAGACGCTTTCGACCAACCGGCGAACCGCCGGCGCGGGTCATGGCCGTTCTTCTTTTCGCCTGTTTCCTCGCCGCAAGCTGCGCGAAGATTACGACGAACGAGGGTGCGACTGGCGGGAGCGCGACTGCTGGTGCAGGCGGCCGCGTCCAGGTTGGCGGAGCAGGCGGAAACAACTCGACGGGAACCGCGGGACAGTCGGCGGCGGGTGGCACGGCGAGAACAGGTGGCACGTCCAGCAGCGGGGGCCGCGTGGCCAGCGGTGGAGGACGCACGATGAGCGACGGAGGCCAGTTGGCGTCGGGCGGCTCGACGGGAATAGGCGGCTCGGGCGGGGCGGGCGGAGGTGGTAGTGGTTCAGGCGGGACTACTGGCTCGACCTGCGGCGGTGGAGGCGGCTGCGGGGGAAGCGCCCCGACCCCCGATGCAGGCAGCGACGCGCCCGTGGATGCGCCCCTGGTCTGCATAGGTCCCACCGTTTCCGAGGACCCTTCTCTGCGTCTCCCTGGACCACGTCCCGACGCCGGCGCAGGCTCCTGCGGTGCCTGGGCGTTGACCAACGGTGTGTGCTGCGCCCAGTACTGCAACAACGACGATAAGTCTGAAGACTGCAGCAAGTGTGGGGGGCCGGGATCGGCTCAATGTACGGTGGTCAGCAGCAAGGCGTGTACCTCGGGGCAATGGCCGGAAGTCCACTGTGTCAGCGACAGCGAGCCTTGGCACTATTCCCGATCCACGCATTTCGGACTCACCTACGGCGGCGCCTGCGCGTTCGGTCTCTATGGGCTATGCACCACGTCCTACACATTTACGGACACGCAGCTCGGGGGCCAGTGCGCCACCTTCTGCAAGACCTATCCGGATCTCTGCCAAGACCCCGCCACTACCACGCTGCGGGGAAACTTCGCGGCCCCTGACGGCGACTACTACACGCAGTTTTGGCCTGATCTTCCGGGCGACAACGACAACTACCTAAGCTGCGGCGAATGCTTTCAGCTCGTGCGTACCAAGAAGGATGGCACTGACTATCAGTCCGGAGAGACCGGTTACACGCCGCCGATCGTGCTTCAAATTGTGGATTCCTGCCCTTGTTCGGCCAATTCCAAGTGGTGCTGTGGCTCGGGGCGCGACCACTGCGGCGAGGTTTCAGATTTCGCGTACGGCTGTCCGCTCCCGCCTTCGACGAAGACATCGGTGGTGCCGGCTGACCACGATCCTCTGCCCAACGAGAGCCTCCATTTGGATCTCTCGGACATCGCGATGTCGCGCCTGCAGACGGGCGATGCCAACGGGATGATGGTGGATGGGGTGATCCCAACCCGGTACCGTCGCGTGCCTTGCCCGGTGAAAGGCAACATTCACATCCTGCTGAAGAACGGGGGTGAGTACTACTTCTCTTTCAGCGTG
>PMJO01000160.1 GCA_003158455.1 Myxococcales bacterium | reverse complement strand
CACAAGGGCGCCATCAAGGTCTACAGCGAGGTCGGCCGCGGCACGACCTTCCGATTGCTCTTTCCCGCCGCCGAGGCCCAAGCGCGCGAGGCTGCGAGCAGCACAGCCGGCGTCCGGGCCTGGAAAGGCCACGGCCAGATCCTGATCGTCGACGATGAGGAGAGCGTACGCAACCTGACCCGGCGCATGCTCGAGCGTGCGGGATTCTTCGTGCTAGCTGCCGAAGATGGCCGCCAGGCGCTCGAGATGTTCAAGCGAGTCAAGGCTGAGGTGGCCCTAGTCATTCTTGACCTCACCATGCCCCATCTCGACGGCGAGGCCTGCTTTCGCGAGTTGCGCCTGATCAGGCCGGAGGTCAAGGTCATCCTCAGCTCGGGTTACAATGAGCAAGACGTCGTCAACCTGTTCGCCGGCAAGGGTCTGGCGGGTTTCATCCAGAAGCCGTACAGCCACGACGAACTGCTCGCCAAGGTGCGCGACGTACTGGGCGCTGGATCTTTCAGGACCGAGGGGTAGCCTAGCCGGCTGAAGTCGTTTGCGCCCGTAGCTCAAGTGGATAGAGCATCGGCCTTCTAAGCCGAGGGCTGGGGGTTCAATTCCCTCCGGGCGCGCCAAACTCATAGCAGCCCGAGCCGGACGTCGGTTTTCCTTTTCTACGCCGGCATACCCATGGTTTCGCGCACGGCCATGAACTCGCGCGTGCGTCGACCTTGCCGGTCGCGCACCACCAGCGGCGCCGGCCTCACCAGCGCGCCCGCCTGCGCGTCCGCAGTCATGGCAAAGACGACGAACAGGGGGCCTTTGCCCTCGCGCGGAACCACCTCCCGCCAAAAGGTGAGCGCTAGTCCCGCCGAACGTCCCGCGGGCTCGACCCGCTCGTGCTGAGTCCAAGCCTCGCACGCGACAAAGGGCGCGCCCGGTGCCAACAAGCGGGCAGCCGCTTCACAGTACGCCTCGACACCGCCGTGATGCTCGAAGCGACAGGGGGCCCGCTGCGTCCTTTCCGATTGTGGGCCGGTCCCGATCGGAAAATACGGCGGCGTGCCGGTCACCAAATCGAAAGTACCCTGCCCTGCCAGCAGACCCGGATCGCGGAAATCGCCGTCGCGGATTTCGACCCGACCGGCGGCACCATTCCAAGCGAAGCTCCGCCGAGCCATGGCCGCCGAAAGCACCTGCACCTCCACACCCAGCCCGTGCGCCCGCGGAAAGCGCCAGGCCAAGAACAGCCCGACGCTGCCAATCCCCGTCCCGAGATCAAGCCAGCGCGCAGGCGCCGGCCTGGCCGCCAGCGACGCGGCCAAGTGTGCCGTCACCAAATCGTCGAGCGAAGTGCGGTGACCATCGAGTCGCTGCAAGATGCGCCAGTTTCCCGCCAGCCAGCACAGGTCCTCGCCCGGTCCCGGCCACAGATTCCCAGGATCCTCCGGCGTCTGGGGCGCCGGCCCGGTGGCGATCCAGCCGGCCGGCCGGCGCGCTGCTCGCACAATGCCGCCACGAGGCGAGAGGCTGTCGGTCGGGCAAGGCTCGAACACAGCCCAATCTAACACTGCCCCTTCGTCTACTGCACCAGATCCCCATCGAAAGCCGGTTCGAAGAACTGATGCAGCAATGACCTATCACTACTGCTTCAAATCCACCTTCGAGTGTCGGGCGACAAGCCGGGCTGGGGGCAAGGAGGGCCGACTTGCGACGGACCACCCCGCCCACCCCGCGGCTGCGCCGCGCGCGTCGCCGGACCGGAATATACTGGCGTACTTGAGGACCGGAAGCGCAGGCNNTCGCCGAAGCCCGTCGCGGGAGGGGCGGAACCCTTCCAGGGTTCTGCTGTGTGTAGTCGCCCGTCGGTGAATCGAAGAATTGAACCAGCGGTGCTATCCGCCGGCTTCGTCGAAGTGATACCCCGCTTCCCCGTGGTCGGCGTCGTCCAGGCCCATCTCCTCGGAATCAGGAGCAGGTCGCAGGCCGATCAGGGCCTTCACCAGGTAGGCGAGAACGAGGGTGCCGGTCAGTGCCAGCGCGATGGTGAGACCCATCGCCTTGAGCTGCTCCAGCCACAGCGTCTTGCCCACAATCTGCGCCAGGTTGGTGTTGAGGTTCGGGTTGGCATCGGGCGTGGCCAAGAATCCGGTCAGCAACGCGCCCATAGTCCCGCCCACCCCGTGCACGCCGAAGGTGTCAAGCGCGTCGTCATACTTGAGCAGGGCCTTCAACTTGGTGCAGGCGAGGTACGGAATGGTTCCGGCCAAGGCGCCGATAATCACGGCACCGGAGGAGGTGACAAAGCCGGCCGCGGGCGTGATGACAACCAGACCCGCGACTGCGCCCGAACAGAAACCGAGGATCGTGGGCTTGCCGCGCGTGACCCACTCGATGGCCGGCCACACCACGCAAGCCACGGCGGTTGCAAGGGTTGTCGCGGTGAAGGCATTGGCCGCAATCCCGTCGGCCGCGACCGCGCTGCCCGCATTGAAGCCGTACCAGCCCACCCACAACATTCCGGTGCCCACCATGGTCAGCACCATACTGTGAGGCAAGAAAGGCCGGTGGCCCCAACCCTTGCGGCGGCCGAGAATGATGGCCAGCATGAGGGCCGACCAGCCCGATGACATGTGCACGACGGTACCGCCGGCAAAGTCGATGGCCTTGATGCCTGCCTTGGCATTCCCCAGGCCATTCATCATGCCGTCGCTGCCCCACACCATGTGGGCCAGGGGGAAATACACCAGAAGCATCCAGCCCACGATGAAGGCCATGATGGCCGAGTACTTCATGCGCTCGGCGATGGCGCCCACGATCAGCGCGGGCGTGATGATGGCGAACATCATCTGGTACATGCTGAAGACGTTGTGGGAAACCCACGCCCCGTAGTCCGGGTTGGGGGCATTGCCCACGCCCTTCAGAAAAGCGAACTTGAGCGACCCCAGAATCGGCGACCCGCTACTGAAGGCGAGGCTGTAGCCAAACGCCCACCACAAGATGGTCACCACGCCGGCAGTTCCCAAACACTGCGCCAGCACCGACAGCACGTTCTTGCGCCGGACCAGACCGCCATAGAAGAGAGCCAAACCCGGCAAGGTCATGAACAGCACCAGCGCGCTCGATGTCATCATCCAGGCGTTGTGGCCAGGGCCGGGCACGTTAAGTACCTTGGGCGCGGAGTTGGTGAGGTAGGCTTCCAGATCGGCGACGCGGGTGGCGAGGTCGGGGCCGACCGCCGCAGCCCCTGGCGCAGCGGTGGCAACTGCCGGCTCGTCGGCACGCGCCCCCGACGACGACAGGGCGTAGATGGCCAACGAAATGAATACTGGGAGAAGTAGGCTACGTCCGGTTCGAATCGATTTCATGGAAGTTTGCCTTTCACATGGCAAGGTAGAAGCGTAACCAAACTGCGGCAAGACACTTCCAGCGAGGCATATGCGATTTAGCGGTGGCGATACCGACCGCTTGCGGCCGAGAAACTGGCAACTTGCCGCGAGGAAACTGCAGCGAAACGCCAGCGAAACACGCGCATGAAGAACTGGGTTGGCCCGCAGTTGCTTGGATGGTGCTAGGAGGAGAGCCGTGACGATCCGCGAACAGTTGGAAAGCGACGAAGACAAGGTGCTTTCGCCCTTCGCGCAGAAAAGCCACCTCTCCCGCGGCCGCGATCGGCGTGAACCGGCCGACGACACCCGACCCATTTTCCAGCATGACCGGGACCGCATCCTGCACTCGAAAGCCTTCCGCCGCCTGGCCGGCAAGACGCAGGTCTTTCTCGCGCCCGCCGGAGATCACTACCGCACCCGCCTGACCCACACCCTGGAGGTTTCGCAAATCGCGCGCACCGTCGCACGTGCCTTGCGCCTCAACGAATCGCTGACCGAGGCGATTGCCATGGGTCACGATCTGGGGCACACGCCCTTTGGCCACGCCGGCGAGCGGGCGCTGGCCAAGCTGGTCCCGGGCGGTTTTCATCACGGCCGGCAGTCGGTACGTGTGGTGGAAGTGCTGGAGCATGACGGGATGGGGCTGAATCTGAGCGTGGAAGTGCGCGACGGGATTCTCAAGCACTCAAAGGGCAAGGGCGAAATCGTGTCGGACAACCCCGATCTGTGCGCCCTGACCTTGGAGGGTCAGATTGCACGCATCGCCGACATCGCGGCCTACGTGAACCACGACCTCGACGACGCCATTCGCGGGCGGATCCTTTCAGAACACGACTTGCCTGCCGAAGTCGTAGCGGTGCTGGGGCATTCCCACAGCCAACGCATTGGCTCGCTGGTCACCGACGCGGTCGAGGCCTCGCGCCTGGAAGACAAGCGCCAGATTCGCCTGAGCCCCGAAGTCCTGCACGCCCTGGTCACCCTGCGGGACGTGCTCTTCGACCGCGTCTACGAACGCGCGGACATCCGCACCGAGTTCGAACGCGCTGAGCGGGTGGTGAGCGAACTATGGGCCTACTTCCATCTCCACGCCGACGAGTTCCACGCGCGCCACTGGCCCAAGGGCGTGTCTGACACCGAGGATCTCTCGCGCGCAGTCGCGGACTTCATTACCGGCATGACCGACCGCTACGCTCTCCGCACCTACCAAGAGTGCTTTCTGCCGCGCCCCTGGACGGTTGTGTAGTTGGCACCGATTCCTGCGGGACCGCTGGCCGGATCCGAATCCGGGACCAGCCGCCGTCGACGTAGATCGCTGTGTCCCTTAGTATCCGGCCGACAAGCCGGGCTGCTNNCCGGACCGGAATGTACTGATGTACTTGAGGACCGGAAGCGCAGGCCCGACGCAGCCAGCGGCCCGGATCGTCGGCCGTCGTCGCCTCGGTGGTTTGAATCGGCATTTGCCTAGTGTTCAGGCACCAGGCGCATGAGGAAGCCACCATACGGCGCCATCTTGATGCCTTGCACGTCAGTGGCGTTGCGTTGCCGTTTCGTGACCACCAGTTCCGTCGGGCTGGAGCCATCCGCCACCAGCAGCATGTTGAAGATGCCGGTGCCGAGGAGTTCCATGGGGACGGCGCGCGTCTTGGTGGCCGCATCGCCGTTCAACCCGCCCACGTACCAGGTGCGACCGTTGCGCCGGGCTATGATGATGGTGTGGCCAGGATCGCCGTCGAGCAAACGGGTTTCATCCCAGGCGCTGGGTAGGCCGGAGAGCAGCTTGACCGCCTCTTTGGGAATCGCACCATCGCCCTCGACGAAGGAGCGCAGCCCAGATTCAAAAACCACGCTCAGCCCCAGCTCATGACCCCAGGTCATGGGCGACCGGTGCGCCTCCTCGCCAAATGCGATGGGCATGGATTCCATCGGGCCCACCGCATTGCGGGTGAAGGGCTCGATCAGATTCTGTCGCGCCTGCCTGGCGCCGTCGCGCTGAGACGCGCCGCCACGCCCGAGGGTGGCTGACAGAAGGTGAGGATAGGTGCGATCCCATCCCGCGCCGGGGATACGGCCCTCGAACTCCACCAGCAAATGGTGCTTTCCCGCCTCTTCCAGCAGCGCCAGCAGGGATCCCACCACGTCTGGCTTGCCACTGGGAGAGACCGCGACCCGCACGCCCTTCACTCCCGCGCCGGCGAGCTCGGCGAGCGGCAGCGCCGCCGCGTCCCGAAAACCGATGAGCAGCCCGACTTTCTTGTTGGCAGCGGCGCGGACCAGCTTGTGCCAAGCACCCGCTGGTCCCCCGGCGGAAAGTCCCGCATAGTCGCAGCCTATCGCGGCGGCGAGATCCGCGCCATGCCCGCCCCGGCCCGCGCCGGCCTGTTCCAGCCCACCTCCGCCCGCGTGCCAGGCCACGTTGCCCGGCCGGACCCAATCCCCCGCCGCGGCCGGGGCCGGTGCACCGAGGTCAGTCACCAGGCTGGATTCCACGATGCCGGCCAGCCCATCCGACACGATCACGACTCGCCAGGGGCTGGACCAGGGCAATGTGAAACTCGGCTGCACGTCTCCGCGTCCCGCCTCTTCGTCGGGATGAGGGAAGCGGAAACGATAGATCTCATTGTCGGACTTGGCCGCAAGCCCAAGCGCCGCATGGCCTGCGGCCAGCCCGGATTCGGCCAGCAAGACCCAGTGCGCCCCGTCGGCTGCAGCGAACAAGGCAGGTAACGCCCAACTTGCGCCCGTGGGTGCTGCCGTGCCTGCGGGCAAATCGGTAACCCACTCGGAAGGGCCGCCTTCTGCTGGGCTCGCGCCGGGTTGGTATTGGGGCAGCAAGGTCGCGTGTGCGGCGGGCATGAAGCGAAAGCCAGTGGCCTCGCCGGCAACCGTGAACCGCCCAGAATCCGCTTCAGGAAAATGATAGCGAAAGGCAAATCCATCGTCGTAGGCGCGCACGATGAGGTCCATGCGCGCATGCTGCGGCGTCTCGAACGAGAGCACCCGTTCGACCGCGGTGGCGCTGAAGTGGCTACGCTTCCCGCGCGGCAGGGTGTAGTCATCCGTCACCCGGCGCTGGCTTTCGCCAACAAAACGCAGGTCGTCGGTGAAGTCCGCATCCTTGCGGGTAATGCCGAGCGGCGACCAGCGCAGCACCTCGGCGCGA
This sequence comes from Myxococcales bacterium, assembly GCA_003158455.1. Classification (GTDB taxonomy): domain Bacteria; phylum Myxococcota_A; class Polyangia; order Fen-1088; family Fen-1088; genus Fen-1137. Next base: position 12,237 of record PMJO01000160.1, on the reverse strand, counting down.
GCCTCGCCGCCCCCCAGCGTGACCCGATAATACAGGCGTGGCGGCGCGGGATAGTCGGCCGTCCCGGACAGCGAGAAGTAGCGAACTTGCACCGTCACCAGCCCGCCCGGGGATGGGGTCACCCAGCCATCCGGCGGGACGACAGCCGCCCCCTTGTTGGCCGTCGAGGCACAGCTCAGCAGGCCGAAAATAGCAAGAAAAACGGGACCTATGGCGCGAAGGCTCCTCATCGTCCGACAATTACACCCGAAAGCTGGACCAACCTCAAGAAACGAGGATGGGGCCCGCAGCTGTCGCGCACGGGACGGTCGGGCTTTGCTCGACCGTCCCCACGCGGGAGGTGCGGAACCCTCCCAGGGTTCCGCCAACGGCAGGCGGCGACGGGAGAAGTCAACCCAGTAGTGCTATGTTGCGGCCCACAGGAGAGTCATCATGAAGAGCATTCGATGGGCGTCCGTTTCCACCTTGGCGATTACACTTGGGTTGTTCGGTTGCGAAGGGAGTTCTGGCTCGCCCCCAGACGCCGCGGTTGGGCCTTTGGGCACGGGCGGCAGCAGTGCGGACTCCGGGGGCGCGGTGGGCGACACGGGTGGCGCTGACATCCGTACCGGTAGCGGGGACGTTGGGCTGGGGGACACGGTTGTGACCGAAGGTGGAATTCGCGACGGTGGCGGGGACGGGTCGATCCCGACGGGCTCCGACGGCGCGATCGCGGATGGTCTCGCGGCGCCGGATGCTCCCACGGACATGTTCGCAGGTGGCTCCCCGGGCTCGGATGGCGGGGCGGTGGACGCGCCCGCTGCTGAAAGCGGCGTTGACGCTAGCGCGGGCGACGTTGCGGTTCTGGCCCGGGCGGAGGTTGGAGCCGATGGTTCTTCGGGTTTGGGCGGCTCGGATGGTGCCACCACGCTGGATTCTTCCGCTGACATAGCCACCGGCGCGCGCGACGGTGGTGCGGTCACGGTCGATTCAGCCGCTGACCTCGCCCCTCCCATCACTCTCGCCTCAGGCCAGAACTCCCCCAAGGGCATCGCGGTCAACTCCACCAACGCTTTCTGGACCAATTGGGCCGGTGGTACAGTGATGAAGGTCCCCTTCGCCGGCGGTACCCCCACCACTCTCGCCTCAGGCCAGAGCAGCCCCAACGGCATCGCGGTTGACCCCACCAGCGTCTACTGGACGAACTACGGCGGCGGCACGATAATGAAGGTCACCTTCGTCGGCGGCACTCCCACCACTCTCGCCTCAGGCCAGAGCGGCCCCGAATCCATCGCCGTTGACGCAACCAACGTCTACTGGACCAACTTCGGCGACGGCACGGTGAGCAGGGTGCCCATCGCTGGCGGCAACCCCACTACTCTCGCCTCAGGGCAAGACAACCCCCGAAGCATCGCGATTGACGCTACCAGCGTCTACTGGACAAACGAGGGCTCGACAACTTCCCCCGGCACGGTGATGAGGATCCCTGCTGCCGGCGGTAGCCCCACTACTCTTGCTTCAGGTCAGAACCAGCCCATTGGCATTGCGGTCGACGCCGCGAGCGTCTACTGGACGAGTTGGGGCGGCGGCACGGTGATGAAGCTCCCCAGCGCCGGCGGTACTGCCACTACCCTCGCCTCGGCCCAGGGTTACCCCCAAGGCATCGCGGTTGACGGCACCAGCGTCTACTGGACCAACTACACCGACGGTACGGTGATGAAGGTGCCCGCCGGTGGCGGCACCCCCACCATTCTCGCCTCAGACCAGAACAGTCCCGACAGCATCGCGGTCGGCGCCACCAGCGTCTGCTGGACAAACTTCGACGACGGCACCGTGGCAAGGCTCACGCCAAAGTAGTTTTCCCTCACACGTTGAATTTGAAATGGATCACGTCGCCGTCGTGCACGACGTAGTCCTTGCCTTCCATGGCCAGCTTGGCGTGCTGCCGGCAGGCGGCCTCTGAGCCCAGCTTGACCAGATCTTCCCACCGCATGACCTCGGCCTTGATGAAGCCGCGCTCGAAGTCGGTGTGGATCACGCCTGCGGCTTGCGGCGCGTGGGTTCCCCGCTTCACCGTCCAAGCGCGACACTCGTAGTCGCCCACGGTGAAGAAGGTGATGAGGTCCAGGATCTGGTAGGCAGTCCGCGCCACGGCGGCGAGCCCGGGCTCTTTCAGACCCAGGGTTTCCAGAAAGGCGGGCCGATCCGCGGGCTCCAGGGTGGCGATCTCGGCCTCGGCCCCAGCGCAGATGGGCACCACGGGCGCGCCTTCCTTGGCAGCGTGCACCCGCAGCGCCGACACATGCGCGTCGCGATCCAGTTTCGCGAGTTGCTTCTCCGCCACGTTGGCCACGTAGAAAACCCGCTTCTGGGTCAGAAGGAATAAATCGCGGATGAGCACAAGCTCGTCCGTCGACAGCCCCTGCGCACGCACGGGCGTGCCTGCGTCCAAGCCCGCCTGCACGCGCTCGCACAGGGCCAGCGTTGCCTTTTCTTCCTTGGGCGCCGGTCCCTTGAGCGCGGTGCGGGCCTTGTCGATGCGCTTGCCCACGCTCTCCATGTCTTTCAGGCACAGCTCGGTGTCCACGGTCAGCACGTCGGACACCGGGTCGATGTGCCCCTCCACATGCACGACATTGGGATCCTCGAAACAGCGCACCACATGGGCAATGGCGTCGGTCTCGCGGATGTTGGCGAGAAACTGGTTGCCCAGACCTTCACCCTTGGAAGCCCCGCGCACCAGGCCGGCGATATCCACGAAATTGACCGTGGCGTGCACCGCGGGCTTGCCGACAAAAAGCGCCACCACGGCATCCAAGCGCGGGTCAGGCACCTGCGCCACGCCCAGATTGGGCTGCACGGTGCAGAAGGGATAGTTGGCCACTTCGGCGCCGGCCGCGGACAGCGCATTGAAAAGCGTGGACTTGCCCACGTTGGGCAACCCGACGATGCCGCAGGAAATACCCATTGCCCGTCCCGCGCAGGCAGGCGAGGCGCTAGCCGATCTTGGCGGCTAGGTTGAAGGCGATGAGCAGGCCGTAGATGACCAGCGACTCGATGAGTGCGAGCGCGACGATCATCGGAACGAAAATCTTGCCCGAGGCCTGTGGGTTGCGCGCGATGCCGTCGAGCGCCGAGGCAGCGGCACGGCCCTGGCCCAAGGCGCCGCCAATCGCCGCCAGGCCGATGGCCAACGCGGCTCCGATGCCAAGGTAGCCCTTGGTGATGTCGGGCGCAGGGGCATCACTGGCAAAAACTGCAGCACTAGACAGCAGCGCGACTGCGAAAGTGGCAAGCGGGGCGAAAATCTTGGTGACTCGGCGCATCTGGAAATCCTCCTTGGGAACGGGGCTAGGACAATACGGTCAGTGCTCCTCGTGGGCAATAGCGGTCGAGATGTAGACCGTGGAGAGCAGGGAAAAGACCACGGCCTGTACTACGGATACGAAGACGCCCATCACGAGGAAGGGAACCGGAACCAGGATCGGAATAAGGGCAAAGAAAACTGCAGCAACCTTGTGGTCGGCGGTGATGTTGCCCAGCAGACGTACCGAAAGCGACACCGGCCGGGCGATGTGGCTGATGAGCTCGATGGGCAGCATGAGAGGCGAAAGCCACCACACTGGGCCGAGGAAGTGCTTGAGGTACTTCAGGCCATGCGCGCGCAAGCCAAAAGCATGGGTTAGGCAGAAGACCAGCAGGGCCAAGCCCACATTGGTTTTCAGGGTGGCGGTGGGCGGCAGGAAACCGGGAATCAGCGAAAGCAGGTTGCAAAACAAGATGAACAGGAAGAGCGAGCCGATGATTGGCAGGTAGCGACGCGCGTTCTTGGCCCCCATGGGACCTTCCATCAAGCCGTAGATCATGTCGCCCAGGAGCTCGAGCAGGTTGCGCAGACAGAAATGCGGCGGCGGCACGGCACCCGCGTCGGGCGACTTGCGCATGCTTGCGGAGTAGCGTATGGCGAAGAAGGCCAGCAACAGAAAGACCAACAGCCCGCCCAGGATGTGGCTGATCTCAAAGTGGGTGGCGGTGAACACCTGCCAGGTCCAGCGACGACCGAGATAGACTTGCAGGTTCTCCTGCAGGGTTTGGTAGCCGGGGAATAGTTCAAACCAGGTTGAGTGAGGACCCATGGCTACGCCTTGCCTTGTTCCCCAACCGTTGAACCGATCCACAGCCCCGCCATGACAAGCGAGACCGGAAGAATCGAAATCCCGATAGCGAACGGCACGAGGGCGAGATTGTAGACGCGGATGGCGACCCATACCAGCGCGAAGAGAATCAGCATCTTCACCCCCAGGGCGGCCAGCAGCCCCGTTGCGGCGGCTGTGTCCCCGGCCGTGGCGCGCGCGATGGCCCGCCCGGCCAGTCGGTGGATGGCCCACAGGTTAAGACACGCCAGGGCCGCACCCACGCCCGCAGCCAAAAGACCCGCTTTGTCCCAGACCAGCCCGCCCAACGCGGTCACGCCCACGGCCAGAACCAGGTTGGTCTTTTCGATCACGGCAAGAGGTCTTTTCGTCATGGGGGCTTGGGTCCGTTGTCGTTCTCGAGGGACTTCTGGTAGGTGCGGGTCACGCGAATTAGCGCCCTGATGCCAGCCCCGACACCCGCCGCGAAGCCGATCCATGCCAGCCAGGGCGCCGACCCGAGTTTCCCGTCCAAGTACCGTCCGCCGAAGTACCCTATGCCGATGGCCAGGGCAATTTCAAGCCCGACCGAGCCCGTGCTGCCAGCAATAGCCCACATCTTCTTGACTTCTGGGTCCATACCTTGCCCTGCTGGCGGTCCCTCGCGGGAAACCGCGCATCTTAGAACCGGCTGCTGACCGCCAGGAAGGTCATTTTGTCGTTGGTCTCGCGCAGGCGCGCCGATAGGGTTCGCACGAAGGTCCAAAGCAAATCGTAGGCCAGGTCCCGGTCGACGAACAGCAGGTCCGCGACGCGATCCTTGTTGAGCACGAAAAGCCGGCAGGCCTCGTGGGCCAGCGCATCCGCGCTGCGCGGAAAATCATCGATGAGCGCCATCTCCCCGAAGTAGTCGCCGGTCTTGAGAATGGCCAGCGCCTCTTCCCCCATGCCCGGCACCTGACGGCTGATACGCACCGAGCCCGACAGAATGAGGTACAGCTTGTCGCCTGCCGATCCTTCCTTGAAGATCAGGCTACCGCGGGCATAGCTCTCCTCCGAGCCGAGTGCGGCAATCCGGCGCAGATACACCAGGGGTAAGTCGGCGAACAGGGCCACCCGCGCAAGAAAGGCCGCCATCTGGTCCTGCGCCACGCTCGCCTGTCCGGACGGCGCCGGCGTGACCGCAGCCACATCGTCCATGCTCACCGGCTCACTGGCCGACTCGATTCCAGGCGTGTCAATCATCGGGAGATTATGCCACAGACGCCTGCCGGCGTTCAGGATCTCCAAGAACGTCCCACCTTCGCGCAACCCACGCTACAATGGCGCCGCCATGCTGGAGCTGGACGCCGATCCTAAAGTCGCCGACGAGCAGATGCGGGCGGTCATCTTCTATCTGACGACCTTCGGTCACATAGATGGCGAGTTCGACCTGTCGGAGAAGATGTTCGTCCGCACCTACATCAAGCGACTGGTCGAAAACCGGGTGGCAAAGGGCGCGGGGGCGCTGACCACCGCGGCCCAGGCCGAGCTGGTGGCCAAGTACACCGTGCATTTCCACGAAGTCTTCGAGGCTATCGACCTGCAAGTCGCCGATCTCTTCACCGAAGCCGTATCCCACGACGAAGACAGCGACAAGTTCGTTCACAGCCGACTCAAGCTGCGCTGTTTCGAGATCTTCCAGCAGTTCGACCGCGCCGGCCAGGAGCAGTTGATGGACACCATCGACGAGCTGCTTATGGCCGATGGCGAAGCCCACCCGGCCGAGATCAAGTTCCGCGCTGAGCTGGCCGAGCTGCTCGAGGCGGACCTGCGGGTCGAGCTGCTCGACGACGGCGTGCCCGCGACCACTACCGTCGAGCCCGTCGTGGAGAAGGCATCGGGCGCCGCGCTTCACCCATTCTTCGATCAGTTCGAGCACGGCTACGCGCCTGACTTGCGCTTGATGAACCAGCAAATCGCGGCCGACCGGCAGACGATGGCCCGGACCCGGCAGATCCTGCAGGAGTGGCGCGACAAGGGACGCGGCAAGCTGACCGGCAAGCGCACCCTCGACGACTTGGCCGGCGAGGAACTACTGCTCGATGGCCACACTTGGGCCTGCCCGCCCAAGCCCGGCCGCCGCTACGAGATCACCGTGCTCGGGGATCTGCACGGCTGCTATAGTTGCCTGAAAGCGGCCATCATGCAGGCGCGCTTCTTCGAGAAGGTGCGGCTTTTCCGCGAAGACCCCACCGTCTATCCCGAGCCCAAGTTGGTCTTGCTGGGCGACTACATCGACCGCGGCATCTTCAGCCTCAATGGCGTGCTACGCACGGCTTTGCTGCTCTTCTGCACGGCGCCCGAGCACGTGGTGCTCCTGCGCGGCAACCACGAATACTTCATCGAGTTCGAGGGCAAGATTCTCGGAGGCGTGAAGCCATCCGAGGCGATCGATTCGCTGAAGGGTCGGGCCCCGAACGACGTCTTCCGCGACTACATGCGCCTGTTCGACGCATTGCCTACCGCTTTCCTTTTCGATCATACGCTCTTCGTCCATGGCGGCATTCCTCGCGACCGGACCTTCAAGAATCGCTTCCACGATCTGGGCAGCCTGAATGACCCGGATCTGCGCTTCGAGATGATGTGGAGCGATCCGTCGTCGGTGGATGTGATTCCGGCCGCCCTGCAAGAGCAAAGCGCCCGCTTCCCCTTTGGGCGCCTGCAGGCCCAGCGCTTCTTGCAGCGGATCGGCTGTCACACCCTGGTGCGCGGGCACGAGAAAATTCTCGAAGGCTTCCGGCGCAACTACGACGACGAAAATCTACTATTGATCACGCTGTTCTCGGCGGGTGGCCTCGACAACCACGATCTGCCGCCTCAGTCCAGCTACCGGCTGGTCAAGCCCATGGCACTCACCTTGTCGTACGAAAACGGCAAGAGCCAAATCACCCCCTGGCCCATCGAGTACGCGACCTACAACGATCCGAAGCGAAACGCCTTCTTCCGCGAGGGAAGCTAGCTTTTTCACCACGGAGAGCACAGAGAACACAGAGAGCGGATGGGAAGAACAGGTTCGGCTCACACCTCACCCTTCCTTGCATCCGATCCGGCTCTGTGGCCTCTGTGATCTCTGTGGTGAAAAAGCCAACTTCTGTCAGCGCTGCACCGGTACCTTGATCACGATCTTGCGGATGGAACCGCTATGCGCTCCGGTGCCGATGCCGGGGCGATGAGCGTCCTCGGGAAAGTAGATGGCGAAGCAGCCCGGGCGCAGGGTCAGGTACTCGGCGATTCCCTGCAGTTCCTGGAAATCGTTGGGCACGTCGTTTGACATCTCCCGGCAATGGGCGCGCGGCACGTAGCCGATGATCTCCTCGCCTGCAATCATGTAGTGGATGTCGATGAAGGCGCGGTGGCCTTCCAGCCGCACACTCTCCTTGGCCTTGGGTGCAGACTCGCTGACTATCACGGTGCATCCGCTCGAGCCTAGCGACTGGCGCCCCACCTGCAAGCTGGCCAGGTCGGTGTCTCTGAGAAACGCAAAGCACTCGGCAAAAAGTGGGTGGACCAAGGCGTAGCGATCGGCATTGGCGAGAACATCGAAAATCATGGGGTACCTCTCGACTTCTGCGGAGCTTACCCCGCGTAGTCCTGAGCGCGAAAAAGTCTGCCCTGGGTGTCGTCGTCGAGTAGCGCCGGCACCAGGGCGCCCGGGAGTACTGATTCCACTGAGTTGGGCGCCTTGGGTCCGCCCAGATCCGTGCGCAGCCAGCCTGGGTCGAGCAGGTTCATCAGCACACCCGAACCGCGCAGCGACGGCGCCGCATCACGCACGAACTTGTCGAGCGCCGCCTTGGACGCGGCATAGGCCATTAGTTCCGGCTCGTTTGTGATACCTGAAGTGACCTGGACGATGCGGCCCCAGCCTCGCGCACGCATGACCGGCAGGACACGGTAGGTGATCCGGATCGGGGTAATCACATTCACCTCGAAAGACTGCCGGTAATGCTCGGCCGGCGTGGCCAGCCAGTCGTTCTGGAATGGCGTCATGATGGCCGCGTTGTTGTAGACGATGTCGAGTCCACCGGACAGGGCCAGTGCCTGGTCGACCAGTCGGTCAACCGCGGCTTGATCGGACAACTCGGCCGCAAGGCCCAACCCGCGCCGATTCCGGGCTGCCAACTCTTTCTCCAGCGCGGCCGTGTGTTGCCTGTCCCGGCTGTGCAGGATCAGGTGACAACCCTGCTCGGCCAAGCCCAAGGCCAATTGCCGGCCGATGCCCCGGCTGGCGCCGGTAATGAGTGCCCATTTCCCGCGTAGGTCAGCGCTCATGAATCGTCGTCTCCTTCTTTTTGAAAACCACCCTACCCGTGCGCGAGAAAGCGCTCAGCGTCGATGGCGGCCATGCAACCGGTGCCAGCGGCCGTGATCGCCTGGCGGTAGACATGGTCGGCCACATCCCCGCAGGCAAAGACGCCCGCCACGTTGGTTGCAGTCGAGCCTGGCTTGGTCAGGATGTAGCCGACCTCGTCCATGTCCAGCTTGCCCTTGAACAGATCGCTGGAGGGATGATGCCCGATGGCCATGAACACGCCGCCGCAGCCCAGTTCGCGCGTCGCGCCCGTGCGCGTGTCGCGCAGGCGCACACCGGTCACGCCCGGCCTGGGCAATTGCCCCAAAATCTCGTCGATGACCGCGTTGGTGATGAGCTGAATCTTGGGGTTGTTGCGCGCGCGATCGAGCATGATGCGCGANNTCCTCCGAGGGAATACCCAGCCACTTGGCGGTGGCCCCGGTGGCGATGATGAGGCTGTCGGCCACGACGTCTTCTCCGGCAGTGATGCGGAATGGCCGTGCGCCGAGATCCACCGCGGTCACGTCGGTGGTGCGGATGCTCGTCCCGAAGCGCTCGGCCTGTGTGCGCAAAAGTTCCATCAGCTTCGGCCCCATGATCCCGCGGGGAAATCCCGGATAGTTCTCCACCTCCGTGGTGATGGTGAGCTGCCCGCCGGGTGTGGTGACCGGTTCGATGAGCAAGCCGCCGCCCTCGAACATCACCGGCGCCAGATTGGCGCGACCCGCGTAGATCGCAGCCGTGCACCCGGCCGGCCCGCCACCCACGATCACGACCTTGACATGCTCCGAATCAGCCATGCTTGCTCTCCCATCGGGCGAAACCGAAGACCTGATCGGCTTCGCGGAAATCGATGTGTCTGACCGTCGTGTTCAACAAGGGCGAGGCCCAACGCTAGCGCATCGGATAGTGGATGTCACCGTCGGCCACCCCCGGCGGTGGGCTTGCCGCCCCGCGCGGCGCTCCCAGGGTCGTAACTCCGAGGTACAGGCAGCAAGCCCCGAACTGGCTATACTCCGTCCCACATGAGCCGCTGGGTTAGACTTCTGGCAGCGCTGGCCACCCTGAGCTTGCCAGGTACATATCTGGCCGCGCAGATCGATTTCGTGCGTCGGCACAGCCCTGGCATTGCGCCAGCGAAATACTGGCTCCCCCAGCTCACCCGCATCTGGCTGCCGGGGATGGCCGCGACCCTGATCTTCGCCCTCGGCGCCTTCGCGCTTCACAGACGCGCGCGAGGCGACTAGATTCGCATCCCCTCGCCCGTATGACACCCCAAGAGTCAAACAATGCATCGGCCCCCGCGGTCGCCGGCTCGATCCGTGCCCCGTGGTCGGCAATGCTCGACCGTCTTTCCGAACGGCAGATGATCATCTTGGTCATCCTCTTTGGCCTGCTGCTCTACCTTCCGTTTGCCGGTTCGTATGGGCTGTGGGATCCCTGGGAAACCCACTACGGCGAGGTCGCGCGCCAGATGGTCACTCGCGGGGACTTCATCAGCTTGTGGTGGCCGGGCTCGCCCATCGATCCCGAGGTCTTCTGGTCCAAGCCGGTGCTCAGCTTCTGGTTGATCAGTCTGTCACTCTACGTCTTCGGGCTGGGCCACCCTGCGGCCGGAACATTCGCCATCTCTGCCAGGCCTGAATGGGCGCTGCGCCTGCCGTTCCTGCTCATGTCGCTGCTGGCGCTTGCGGGCGTATACTTGGCGGTTTCCCGTTTCGTCAGCCGCCGTGCGGGCCTGCTGTCGGTGTTGGCGCTGGCCACCTTTCCTATGTTCAGTCTGGTGGCCCGGCAGGCCATGACCGACATGGCCTTTATCGGGCCCATGACCATGGCCCTGGCCCTTTGCGCGCTGGCCTTGTTCGATGACAAAGACCAGGAACTGCCCCGGCGGCGCTGGGGGTGGATCTCATGGCCGCACCACGTGTCTTTCTATCTGACCATCGGCCTGCTGGCATTGACCGTGCTGCCGCAGATCGTGGTCGATTCCATTCAGCTGCAACCGTGGAATATCTGGCCCCAGCGCAATCTCCATGTCTCGGGCTGGGGCGCCATGTTGCCCTACATGATGGGCTTTCTCGCCTTCGTGTGGTTCGCGGCGAAAATTCGATTCAAAGCGCCGTTCTACCTCCACCTCGCGGCCATTTTGTGTGGGCTGGCCATACTGGCCAAGGGTCTGGCCGGGCTCGGCCTGCCGGTGATCGTGTTTTTGGCCTATCTTCTCTTCACCTGGAACTGGCGGCGCCTGGATCGCGCCCAGCTTCTGCTTGCCCTACCCCTCGCCCTGCTGGCCTGCGCCCTGGTCGCCGTGCCCTGGCACCACGCCATGCTGATTCGGCACGGTTTTCCATTTTGGAACGAGCTATACGGCGACAACCACTGGCGCCGCCTGGTGCTCGGCCGGCACGGTGATCGCGGATCTTTTGAATACTTCATCCGCGAGCTGGGCTACGGTGTGTTCCCGTGGATTGCCCTGGCGCCCTCGGCCCTGGCTTGGGTGGTGATGCGCCCCTTCCGCCGGGTCAGCGCAGCCGGCGCGCCCAGTGAAACCACCATCTCGAAACGCCGCGAGGTGCTCCGCTTCGGCGCCATCTGGTTCGTGGCGGGCTACGCAGTGGTGTCCCTGTCCATGACGAAATTCCATCACTACATCTTGCCCGCCCTGCCCGGCTTGGCCATCGTGGTGGGTTGTTTCGTCGACGATATTCTGGGCCGTTCGCGGGGCCGGCTGGCGCTGCTGGCCGCGCTGGTAGGAATTCCGCTGCTGCTCCTGGTGACCTTCGACTTGGCCGGGCTACAGAAGAATGCGCAACACTTCGTTTGGCTGTTTTCCTACGACTACATCAACACGCCGCAAGGCCGGCCTTGGCCGCCCGAGCTTGACTACCGGATCACCCTGGCCGTGTTTGCCGGCCTGTTCTCCGTCGCTGCCCTGCTGGTAGCCTGGCCGCGACTGCGAACCGCGGCCGCCGCCGGGCTGGTCCTTACCGTCTTGTGCTTCACGTACTTCCTGCTCGACGTCTACATGAAGCACGTGTCCGACCACTGGTCGCAGAAACCCCTCATCGCGACCTACTACCGGCAACGGCACTCGCCCGATGAGCGGCTCGCCGCGTGGCAGATGTATTGGCGGGGCGAGAACTTCTACACGCAGAACGAGATCTACGAGGGGCCCAAGGAAAAACGCACGGTCTTTCTCGGCGACCGCAACGCGGAGGACCTGAAGGACTTCCTGGGACGCAACCCGGGCAAGCGGATCTTCTTCGTGGTCGAGCGGACGCGCTTCGACTCGCTGCGAGGCATGTTGCCCGAAGCCGCGCGGCCGTCGCTGAAGATCGTCGACGACCGCAACAACAAGTTCTACCTGGCATCCGCGCAGCTATAGGGCCGAGGCGGGCGAGCCTGACCTTTCGATGTTGTTCTTCGAATGTCGTCGAAGTCGCTGCACAGCCGTCTCGCGGTCGCTCGAATGACACCCGTTGGGTGAAGACGGAGGTCGTGGCCGAGCCTTCCGTTGACACCTGGATCTGTGGGTGGCAGTATTCGCGCCCTCCGAGGGGGATATCCCCATCCGCGGGGACAGGATCCGAAGTGACCAAGCCATTCAGAATATTCAGCGGCAACGCCAACCACGAGATTGCGGAAGAGGTGTGTCGCTACCTGGACACCAACGTCGGTCGCGCCAATGTCAGGCGCTTTGCCGACGGTGAATCGGACGTCGAAATCAATGAGAACGTCCGTGGGGTCCACTGCTTCGTAATCCAACCGACCTGCACGCCGGTCAACGAC
>PMJO01000305.1 GCA_003158455.1 Myxococcales bacterium | reverse complement strand
TCGCCCTCGTCGGCGTTGCAGATCACGTACTTGTGATCCCCCTTGGCCATGCGGGTGAAACGCCACTTCATCCCGGTAGAGAATCCGGCGCCGCCCCGCCCGCGCAGGCCTGACTGGATGATGGCTGCGATCAAATCGTCGGGCTTGTTCTGTTCCAACACCTGACCGAGCGCCTGATAGCCACCCACCGCCAGGTAGTCCTCGATCGACTCCGGGTCGATGATGCCGCAGTTGCGCAACACGATGCGGGTTTGCTGCGCGTAGTAGGCCTGCTCGCTGCCCGTGCCGTCCTCCGACCACAGCAACCACTCCCCCACCGGACGCCCGCCCTCGACGTGCTCGGCGAACAGGCGATCCAGCTTGTCGGGGGTCACGTTGCCGTACTGGTAGCGCCGGCCGTCCGGGTGCCTGAACTCGATGATCGGCTCGCGGTAACACATGCCGATGCACCCGGTCTTGGCCAAGGTGAAGCTCGATCCGTTCGCTGCGCGGCGATCAAGCAGCGCCTGGTAGGTGCGCTCGGCACCCGCCGCGATCCCGCAGGTCCCCAACCCCACCAGAACCTTCATCACGCCTGGCCTCGCTTGCCAGCGGCCCCTGCGGTCTGGACCTGCTTGATCACCTTCTTGACCTGACGCTCGTTCAGGTTCCCGTAGGTGTCGTGGTTGATCATGATGACCGGGGCTAGGCTGCAGCAACCAATGCACGAGACCGTCTCCAGCGTAAACAATCGGTCAGCCGTGGTCTGTCCATTGGAAATCTGCAAGGTCTCCTCGACGGCTTCACTGATGTCCTTGGCGCCGGCCACGTGGCAGGCCGTGCCGTGGCAGACCCGGATCAGGTTCTTGCCCACCGGGGTCATGCGGAACTGGGCATAGAAGGTGGCGACCCCGTAGATGTTGGACAGGGGAATCCCGGTCTCGCGGTGAATTTCCAGGATGCGGTCGCGGGTGAGGTAGCCCTCGCTTTCTTGTGCCTTCTGCAGCAATGGGATCAGCCGGCCCTCCTGGCCAAAATAGTGCTGGTTCTGGAAATCGAACTTGCGATGTGCTTCCACGAGATCGAATCCTCCTATGCTCGATACGGAACTGTATCCGAAATGCAAACCCTTCAACTGCCTTCTTGGGAAGAATCGGACGCGTACCCGGCCAGGGCGACGAGGCCCTCGCTGGTGCACGGCCCGGAGATGGTCTGTCCGCCGCAGCCCCGCCGCGAACAGAGCTGATATGTCCCTCCCCCACGCAGATTCAGCCGCGCCAGCGGCGCGCCGCACAGACTGCAGCGCTCCGTGCTCTCCAGGCTCGCCCCACACTCGGGACATCTGATCTGCATGGTCGTGCCCTCGGGCCCCTCGCCGCTCAGTTTGGCACCCATCTCGCCGACCACAGCGCTCAGCCGGGCGCGCACCGGCCGCTCCGAGCCAGGTGTGACCGCAGCGATCTCCAGGTGTGGCCCCTGGGTGAGCATCGTACTGCAATGCGGACAACAGGCCATCACCGCGAAGCGCGTGGAACAGGCTGCGGTCTTGGAAAACGGGGCATCCCGCGCTAGCTGCTCCAGGCGGAAAAACGGGCAGTCGGTCAGCTCGGCCTCGCCATCCACCACGTCTCCTGCCAGGCTGTCGCAGTCCGGCGCGCCGCAGGCTCCGCAGTCCCGCTTGGGTAGCCGCGACCAGAGCTCGCGCTTCTGCCGCTGCCGCGCAGCCGCCTGGCGAAGGTCCCCGGCGGGAGGCGAATCCGGCTGGGGTATGATCGCGTCGTCGAAATCGAAGATGCGTGTCTGCAGCAGGCTGCGAACCCGCTCTTCCCTGACTGGAGGCGAGTCCCCTATCCGGCGCATGATTTCGTGCAGATAGCGCTGGGCCGAGTAGCGGCCGGCGATGGTCAACTGCCCGCTAAAGCAACCATCGCTGCAAATGTAGGCGTTGACAAAGTCGGCGCCGTAGCAGCGCCCAGCCTCGATGCGGTCCAGGACGTAGGTCACGTCCTGCAACCCCTTGACCGAGATCGAGTTGACGTTGCGCATGCCCGGGATCTCGCCGCTCGCCATGACCCAACGCAAACCGCGGATGCTCACTGGCTCGTCCGAGTCGCTATCCGGGCTGTTGCGCAGAGCGCGCAGAAGCGGCCCGTACAGCTCGGAAATTGAGAACGCACCGTCGAGCGACGAGGGCCGGCGGCCGAGAGGCCGCTCGATGGCGTCCACCAGCGCGGTGCAGGGACTGATGTAGAACATCCCGATTTCCGAGGGCTTCACCCCATACTCGGCGGCCAGCCGCCCCCGATACACGCGCGGCGCCACTTCACACGGCGGATCGATGGGAACCAAGTGGGGAATCAGATCCGGGTATTTCAGCTGGATCAGCCGAACCACCGCGGGACAGGTCATGGAGATCTGCGGCCAGGGCCCACGGCAGTCGGTCAGATAGGCGTCGCTGGCCGTGGCCACCATCTCGCAGACCCACGAGATGTCGCAGGCAAGGTCGAAACCCAGGGAGCGAAAAGCGCGAAGAATCTGGCCCGGACGGACGTCTTCGCCAAACTGACCGTAGAGCACCAGCGAGGGAAGTGCCACCCGTATCTTGAATCGCTCCAAATCCGCCGAGGTCGAGGTGTGCGCGCGCAGGGCGCCGTGCTTGCAGGCGAAGATGCAAGCGCCACACTTCAGACAACGTTCCTGCTTGCTCTGGACGATCTTGTCACGAACCCGCAGCGCATGTGTCGGGCACACCCTAGTGCAGGCAGAACACCCGATGCACAGGCTGTGATCGGCGATGATAGCGGGCTCTCGCTCTGCCACGGGATCGTTTCCTAGCCTTCCTTGGGACGCGAGGTCGTGTGGACCGCGTACCGGAGTGTGGTGCCGACGCCCACGTCGGACTTGACCTCGAATTCGTCCGTGTTGCGTTGGATGTTGGGCAGCCCGAGCCCGGCCCCGAAGCCCCGGGCTCGCATGGCTTCGGTGGCGGTGGAGTGGCCTTCCTGCATGGCCCAGTCAATGTCCGCTATCCCAGGGCCTCGATCCACCACCTGGACGCGAATCAAGTCGGGGAACACCAGGACCTCAAGGGTAGCCTCGCGGGCGTACATGACCACGTTCATCTCGGCTTCGAAGTTGGCGATGGACAGACGGCGGATCACGTCGCGTGGCAGACCAAGTTGCTGCAATAGCCCCTTGACCCGAGTCGCCACCTCGCCACCGCGCTCGAAGTCATCCCCTTTGATCGGGAAACTCTCGCGGTAGAGGCTGTCCCGGTCCACCGCTCATTCCTTCCGCACGGCGCCCCGCAGTCCGTGCTGAGACAGGAGACTGCAAACCTCGAACATGCTGAGTCCGGTGAGCAGCAGGGGCAGCTTGCGTTGTCGGGCGAACGCCAGCGCCTCAACTTCTGGACGCTTGCCAGCCACCAGGACGATGGCGGCCAGGTCGGCCACCTCCGCGGTGTGCACCATCTGGGAGCTGGCCAGCCCGGTGACCAGTAACGCCCCGTTGGGCGCAGAGGCCAGCACGTCGCTCATCAAATCTGCGGCAAAGCAGCAGGCTATATCCAAATCGAGGAGGTCATCCCCCGAGAGGATTTCACAGGTGAGCACAGATACAACGTGCCGCAGCTGCACGGGACGGTTCGCCTAACGCAGCCCCACTTCATAGAGCTTGCTCGCTACCTGCCAGCGATTGAGGGGTGTGGACAGGACTGTGATCTTGGCCTTCTCTGCCATACGCAGGACGTCGTCGCTGGGCCGCTTGCCCTGGGCGAGGACGATCGCACAGACGTCGACCAGGTTGGCCGCCGCGACCGCGTTGGCGTGTACCTGCACGGTGACCAGCAGGTTGCCCGGCTTGGCGTTGGCGATCACGTCGCTGATCATGTCGGAGATGTAGACCCCGTCGATGTCCTGGTCGAACACCGGGGTGAGTTTTTCGAGCCCCAGTTTGTCGGCGATCTGCTGCAGTCTCATGTGTGTCTCTCCTGGGCAATTAGGCGACGGAATCGTTTCGCTATGCCATGGTGGTCAGGCTGAAGTCGAGCATGATCTGGCCGCTCGACACCTGCTCTTGGATCCCGAATAGGTCGGGAAGGATGAGGATCTTTTTCCCGGGCGTGCGAATGCGGTCGTTGAAAGCCCGGTTGAGCCATTCGAGCTTGCTGGGCGCCACCTCACAGGGCGTGCCGTCGGGAGAATCGTAGGTGATGGCGATATAGATCGAGATGCCGACCGAGTGGGCGACCTCTCCAATGCGATGCAGCTTGGAGCCCGGCTCAAGGCACGCGTAGTAGAGCAGCCCGAGCAGCTCGTGGAAGCGAGCCACCTCGCCGGTCGCGTTGTCGCGCACCGAGAACTGGAACGACTGCGCAGCCTCCTCGAAGTGCCATTCCTGATCCCCCTCCCGGTACGCCTCTTTGGGGGCGGTTGCCTCGGCGCAGAAGTAGCAGCGAGATTGGTTGGAAGGCGCCGCGCGCTCGACGACCACGAACCCAGGCACACTGTCGACCAGCTGGTAGCGCGGACTGGGTGCTTCTCTCATGGGAACCGGATCCTTGGCGGGCCGGTATATAGCACAGCGAGGAGGGGTCGAGAGCGAGTTCCCGGGCGGCCAGCCGTAGATCCCTTCGCCCGCTCCAAGAAAGTTTAGCAAAAACGGTCAGTTGGAGAGCCACCTCTGACTGGTCGTTTCAGTCTTTGGCTCCCTCAACCCCCAGCGCAGTGCAACTCGTGATACAAAGGTCCCCACCGAGGAGGGTACAGATGCGCATGTTGGACCGGACAATTGCTCTATCCCTGGGTCTTTTGCTGGCCAGCGTTTTCGCGCCGAGCGCCGCCCAGGCACAACAGAATCCGCAGTACCCGACTCAGCAGCCCGGGTATCCACCAGCGCCGCCTCAGCCTGAAACCCCAGGATACCCGCAGCCACAAGCCTATCCCCAACCGGGATACCCGCAAGCCTATCCGCAGCCA
>PMJO01000104.1 GCA_003158455.1 Myxococcales bacterium | reverse complement strand
ACCCTTCCAGGGTCCCCATGTCAACCGAGCGGGCTAGCAATTCGCCCAAATCCACCACCTCAAGTGCGTCTTGCTTGCCGACTGTGCCCAGGCTGTCGGTCAGCATGAGCACGCAGTACGGGCAGGCGGTGGCCAGCGACTGCGCCCCGACCGCGCAGGCGTCGTTGATCCGCTGCACGCTGAAGCGTTCCGCCACCGGCGTGTCGGACCACATGCGACCGCCGCCGCCGCCGCAGCACAGGCTGTCCTCGTGGTGGCGCGACAGCTCGACCAGTTCCAGTTCGGGAATGGCCTTGAGCACCTCGCGAGGCGCATCGTAGATCCCGTTGTGCCGGCCGAGGTAGCACGGATCGTGGTAGGCCACGCGCGCCTTGACCGGCTTTTCCGGCTTGAGCCGTCCGTCGCGAATAAGATCGCGCAACAACTCCGCCACGTGAATGACGGTCATGCCCTTCAGTCCTTCATAGTTCTTCTTGAAGTTCTCCAGGCAGTGGGGCGAAGTCACCACGATCTTCTTGGGCGCAAGACCGCGAATCTGCTGGGTGTTCCCGTCGCGCAGAGTCTCGTAGACGTCTTTACGACCACCCTTGTGCGCAGGATCGCCGCAGCACTTCTCCTGGTTGCCCAGGCTGCCCCATTTCACCCCCGCCTTTTCCAGCAGGCGCGCCAGGGTTCGCTGCGCCTTGAGGTTGCGCGGATCGTAGGCGTGCGTGCAGCAGGTATAGAGCAGGATCTCACTCTCTTCAGTGTGCGGTCGCAGCCCCACTTCCGAGGCCCACGCCGATCGCTTGTCCGGATCGCCAGCCCAGGGGTTGCCATTGCCTTCCAGGCCCGACAAGGCCGATTGCAGAAGCGGCGGCAGGGTTCCGGCCTCGCCCATGATGTTGCGAATGCTGCGTACGATGTCGACGGTCTTCACCCCGCGCGGACAACGATCTAGGCACATCCCGCAGGTGGTGCACATCCATAGATCCTCGCCCTCATAGCCCTCGATGCCGAACTGGGCCAGCCGGATCAGGTTGCGCAGGCGAAAATCACGAAAATCTCCCCACGGGCACACCGACGAGCAGGTGCCGCACTGGTAGCAGTCGTCGAGGGCCTGACCGCCGTATTCGGCGATCATGTCCACGACATCCATGAAGGGTGCGGTTGATTTCATACCGACAACACTTTCGCAAGCGGTTCAAGGCGAAGCGAGCAAGACCTGGCCCAAACGTCTCCGTCGTGCGACGATCTTCGGCACGCATCCGATGACCCAACGCCGAGCACCGTCAACCCGGACGTGCCACGAACCCCCGCGCGTGACGCAAGATCTCCGCGGCCAGTCAGGTACGTAAAACAGGGAGCAAGAGGACACATACTCCAAGACAACCTAGCGCTCTGAAATATAGCATCGCGAAGCAGAGAAACTAGCCAAATGCGGTCCCCTTTTCTGATTCACCGGATGGCTCACGACTCCCTGCACGGCCATGGTTGGCGCGTCGTGGTGGCGGGCCAGCCACCGCGGAGGACGGCGAAAAAATCCGAACCAGGCGCGCCTGCAAGAAGTTGCTCGTCTCTTGACTGTACTCGTTGCATAATCGGACCTACGTGTACCTCTTTCGACAAGTCGACTACGCCATCCGCTGCCTCGTCTACTTGACTCGCACGCGCGACCGTCTGGCGACCAAGGGCGAGATCGCGAAGGCGACCTCTGCGCCCGACCTGTTTGTCGCCAAGATCTTGCAGCAGCTTGTGCGCGCCGGGGTGGTGGCGTCCACCCGGGGCGTACACGGCGGCTTCGTGCTGGCGCGCAATCCCACCACCCTCTCGCTCCTCGATGTCATCGACATCACCCAGGCCAGGATGGCGCCGCGCCCATGTGTTCTCGATCCGCGCGCCTGCCCGTTGCGCGAAACCTGCCCGGTTCATCCCGTGTGGATGAAGATTCATCGCGCGACCGAGCGCGAACTGCGCAAGGTGACCTTCGCATCGCTGGCGCGCCAAGCGGCGAGATTGCGCGGTCGACGCACGCTGCGCGCGTCTGGGGCGGGCTACTGAACCTTCCGCGTCCCTCGGTCGAGCATGAAGATACACGAATACCAAGCCAAACAATTGCTGAGCCAACACGGTCTACCGGTGCCGCTGGGAATCCCGGTGGTTGGCGCCGCCAGTCTGGACCACGCCATCCAAGAAGTGATCGGCGCAAGCAAGAGTCAGACGGTGGTGGTCAAGGCCCAGATCCACGCTGGTGGCCGCGGCAAGGGCGGCGGGGTCAAGCTGGTCAAGGGCGCCGATGCCGCCCGCCAGGTGGCCAGCCAGATCCTGGGCAAGCCCCTGGTCACCCACCAGACAGGTCCCGAGGGCCGCGTGGTGGGGCGCCTGCTGATCGAGGAAGGAGTGTCCATCGCGCGCGAACTGTACGTAGGCGTGCTGGTCGATCGCGGGTGCAGCCGCGTGGTGGTCATGGTCTCGACCGCGGGCGGGATGGAGATCGAAGAGGTTGCCGCGCGCACGCCGGAAGCTATCGTGAAGGAACATGTTGATCCGGCCTTGGGCCTGGCGCCCTTCCAGGCGCGCAAGCTGAGCTACGCGCTCGGTCTGACCGGCACGGCCGCCCGCAACGCCACATCGTTCTTGCAGAAGCTCTACCAGGCCTTCGTGACGCTAGACGCGTCGCTGGTCGAGGTCAACCCGCTGGTGGTGACCAGCGACGATCGCGTGCTGGCGCTGGATTGCAAGATGACCTTTGACGACAGCGCTCTCTATCGCCACCCCGAGGTCGCCGAGCTACGTGACCTCGACGAGGAGGACCCGAGCGAGAGTGAGGCGCGCGGTCACGATCTCAACTTCATCAAGCTGGACGGCAGCATCGGGTGCATGGTCAACGGCGCCGGNNACCATGGACATCATCAAGCACTTCGGCGCCGCGCCGGCCAACTTCCTCGACGTGGGGGGCGGGGCCACGCAAGAAAAGGTCACTGCGGCGTTCAAGATCCTGGCTGCCGATCCAGATGTGCGCGGCATTTTCGTCAACATCTTCGGCGGCATCATGAAGTGCGACGTCATCGCGGCCGGCGTAGTGGGCGCGGTGGCCGAAGTGGGGCTGCGCGTGCCGCTGGTGGTGCGGCTGGCAGGCACCAACCTGGAACAGGGAACCAAGATCCTGGCCGAATCCGGCCTGCCCATCACCACGGCCAGCGACATGGCGGACGGGGCGCGCAAGGTGGTCGCACTGGTCAAGCGACAGGTGAGCTGACCATGGCGATCCTCGCTGACGACAAGACTCGCGTGGTGGTACAAGGTCTGACGGGCGCGGCCGGGACCTTCCACGCCAAGCAGATGCGTGAATACGGCACCCCGATTGTGGGCGGCGTGACCCCTGCCAAGGGTGGCACCGTGCACGAAGGCTTTCCGGTGTTCGACACCGTCGCGCAGGCGGTGGCCAAGACGGGAGCCAACACCAGCGTGATCTTCGTGCCGCCGCCCGGCGGCGCCGACGCCATTCTCGAGGCCGCCGACGCGGGCATCGAGCTTATCGTCTGCATCACCGAGGGCATCCCCGTGCTGGACATGGTTCGGGCGAAGCGGGTGTTAGATGCCTCGCTCTGCAACCTGGTCGGTCCCAACTGTCCGGGCGTGATCACGCCGGGTGCGGCCAAGCTGGGCATCATGCCCGGCTACATTCACCAGCCAGGCTCGATTGGCATCGTCTCGCGCTCGGGCACGCTGACCTACGAAGCGGCTTTCCAAATCACCGAGCTGGGCTTGGGCCAAAGCACCGCCGTCGGGATCGGCGGCGATCCGGTCAAAGGCATGGACTTCATCGACTGCCTGTCGCTTTTCGAAGCAGATCCGCAGACCAAAGCGGTCCTGCTCATCGGCGAGATCGGCGGCACCTCGGAAGAAGAGGCCGCAGCCTTCATCAAGGCCAACATGAAGAAGCCGGTGGCTGCCTTTGTGGCAGGCGTGACGGCGCCGCCCGGGCGCCGCATGGGGCACGCCGGCGCCATCATCAGCGGGGGCAAGGGCCTGGCCGCCGACAAGATCGCGGTCTTGCGCGAGGCCGGCATCGCCATCGCACCCACGCCCGCTGACCTGGGCACGACAGTGGCGAAGCTGATTTCCTGATCCAGTTCCCGATGGGATAGACTCGCGCGAGTCGCGACCTCGTCCGAATTCCCGATCGGGTGAGGTCAGAAATGGAACGACTGGAAGTGGAATCCCTTGGACCCATCAAGCAGGCTGATGTCGAGTTCGGGGATTTGACTGTCCTGGTTCGCCCGCGGGCCAGCGGCAGGAACAGGATGATTAGAACGCTTGCGGTGCTGGTGGGTTGCCTGCTGGCGGGCCGAGCCGCCCAGGCGCAGGAATCGGAAATCGAAACCGAACCGCAGAAAGCGCGCTCGCTCTCCGGGGCCACCTCCACGGCCGCACTAGCCACCACCGCGGTGTCCACCCATCTCCCGGCGCCCGCGCCAAAACCCGGGCGTGGCCTGCGCTACGTCGGCGTCGGGGTCGGCATCTTGGGGACCGCGGCCCTGGCCAGCGGCGTGGTATTCGGCCTGCTGGTCCAGCAGACGCAAAGGGAGGTCGAGAACCAGTCCAAGCACGGCGTGGTCGATTCATCAGCTATCAGCGGGAAGCTGGCGGATGGCTACCGCTATGAGACCCTGCAATGGGTCTGCTACGGGGTGGGGGCGGCGGCCGCGATCGCGGGCAGCCTGCTCTACTGGATGGGGACCGATTCCGATGAACCTCGGCCGAGTGCAGCCCGCGTATCTCCCATGTTCATGACCAAGGGCGCGGGCGCCAGCCTGCAAATGGCGTTCTAGGTGCGCACCCCAGCCCGGACGACCATGCTTCGATTCAAGCGCCGCTTCCTAGTGTCCGCAGTGTGGGTGCTGGGATCGTGCACCTTCTCGCCGAACCTTCCCAACGGCAGTGTCATCTGCCACAAAAACGCCGACTGCCCATCCGGGTATCTATGCGAACCAGTCGCACAACTGCATGGAGCTGTGCGCATCTGCTGCAAGGGCGCTCTCTGTTCCAGCACCCTGAGCCCGGACCAGGTTGGGCAAATTGCAGCGGCGGCTGGCATATCTCCATCTGACGGTGGCTATGCAGCCGAGGCGCGTGACGGCTTCGCAGAGTCGGACACCTCAGTCGATGCCTCAGCGACGCCGGACGGCCCCTTTGCGCCGACCGCGAGCCTTGACGGGCCGAACCACAGTCTGCCGGACGATGGAGCCGTTCCGGCTCTCTAGGCCCCCTTTGTGGCCACACATTAAGGAAGTTGAGACAAGCTCCCGCTGCACTTCGGCGAGACACAGATCGCGATGTCCCTTAGCCTCCGGCCGACAATCCGGGCTGCTGGCAAGGAGGGCCGAGAACCGGACCGGAATGTACGTATGTACTTGAGGACCGGAAGCGCCGG
>PMJO01000173.1 GCA_003158455.1 Myxococcales bacterium | reverse complement strand
GACGGCAACCTCTGGTTTACCGAACAGCAGGCCAACAAGATCGGGCGCATTACACCCGAAGGGAGGGTTACCGAGTTTCCACTCCCGGTTGCCAGCAGCTACCCCTTGGGCATCACAGCCGGGCCTGACGGCAACCTCTGGTTTACCGAAGCAGGCAAGATCGGTCGTATCACGCCATGAGGGGCGGGTGCGGGTAGCAGCAGGACATCAGATCAAGACGGCTCACTCGAGGTCGACCGGATGCTGAACACCAGGGCGTAGTTCACATCGGCCTTTGCCGGACCGAGGCCTACGAGCACGGCCGCAAGGACTCCCGACGGGGAGAGAACTGGGGGCCGTCAGACCTGCAAAGAGCGAGGTTTCAAGCTTCGTCGGTGCGGGCGGCCCCTCACCCGCCGACGCAGACGTCGGCGGCCTCTCCCCGTCGGGGAGAGACGCGGATCTCGATTCGCCGGGTTTCACCAGGGCCCCGGATGGGAAGCCGCTTTCGCCGCAGAAGCCGAGACCTTTTTGGGCCATCCACCAGAATTAGTCGCTTGCTACGCACCTTCTTCGCGCAACTTCCGATAAACTCACATGGTGCAACTGGTGATCGCCGAAAAACCCTCAGTCGCGCGCGATCTCGCCCGCGTGCTGGGGGTGCGGCCGGCGGGAAAGTCTTGCTTCGACGGCAAGGATCGCGTGATCACCTGGTGCGTGGGTCACCTGGTCGAGCTGGAAGAGCCGGCCTCCTACGACGGCCGCTGGAAGGCTTGGCGGTTAGACACGCTGCCCATGATCCCGTCAGAATTCAAGCTGCGGCCGGTACCGGGCACGCGTGAGCAACTCCGTGAGGTGTGTCGGCTCCTCGGCGACAAACGTTTCTCCGAGGTGGTCAACGCTTGCGATGCAGGACGCGAGGGAGAGTTGATTTTTCGCTACGTCTACCAGCTCGCGGGCAGCCGGTTGCCCATCCGGCGACTCTGGATCTCCTCGTTGACCGACGAGGCTATTCGCCAGGGTTTTTCAGCGCTGAAGCCAGGGGCTGAGTTGGAGAAGCTGGCAGACGCAGCACGCTGCCGGTCCGAGGCGGATTGGCTGGTCGGACTGAACGCCACCCGCGCAGTAACCGTCCGCCACCGCAGCGGCACGGATTCCATGCTGTATTCGATCGGCCGGGTGCAGACGCCCACCCTGGCCATTCTGGTTGAACGCGAAAAGGCCATCCAGAACTTCGCGCCGCAAGACTACTGGCAGTTGAAGGCCGAGCTCACCACGACGGAGGGCGCGCACTTTGCCGCGAACTGGTCGCTCGACAAGGCCACGCGTTTCGCCAGCACGAGCGTGGCCACCGAGGTGCGCGATCGCTGTCGCGCGCATGGCGCGGCCGTCGATCGCGAGGGCCCGGTGGTGGAAAGCCTGAAGCAGAGCAAGACGCGTGAACCTCCGCCGCTGCTCTTCGATCTGACCTCGTTGCAACGGACCGCCAACCGGCGTTTCGGCCTGTCGGCGCAGGCCACCCTGGATGCGGCGCAAGCGCTGTACGAACGGCACAAGATTTTGACCTATCCGCGTACCGATTCGCGCCACCTGTCGAGCGACATGGCGGCTACCTTGCCCAGGATCTTCGCCGGCCTGGCCGAGCTCGACGAATACGCGCCTTTCGCGCGGACGCTCTTGGCGAATCAGCCACGGCCGAGCAAGCGCTTTTTCGACGACAGCAAGATTCAGGACCACCACGCCATCGTGCCTACGGGAAAGTCCGCCAAGCTGGACGGGTTGGAGCGGAACGAGCGCCGAGTCTTCGATCTGGTGGCGCGGCGATTTCTCGGGGCTTTCTATCCCGATGCCGAATTCGCACAGACTGAGGTGGTGGTGAGGGTGGGGCAGGGGACCGAATCCGCGCCGTTTGCAAGCGGCAAGGGCGAGGACGGCAGTGCCTCTGTACCCGCAGAGGATGCTTCATTGATCACGGCTACGCCCGCGCCGCCTGATCGCTTTGTGGCTCGGGGCAAGGTACGGTTGGTGGCTGGGTGGCAAGAGGTGGCCGGCTTCGGCGGAGAGGACGCGGAGGACCGGGGAAAGAAGGGCAAGAAGAAAGAGGGCGACGAGGATGAGCCAGCGGTGTTGCCTCCGTTGGCCGAGGGCCAGCGCTTGGACGGTAGCTTCGATGCGCTGGCCAAGAAGACCAAGCCCCCCGCGCGGCATAGCGAGGCGACTCT
Organism: Myxococcales bacterium; assembly: GCA_003158455.1. GTDB lineage: Bacteria > Myxococcota_A > Polyangia > Fen-1088 > Fen-1088 > Fen-1137. The sequence continues at coordinate 40,202 of PMJO01000173.1, read as the reverse complement.
GCTGTCAGCCATGGAGAACGCGGGCAAGACCATCGCGCGGCCGGAGACAGGTTCTGCGGGACGCGGTTCGTCGCGCGAGGGAATGGAAGACCTGCGGGGATTCTCGGACGCGCTGGACGATGAGGAGCTGAGGGCGGCGATGAAGGACAGCGGCCTGGGCACTCCCGCCACGCGCGCGGCCACCATCGAGACCTTGCTCAAGCGTGGCTTCGTGGAGCGGGAGGGCAAGCATTTGGTCGCCACACCGGTGGGCATGGCACTCATCGACGGGTTGCCGGTGCCCAGCTTGGCCTCGCCTGAGTTGACCGGGACTTGGGAGGCGCGCCTGGCCCGCATGGCGCGCGGTGAAGACAAGCGCGACGCTTTCATGGCCGATATTGCTCGCTATGTGCATGAGGTAGTCGACGCCATCCGTGCCGCCGCTCCCATGCGCGCCGTGCCGCTGCCGGCTGCGAACGCAGGCAAGGGGAAGAAATGGGCGCGCGCACGCGGCGCCGGGCGAGAGCGCAAGTCAGCTCCCAGCAAGACGCGGCCCCCGGCGAGCGCAGCGATTCGTCTCGTGTCGACGAACGAGCCCGACGCAGCCCGGACCGACAGCGTCGGCGATCTGCTTTGTCCACGCTGCCGGGTGGGGCATCTCATCACTGGCAAGCGCGGGTGGGGCTGCTCGCGCTGGCGCGAAGGTTGCGACTTCGTGGTGTGGTTCGAAGAGAAGGGTGTTCGGCGCAGCGAAGCCGACCTGCGTTCCCTGTTATGGGAACCCTGAGAGGGTTCCCATAACCTCCCGCGATGGTGCGCGGCGAGCAAAGCTCGCCGGCTCCCCACGCGACCAGTGTCCAGGCAGCGGAGTAGCTATTTCGACGTTTCCAGGGCTTCCACGCCGGGGACGTCGGCTAACTGGGCGAGCACGCAGCGGTGGTCGCGATGAAAGCCGCAGTATTCGACGCTCAGTTCCCGCATGCCTGCTGGACGTTCTCTGTCTTCGCCGATGGCGATGTGGCCCTTGGCCTCGTCGAGTAGCGCGGTGATGCGAGCCCGCGTCTTGCCTTGGCCAGGCTGGTACACCACCAGCACTCGCTGCACCTGACACGCGCCATTTAGCACTAATTCCAGACGGCGGACCCAGCCCAGAGTGATCAGCACGGCGGCGGACAGGACCACGCCCGCAGTCGCGTAGCCGGCCCCCACCGCGAGGCCGATGCCCGAGCTGGCCCAGATGGTGGCCGCGGTGGTTAGGCCAGAGATGTGGTGGCGGTCGCGCAGAATGGACCCCGCGCCCAGAAAGCCGACCCCGGTCACGATTTGGGCGGCGATGCGGGCCGGCTCGTGCCCGCCCAGGGCGGGGCTGGCCGACACCACAGTGAAAATGGCGGACCCAACGCAGATCAAGATGATCGTGCGCAGCCCGGCCGGCTTGTGTCCCTTCTCCCGTTCAAAGCCCACCAGGGCGCCGCACAGAAAAGCCGTCGCCACCAGAACGAACTCGCAGTAGGGCGGTGGCATCAGTTGGCGAACGTCGCCGAAGATCACCTGGATAGTGTCCACCTCCCTAACATAGGGATGCCGGGGCCGGCGATCAAGTTCTCGCCAAGACCGCCGCCAGCGCTATAGCGCGCGGTCCGGTGGGATGCAGGTCGAGTCGGCGCCGGCCAGTATCGTCCACGTCCAGTGTGATCTGCAAGTGATCGGCCGGCAGAATCTCGGGAAAGCGGTCGGCCCACTCGATGGCCGTGGCCGCTCGGTCGTAGGCTTCTTCGATGCCCAGCTCGGGCAGCTCAGCGCGCGTGCGTATGCGGTAGAGATCGACGTGCACGAACGGGGTTCGGCCCGGGTGCTCGTTGACCAGGGCGAAGCTGGGGCTCGCCACATGGCGGTCAGCCGCCACGCCCAATCCCTGCGCCAGCCCTTGGGCGAAGGTGGTCTTGCCGCTGCCCAGCGGGCCGACCAACGCAACCACGTCACCCACGCGCATGGCCCGCCCAAGACACACGCCCAGGCGACGCATGTCCTCGACACGATTTGCCATGACCGTCGCGGTCGCCGACGGACGATCGGTTTCTTCGCCTGCGCTTGCCATCAACGCTTCTTGGTCAACTGACGGTATAGCAGCAGGTGGCGCACGGCCAAGTCGGGCTTGCCGTCTTGTTCGAGGAGGCGCGCTAGATTGTAGTGGGCGTCGGGGTTGCGGGCATCGCATTCCAGCGCACGCCGATATGCGGCGATGGCGTCGACCGTTGCACCGAGGTCCTCCAGGGCCACACCGACGTTGAAGGCCGCGGTGGCGTCGCCGGGGCGGAGCGAGAGCGCCGCTCGGTAGTGCACCAGGGCTGCGTACACGTCGCCCACCTCATGTAGCAAGCGGCCCAGGTTTACATGCGCGTCGGCGAACTCGGGTTCCAATTCCAGCGCCGCCCGGTAGGCATCGCCAGCTTCGTCGGGTGAGGTGGTTTCCAGCAAGCAGCCGCGCTTGTAGAAGTCGTGCGCCGTGAGTGGCGGCTCCTGGCGCGCAGCGGGGGATGCGCCTGTGCGTGCGTCGCCCAAGGACGTGACCGTGGCACCGCTGCTGTCAGGCAGCGGGCCTTGAAAATCGAACACGGTCTGCCCCGATTCCGGGTGCCAGCGTCGATGTCCGTCATCGGCGATAACTCGCTGGCCTTCCTCAGAAAGCGTGACCTGGTGGAACGAGGCGCCGGCGGGCAAGCCGTCGCGGATCTTCTTGATGGCATCGCGCACCCGGCGGGCGGGTATGCGCTGCTCGATCAGGCCTTCGGCCTTGCGCAGGAGAACAAGGTCCGCGAACGAAAAACGCATCTCGCCCTTTTCGTTGCGGGTGGGGGTGACGATGCCGGAACGCAGGTACGAGCGCAGGCGTGCCACGCTCATGCCGAGAACCGCTGCCACCGCGCGAGCCGTATACATCTCGGGCGAGACTATACAACGCTTGTCGCGTTGCGGGTTGCGTCCGCCTACCCATCCCCACGCTTGCCCACATCGCGCAGCAGACGCAGCAGACTTGAAAAGGTGTCGGGTACGGGCGGATAATAGCTGACCCTTGCTCCATGAGTAACGCACACCTCAGACTATCGCGGCGGATTCGCGGACTGCGTCTGGGGATTCCCTTGTCTTGCGCGTGCGCCGGGTTTTTCGATTGGGCGCGCGGGGCGTAGAAATCAGGACGGGCGATGGCGTGCATTCTCGTGGTTATCGACGACAGTGAGAACCGCGCCGCGGTTCTGGACGCATTACAGTCGCTGGGCACGCACAAGCTTGTGGAGGCACCTGACGGGGACGCGGCCTTGCGCTTGATCGAAGAGGGCGGCGTGGACCTGGTGCTCGCGCGCACCCATACGCCAGGGATGGACGGATTCGAGTTGTGTCGGCGAGTTCGTGCCAATGACAATACCGCGGCTGTCCCGGTGGTCCTTCTGGCCACCGCGCAGAGCCCGGTGGAAAACCGCCTACGCGGACTCGATATGGGTGCGGCGGATTTCGTCGTGCAGCCTATCGAACCGCTGGAACTGCTGGCGCGGGTGGGATCGGTCCTGCGCTCGAAAGCGCTCGCTGACGAGGTTCGTCGCCACAACCTTGAACTGGCGGGCAAGGTGGTGGAACGCACCCGCCAACTGGAGGACCTGGCAGGCGAGTTGCGCGCCGAGCGCGACGCGCTTCGTGACACCTTCAATGTCATCGAAGATGGGTTGTTGCTTCTTGACGCGTCGGGACATGTGCAGATCGAGAACAACGCCCTTCGTCGCATGCGGGGCGAGCCGGACTCGCCTCGGCTGCCTTCGGGCGAGCGCCTGTTTTCCGGAGGCGCCAGCGAGGCGGGGTCGGATCCGTCCATGCGTGAGATTCTGGCCATTCTGGCCCACGACGCCGCCGCCAAGAAAGCAACCTTGGACCGGACCTTTTCCCTGCACGGGCGTCAGTTCGAGGCGCGCGCCTATCCCGCGTCGGGGCGGCGGGTTCTGCTCTACGTGCGCGACGTGACCGAAGAGCGCGACCGTGAAGTGCGGCGTTTGCAGTCGGAGAAGCTGGCCTCCATCGGCATGCTGGCCGCCGGGGTTGCGCACGAGATCAACAATCCGGCCTCGTTCGTGCTGGCCAACCTGGAGGCCCTGGCCGAACTTCTGCAGTCGTCCGACGGCAAGCCCAAGACAGATCCCAAGGCCGCGCGCCGGCTGGGGTTCAGCGACATTCTTTTCGAGGCCATGAACATCGTGCACGAGTCGAAGGAGGGCATGGCCCGCATCCATCGCATCGTGCGTGACTTGCACGCGTTTTCGCGCGTGGACGAGGACGCCACCCTGCTCACTGACGTGAACGCCGCGGTGGACTCATCGCTGACCATGCTGCGCAGCGAACTCCGCTATCGTACCCAGGTGGAAAGAGATCTGCGCGCGACCCGGCGCGTGCGCGCCAGCGCCGCCCGGCTGGGCCAAGTGTTCATCAACCTGCTCATGAACGCCGCGCATGCCCTGGCGGTAGGGAATCCCAAGCGCAATCGGCTCTACGTGCGCAGCTACGACGACGGAGACCGCGTGGTGATCGAGGTGGAAGACAATGGCCCGGGCATTCCGACCGAGGTCATGCCACGCATCTTCGAATCGTTCTTCACCACAAAGCCACCTGGAGTGGGTACCGGACTGGGGCTGCCCATCTCGCGTGACATCGTGACCTCCGCCGGCGGCGAGTTGACGGTGGAGAGCGTACCGGGACGTGGGGCCCTGTTTCGCGTGCGCCTGCCGGCGGCCGGCGCGGGCGTGGTAGAGCGGCCCAAGACCCTGCCATCGAGCAAGGCGGTGCAGCGCCGGCGTCTGCTGGCGGTGGACGACGAGGCACTGCTGCTGAAAGCGTACCGCCGGATGTTGATCAGCCACCACGATGTGGAAACCACGTTGGGAGCCAAGGAGGCGCTGCGCTTGTTCGGCCAGGATCGCGCCTTCGACGCGGTGTTGTGCGACCTGCAGATGCCCGACATGTCGGGCTCCGAGCTGTACGAGACAGTCAGGCAGCGCTGGCCCGAGCTGGCCCAGCGGTTCATCTTCATCACCGGTGGGGCCTGCTCGCCCGAGGCGCGGCACTTTCTGGAGAGCCCCGGGCTGGCTTGTATCCAAAAGCCGTTCCAGGTGGCCGAGTTGCTGGAACTGATCGAGGCGCACGCGGCGGGCGAAGGCGCAGACGCGCGCCCGTGATGCGAGTGGATTCGGAGCAGGGGCCCCGTCACGGCCCTCGCCTCCGTCTCCGTCTCCGCCCCGGCCTCCTGCTCCGAATCCGACAACGCCCTTGACCCACCCGCAGGGGAAAGGCACGATGCCGAGCGCCAGCTAGGTTGACGGGAGCGCATCGGCGGACAGTGGGCGGCACAGGATCAGCCCCGGGCGCGCAGCCGCGTAAAGAGGTAATGCCATGGACAGCACCGAGACCATCATCAAAGACAGCACAGCCAACCCCGCGCCCTTGGGCCTGATGGGATTCGGCATGACCACCGTCTTGCTGAACCTGCACAACGCCGGGATCATTGCGCTGTCAAGCATGATCCTGGCGATGGGGCTATGCTACGGCGGGCTGGGGCAGGTCATTGCGGGGGTGATGGAATGGAAGAAACGCAACACCTTCGGCACCCTGGCCTTCACCTCGTATGGCCTGTTCTGGATCAGCTTGGCGACTATGCTGATCCTGCCCAAAATGAAGTGGGCCGATGCTCCGGACAAGGCATCGGTGGGCGCGTACCTGTTGCTGTGGGGCTGCTTCACTTTCCTGATGTTCTTCGGCACCCTACGCGCCAACAAGGCCCTGATGACCGTGTTTGGCTCGCTCACCATCCTGTTCTGGCTGCTGGCCGCCGGTGACCTCAGCGGCTACCAGGGATTCACGCGCGTCGCGGGCTGGGAAGGCATTTTCACCGGCCTGTCCGCCATGTACCTGGGCATCGCCCAAGTCTTGAACGAAAGCTTCGGCCGCACCGTCCTGCCCATCGGCCCGCGCACGTAGGTGCGGTTCCGGGGCCGGGACCGCCAGCCGGATCCGAATCCGGGTCCGGCCCCGGCCTCCGGCTCCGCCACCGTTCCCTACAACTTGATATCGCCGCCCGGGTCGCTATCGCCCAGACGTTTGCGCAGGGCCGCGCTGTCGTTGGGTGGAGCCGGCGTCAGAACGACTGAGATGCGCAGCCACTGGCCCTCGCGCGCATCGGGCGGCAGCAGGGTGCGTGGAAGATGGAATACCTGATCGCCCAAGACCAGACGCGCTACCAGGTCCTCCAGTTCGTCGATGAATACCACGGTTTCGGTTGCTGTCATGGCACCTGGAAGACCTCCTTGCGTCCCTGCACAAACACTTCGATCTTGCCACCGTCGCTCTCGATGGTTATGGGTCCATCGAGGTCGGTGCGGAACACGCGTGTGCCCATGCGCGCAAGACGCTCCAGGGTCTGCGCGTCGGGATGGTGGTATTCGTTGCCCGCGCCGACACTCACCACCGCGACCAAGGGCTGCACCGCCTGGAGAAACTTGGGCGTCGACGAATAGCGGCTGCCGTGGTGGGGCACCTTCAAGACGGCGGCGCGAAGGTTGGCTTGGCTGTCGAGCAGCCATCGCTCGGTCTGCGCCTCGGCATCGGCGGCGAACAGGATACCGACTTTGCCAAAATCGATGCGCGACACCACACTGTTGGCGTTGACATCTGACCGCGAGTTGGTGATGGGCGGCTCCGGCGGGCCAAGCATGGTCATCCGCGCGCCTGCGCCCAGGTCGATGCTGCGCCCGCGTTCCGCCTGACGAACCGGAACCTGCCGCTGGTCGAGCAGGATCAGCAGGCGGTTGTATTCCTGAATTTCGTGGGGATAGGGCGCATCCAGAAACATCCGCGTACCGTGCTTGTCGACCACCGCGAGCAGGCCACCCAGGTGGTCCGCATGGCGGTGGGTAAGAAACACCAGGTCCAGAATGTCGATCCCGCGCCCACGCAAGAACGCGACCACAGTGTCCCCGGCTTCCGCAAGGCCGCCGTCGATGAGCACCGTCTTGCCGGCCGGCGACATGACCAGCGCAGCATCGCCCTGTCCCACGTCCATGAAATCCACCCGCAGTCGCCCCGGCGGCCTCGGCCCGTGCGCGGCCGCGCTCCGGCACCCCGCCAGCCATGCCAGGGCCAGCCAGGCCGCCAGCCCGAGCATCGGCAGGCGGCCGAGCAGAAGGTGACGGCGGCGGGACATCTCCGCAGGCTAGTCCGGTTGCGAGGACGTAGGCAAGAAATGGGATGAGGGGCATGCCTTGGTTGTCGGAAAGGCTCGCGAAAAGGTGCGTGCCCGTCAGACTTTTTCGCCAATGGCGTGCCGACAGTCGACCCGCGGGCGGATTTACACAACTTCACGAAGCGGCAACACCTACGCAACACGCCGATTGTAGGTTTCGTGTCACACGAAATTGGGAAACGCAACATGCGACGCAAGCACCTGGCTCGGCTCGGGCAGGCTCCGGCGAACTGCAACCACAAGGGCCTGATGACGCCACCGGTAGCGAGGAATGGGAGTCGGTCGCTGGGAGAGCGGCAGACTGCTAGCTGCGACGACCGAGATATGGCGGGTCGGGTTTGGGGCTGGGACCAGGGCCTGTGCGCTTGGTGCGCGCGTCGGGTGGCGAGCGCGCGGCGCCACCAGGCCAGCCAGATGTGGTTGCTGGCGCGCGAACTGTGTACCTCGGCTGCGCTCTATGGCGTGGGAGGCCGCGGGTTCGCCGCGAGCCGCACCCTGCACCTGGCCTTTGTGGTGCTGCGCGACCGCGCGTCGATTTCCAAGGCTGAGAGACCAGATGCCGGATTTGAGGGAGAGTAGTGATCCTTCGCGGGGTCGATGGATCGCAAGCAACCCGAGGTGTCTTCTGGAGTCAGTTCGCGATCTGGGCGGTAGTGGCCTGCGCGACATCCGGTGAAAGCAAGACGCAGTTTAGCGTTACCCACACGGACGACTTTTCCAAGCCCGAGGCTGTGGCGGTGTTTGGGATCTTTCGTAATGGTCGCCTCAGTCCAGAGTCCTGGGAGCAGTTTGGTGCGGCGTTGTCGGCGCCTTTCAGCCCGAAAGCGTGCGAAGCGGCCTACACGGCCGATCTGGTCGGCACCAATCCCGAGCTGACGGCTGCGGTTGACGACTACGCGAAAGAGAACGGCGTGACAGATGAGTTGCTTGAAAGGCTCGCTTCGGCGGCCAAGGGCGATACGATCATGGTGATCAACATGACCGGGCAGCCGGCGCGACCTTCGGCCGATGCGGGTGTGGTGAAAACGGCAAAACCCGCAAGCGCGCAGTCGTCGCCAGGGCAGGGCAACTATGGCGGAGCAGGAAACGGGCCGAATGGCGGGCGCGGAATGGGTCGTGGTGGTGGTGGATTTGGGCGAGGCGGGTTCGGTGGTCGAAGGCCGCCACCGGCTGCTGACGAGCACCCCAAGCCCAAACGAGGTGTCTGGGAGATATCTGCTTCGTTCTTTTCCGTCAGGCTTCATCATTCTGTCAGCGAGGTGAACATGACCTATTCAGGGCAGGATCCTGAGGGTGCACTGAGAGCGTTTGCCGACAAGCTCGCAGTTGAAGTCCCCGGCGTGCCATGTCGTGGTTGGGATTGGAGCGCACCAGTGGACAGCGCCTCTGTTCGCCAGATGCTCGAACCCTGAAATGTCGCGTTTGTTCGCGTATCCAAGCAGCAAGCCGCCTCAATCCGCGACGCGAGTCGCTCGTCGAAGGGAGTGGCACGCGCGCGAATGTCGGGCTAGGTTACCTTCGGCCGCCGTGAACCAGTCAAACTCCCAAGACCGCGTTGGTCCGGCATCGGGTTCGCTGGTCGCAGGTGGGTCCGTGCAAGGGGTGTGGGTTCCTGCGGAGTGCGATTCGACTTGTGGGCGAGTCACTTCCCGTCGCGCTGGTGCCATTGCCGCGTTCTTGCTGGCCGTTGCCGGCGCTGCCAGCGCTCGCGCGCAAGAGGCGCCTGCATCACCAAAAAACACTCTCGACGGCCAGCTCGTGTTGGCGTTGCCGGCTTCCTTGCAACCCGGGATGTCCACCGGTGTAGGGGTGGCATTCACCCGGGTTGCGACTCGCGGGGGCCTGCTGGCCTGGGGGGCGCGCGCCTCGTGGTCGACGGCGACCGAGTACTCGCCGTGCTCGCCCACCGAGGTTAGAAACGATGACATTCGCCTGCGCCTGTACGGCCAGGTCCAGCGCGCGGTTGGGCGGGGCTTGTTCGGGTTGCGGGTGGGGGTAGGGGCAACGTTGGTCTACGAAGGTTTGACTCTCGTCCAGGGGGCACGGGCCGGGCTTCCGGCCAGTCAGCAGGAAAGCACAAGCTGGGCCACGCTGCCGGCAGCCGACATCGAAGGAATTGTGGTCCTTCGCGTTTGGAATTCATGGGGCATGAGCGTCAGCGGCGGGCCCACACTGCACGGGCTCCACGGTGGCGTGCGCACGGGCTGGACCAGCGGATTGGGGGTCACATGGCAACACTGAAGGCGGCGCTCGCAATGGCTGGCTGCCTCGCCCTTTGCGGCTGTGGCAAGCTGGTTGGCCTCAACACTCCGGCCACGCCGCTGGCGCAGATTCAGCTCCAGGTCACTGGCGACTTTGCGAAAGTGCAGCAAGTGGACCCGCTGGGGCGAGCGTCGCAATTGCGAGTCGCCCTGGTGTGGGGCGCGCAGTGGCAGCCCGAGCCGTTTTGCTTCTTGCCGGCAGAATTGGCGGCGGCGGAGGCGGTAATCACGGCAGGCTGTCCCGACAGCTTTCGCTTCGTCCCTGACCGCGACGGCGCTGATATTCCCGTAACGCCAGGTGTGACCGCGACCATCACTCTCACCGACCTGCCCGGCGCTGACGTGATGGTGGGGGATGTCACCGCGCGGATTGCCTACGCCAGCCTGGTGGTCTACGACGACCGCAACGGCAACGGCACGCTCGATTTTCACCATCCGCCTCGGCATCGGCGGAACAATGAGCCAGATGTGGTGGAGGATGCGGGCGCGCCGGCCACATGGGACATCGTGTATGGCGCCAGTTTCATCTCCATGACCCAGCCCGACCAGCGCCTGGCCTATCGAGAAGGCAGCTTCGACAACAGCATCAACGGCATCGCCTTCTACCCGCGCTACGGTTGCGGCGAACCGCTACCTGCATTCTCCATTCTGTCAGCCGGAGGATTTTCGGCGGCGGATGCCGTGGCCGCGTCGCTGCAGCACCAATTGCCCGAGGAAACCCCTCCCTGTGTGCAGGCCACACTCGATCAGGCAGTGGTAACCATCCCCCTGGGGGACTCGACCGACGTCGTTCTCAAGGAAATTGCATGCACGGTCAACGACGCAGGCGGCACGACTTTCTACATCAGGCCTCCAGACTCAGCCCCAGACTTGAGCATCTCCGCATGCGTCGGCTTCCCCCATATTCCCGGCGACGACGCGGGGGTTGCAACCGGCGTCCAGCTAGTGGCCAACGCGCCGAGCGCCGCCTGCCAGAGCACTAACCACTACATCCTGCGTGGCTGCAACGACGATCCAAGTTGTCCAGTACCTACCTGGGATCTCACGGCAACGCCGCCCAAGTGGTGGCCCTGTACGATCTCGCCATGAAGCTGCGGCAGATCTGGTTGGCATCACTTCTGGCGGCGAATGCATTCGTCGCCGTCCCCGCACACGCGGTGCCGGACACGGCGCCGGCTAGCACTTCCCCGGCGCTCGTTCAAAGCACAGCCGACGATGAAGGGCCGCCGCGCCTATCATTGCCCACCGAGAGCGACCGCGCTGCCTGGAAGAAGCCCGGTTTCCGCTTTGGCCTGGGCCTGGCATACGCCCGTTTCGTCGGCATCGATGGTCCGCCGAGCGGGCAGTTCATCGGGCCAACCATTCGCATGGGCATTCGTCTCGACGAGAGCTGGTCGCTCATGGGTTCGTTTCAGTACCTCTTTGCCTTTGGCAAGGGCGGCATGGGAGGCGCGCGCTACGCCGGCACGATTGAGCCTACCTGGCATGCGACCGCTCATCTGAATGTAGGGGTAGGCATTGGCTTTGGCGGCCTGGTCGAGCCCGGTTCTGGCCGGCCAGATCCACCTCCTCCACCCGGAAGTCTCGACGTCTCCTACACCTTTCCCAATGCGCGGACGCCGCTGTCGTCCTGTGACGGCGTGGGGGTCACGGGCCTGCTGCGCGCGGAATGGCTGTATGTGCTGGGGCCGCGCGCGTCGATGGGGGTGGCGCTGGAAGCCGACGACCAGTGGACCGCCTGCGTGGAGAACACCGGCAACTTGGAACCCGACACCGCGACTGCCATCGTTCGCCGTCAATGGTGGTCCCACCTCGGTGGTTCACTTTCCTGGGTGACCCTGTGGCGTTGAAAGCCGTGTTCCTCCTGGCGCTGGTTGGGTCGCTGACGGCGGGGACGGCCCGCGCCCAGGCCCCGGATGCGGGTACGCCTGCGGTGCCCACCACGGTCCAGGCCCGGGATGCGGGCACGCACGAGGCGCCCGCACCCCAGGCTGCTGCCGCGCTGGAGCCGCCCCAGCCCCTGGTCCCGACCACCGTGCCCTATCCGGCAGATGCCCCGCCGCACGAGCAGCCCATCTTGGTGCGGGTCAAGATCTCCGTCGGAGCGGATGGGACGGTACAGAAGGTCGAGTTGCTCAGCCATTCTCTCCCCGTGTTCGACGAAGCCGTCGTGCGCGCGGCGCGAGCGTTTGCCTTCCAGCCCGCGCGCTATGGCGGCCAACCGGTGCCAGTGGAGATCAGCTTCACCCACACCTTCCAGCCGCCCCCGCCGCCGCCAGCGCCGGTAGAGGACACCGGGCCAGCCCTGAACTCGGCGCTGCGCGGCCGTCTGCTGGAGATGGGAACCCGCCTGCCCGTTGCTGGCGCCACGGTGGCCGCGCTGGTCGGTGGCCGCCACTACACCGCCGATACCGATCGCAAGGGGCGTTTCCGGCTGCCGGTGCCGTCGGGGGACGCGCGTATCACGGTGCACGCCGCGGGCTACAACCCCTTCTTGCAGCAGGAGGCGCTGGCCTCGCAACAGGAGCTGGCGGTCACCTACTACATCGAGCGCGAGAGCTACGACCCATATGAAATTGTAATTCTTGGCGAGCAGCACCGCGAGGAGGTGTCGCGCATCACGCTGCGCGGCCCCGAGATCACGGAGGTGCCGGGGACTTTAGGCGATCCGTTCCGGGTCATCCAGGCGTTGCCGGGTACCGCTTCCATCGCGGCTTTGATCCCCTTCCCGGTGGTCCGCGGGGCCAGCCCCAATTCCACCGGCTTCTTGCTCGACGGCACGCGCGTGCCGCTGCTCTATCACCTGTTGGTTGGCTCCAGCGTGATCCATCCCGAGATGATCGACGAGATCCAGTTCTACCCGGGCGGCGCGCCGGTGCTCTATGGCGGCTACACCGGCGGCATCGTCGACGGCCGCACCCACCGAGCGCGCTCCGATGAGCATCTCATCGATCTGGACGCAAACCTATTGCAGGCGGGCGGCCTCGTACGCCAGCCTATTCCGTTCCTGGGCGCGACGGCCACCGTCGCCGGGCGCTATGGTTATCCCGGCTTGATCCTGAGCCTGGCTACCAATCAGTTGTCACTTTCCTACTGGGACTACCAGTTCCGTCTCGATGGCGGCAATCCACGCAATGGGTGGACAGCGGCGTTCTTCGGTGCCGGGGACGAGCTGGACACCCCCGCGTCCACCGCTCCGGCCGGCAGTTCTAGTCCGCCGCTGGCGCCTGCGTTGATCCTGAACTTCCACCGCGCCGATCTGCGCGCCTACCACGGCAGCGGCGGGTTCGATGGCCTGTACCGGCTGGTGCTCGGTTACGATCACACAGATAGTTCGGGCAGCAACGTGGAGACATGGGTGGCCGAGCCGTCGCTGCGCTGGCGCTATCGGACGGGCGAGCGGCTGACCCTGGTGTGGGGTGTGGAAGGCAGCTTGCACGACTACGTTCAAGACGCGGGTTCGTCGACGTTGGGTGGCAACGCGTTCTCGCTCGGCGCCATCACGCAGGATCTGCACGCCCTCTACGTGGGATCGGCGCTGGCCGAAGTACTCTGGCGACCCACCTCGCGCTGGCTGATCCGGCCCGGAGTACGGGCTGACGTTTACTACGACAAGGAAACCACCAAGTCGGGGGTCGATCCGCGCCTGACCGTGCGCTACAAGTTGATCACGCGCGAGCTGGCCGGGGTGGCGGCTGACAGCGACGACAGCGCGGTCTGGCTCAAGGCTGCGGTGGGGATCTATCATCAGCCTCCGCGCTTCGTGCTGCCGTTGCCGGGGCTCGACACGATGCCGCTCAAGTACGGCCTGCAGCAGTCGATCCAGACCAGCCTGGGCGCCGAGGTGCCGCTGTCCCAGTATTTCAGCGCCACGGTCGAGGGCTATTTCGCGTACATGGACCCGACCATCTTCGACTTGACGGTCAATGCGGATACGCTCAACACCGTCGGCAACACCACGCTCACCCCTACCAGCATAGCGCCTCCCCTGGGCGACGCGCAGCAATTGCTCAACCGGCTGCTCAATCCCCGCACCGGTCGCGCTTACGGCTTGGAGGCGCTGATTCGGCGCCAGGCCAAGAGTGGCCTCTACGGTTGGCTGTCGTACACCCTGTCGCGCTCGGAGCGATACCAGAACGGCACTTGGTCGCCCTACGACTTCGATCGCACCCAACTAGTCAATCTGGTGGCTGGGTTGCGGCTGCCTCGCAACTGGGACGTGGGCGTGCGCTTCCAATACCAGAGCGGCAGGCCCGCCACCACAACCTATGGCTACAACACCGCGCGAACCGATGGCTACGAACGCGTGGACATTCGCGTGGACAAGCGCGCGGTGTACCGGGGCTGGCTGCTGGATTTCTACGTCGACATCATGAACGCCGCGCTGTTGCCCGAGGAAGTCACGCCGGGCGTGAGCATCCGCTACGTCTTGCCGACGGCGGGCCTGCGCGCTCGATTCTAAGGAGACCCTATGAACCACGAACAGACCATTGATGCTCAAGCCCTCGACCTCATGCTGCGCGCGGGCTCGCGCTGGGTGCTGTGGCTGCTGATCGGCCTCAGCGTCGCGGCTGGCGCGGTCGTCCTCGAGCGCTTGTGGTTCTTCCTGCGCGAGCGGCGACCGCGAAGGCAAATAGCGGAAATGCTGGCGGCCCTGCGCGCTTCCGGCGCGGCTGCCGCACTCAAGGCGCTGGGTAGCGTGCGTTCCCTGGATGCGACGGTGGCGCGCGCCTGTCTCGATCACGCGAGTGAAGGCCCCGCGGCCATCGAGGAACATGTGGCGGCGGTGGTCGAATCCCAGCGCATCCGCTACGAGCGGGGGTTGGCCTTTCTCGGCACCTTGGGCAGCAACGCACCCTTCATCGGGCTGTTCGGCACCGTGCTTGGCATCGTGCGCGCGTTCCACGATCTGGCCCGCAGCAGCGCGGCCCTGGGGACGCAGGCAGTGATGGCCGGCATCGCCGAGGCGCTGGTCGCCACCGCGGTGGGCCTGCTGGTCGCCTTGCCCGCGGTCGCGACCTACAACGTGCTTATGCGCCACGTGGAAACCGCGTTGGCCTCGGCCGGCACCCTCGGCCACCGCATCCTCGCCCACGTCAAAGCCGAGCGTCCCGCCCAACCCGCCGCAGCCAGAGAGGGAAAGTAATGGCCGCCAGCGTTCGCCGCCGGGGGCTCATCACCGACATCAACGTCACGCCGTTGGTGGACATCATGTTGGTGTTGCTCATCATCTTCATGCTCACCGCCCACCTCATCGCCCGGCAGGTCATCGAGGTGCAGTTGCCCAAGGCCGCGCAGGCCTCCGACGTCAACCCGACCACCCTGGCGGTCACCTTGACCCGCGAGGGCCGGATGTATCTCAACGGAGTTCAAACCGCGCCCGATGCGCTACGGGCCGCGATCCAGGCGTCGGTGGCCAAGGACGCCAAGACCCAGGTGATCGTGGCCGGCGACAAGAACGTGTCGCATGGCCGGGTGGTGTGGGTGCTCGACCTGGTCAAGTCTCTTGGGGTGACGTCGTTCGCCATCCAGATCGATCCCGCGGGGCTGATTGCTCCGGTACTGGAGGAATGAACTACCCGGCTCGCCTGCTGGTTTGCGTGGTGGTGGCCGTGATTGGCCACCTGCTGCTGATAAGGGGCGCGATCCGCCTGCCCGCGCGCGCCGAGGCGGCACGGCCGCTGGTGGTGCAGGTGCTGCTCAAGACGCCGCCGCCGCCCGAGCCGGAGAAGCCGGCCGAACCTGAGGCGACGTCCGAGCCCAAGACCCAACCCACCCACCAGGCGCCCGCACGGCGCCGGGCCATGGCGGATGCTCCCCGGCGCGAGAATCCGCCCAAGAATCCGCCGCCAACCGAACGCCCGGCCACTGGCACCGACACCACCACGACTCCCGTGTTCGGCATCTCCATGGAATCGACCTCGGCTGCGGGCACGGGACCGGCTCTGCCGGTGGGCAACACCCTACAGACAAAACCGACTCACACGAAAGTCGCCGCAGCCGAGGTGAAGCCGCTGGCTGCCCCGGTGCAGGCCTACGAAGTGACCAAGATGCCATTGCCGGTGGGCCGGTGTACCGGCAAATACACTGAGGAGGCCCGCCAGGCCGGTTTGGAGGGGACGGTCATCCTGGATATCGTGGTCGGCGAAGACGGTACGGTTCGCGACATCAAGATTGTCGAGGGGCTTGCGGAGGGACTGAGCGACGCGGCTGTGCGCGCACTCAAAGCGTGCCGGTTCACGCCCGGCGAACGCAACGGCAAGCCGGTGCCCGTGCGGGTGCGTAGGTTCAAGGTCCACTTCGCGCTGGGGGAGGCGGAGTAGGGCGTACGTGCTAACCACCTCGTCTTCCGCACGTCAGCCCAGGATTTCACCACAGAGGCCACAGAGGTCACGGAGACGGATTGGAAGAAAGGAAGGGCTCGGACTCGGATCCGGAACCCTTTCCTTCCGGCCTCTGCGGCCTCTGTGCGCTCTGTG
Organism: Myxococcales bacterium; assembly: GCA_003158455.1. Lineage (GTDB taxonomy): Bacteria > Myxococcota_A > Polyangia > Fen-1088 > Fen-1088 > Fen-1137. The sequence goes on along the minus strand of PMJO01000173.1, from coordinate 24,207 downwards.
GTGAAACTCCGGATCACTCCGTTGGCCGCCGAATTCCGAAGGAATCTTGGCTAGCACCTAGGGCGGAGTAGGGGAGTGGCTGACTTGAAGCCAGTCGAGCGCCGTTGATTCAATCGTGCATCTCTGCCAGGCTTGCCAGGTGCGTATCCCTACCAAGATCGTGCTCGGCCTGGCGATCGCCAGCGCGGTCATCCTTGGATCGTATGGCTGGCGCGAACTTCGCAAAGAAGAGAAGGACCTGACCGACGTTGCCAAGCACGACATGAAGGTGCTCGGCACCGCCTTGAAAGTGGCCATCGAGAATGCTCTGCGCGACCGGCAGGTAGCGGACATCCACGAGATCTTGGGATCCCTCAAGCTGAAGGATTCGAGCATCGACGTGTTGGTCTTCGATCCGGCGAACCGGCTTGTCCCTCACCCTTTCGGAAGTCCAGGCTTTGCTGCGCTTGTGCTTGACGCTGTCCGCGGGGTGAATTCCTCGGGGGAGTCTCTTGTCCGCATTCAAGGGGACGCAGATCTCTCGCGGATTGTCGGCATCTTCCCCCTGCGCGACGATGACGGAACCAATCTCGGTAGCATCGCCGTGGTACGTCCTCTCGATGCGCTGCGGGCCGATCTGAGGTCGGAGACAATCTCGACCTTTCTCTCGATCTTGAGCCTGATTCTTGGTGTGGCGGGCGTCGGCTGGTTTCTGGTGCATCTGTATGTAGGCCGTCCACTCAAGCGACTGATGCTTGCAATGGAAGACGTACGCGCCGGGAACTTGACCGCAAGCGTTTCCGTGCAACGGACAGACGAGGTGGGCAAGTTGGCGGCTCAGTTCAATTCCATGATGCGCGAGTTGGAGAGCGCGCGGCGCCATTTGCTGGAGGTCAGCGAATCCCGGGAGGCGCTGGAGGCGGGATTGCGCCGGGTGGACAAGCTGGCAACCCTGGGGCAGCTTTCTGCTGGGCTCGCGCATGAGATAGGGTCGCCTCTGCAGATCTTGAATGGCCGTGCCCGGGCCTTGGCGAGCCGGACGGATTTGCCCGCGGATATTCGCCGGGCCGCGCAGGTCTTCGAAGAGCAATCGGATCGGATCGCGAAGATAGTAGAGCAGCTCCTGACTGCTGCGCGCCGCAAGCCGGCGCATTGGGGCGAAATCGACCTGGGCACGACGGTGGGCCCCATTATCGATTTACTTGAACATGAGGCACGACGACGAGCCGTACGACTTGAGTTTGAATGCCCGAATACGCCGTTGAAGGTGGTCGCCGATGTCGACCAGGTCCAGCAGGTGACTTTGAACTTGCTGAACAACGCTCTACGTGCCACTCCGCGGGGTGGTCGGGTCCGGCTGACCCTGACGGCATCCTCGTTCAGGACCGGCGAAGGCGCGCACGAGTACCCCTCGGTGTCGCTGGTGGTCGACGACACCGGCTGTGGAATGGACGAGGAATTGCTTGGCCACATCTTCGAGCCGTTCTTCACCACCTGGGCAGAAGCCGGAGGCGCGGGTCTGGGGCTGACAGTCGTCAAGTCGATTGTCGACGAGCATGGTGGCACAATTGCCGTCTTGTCCGAGAAGAACATTGGGACGCGTTTCACTGTCCACTTCCCAGTCGCGGGCGCCGCGCGGGTCAAGGGCTTGGTCGCATGACAGGGCAAGCGAAGAAGAAGCTGCTGGTTCTGGATGACGATGCCGGAGTGGTTGACTTCTTGTGCGAGAGTCTGAGTGAGCGGGGCTTCGAAGTGAGTGGGCTAACCTCACCCAAGGAGGCGCTCCTACGCATGCGGAGCGACTCGTTCGACTTGGTGATTACCGATGTAGAGATGCCCCAGATGCGCGGTACCGAACTGCTGGCCGCCATACTCGCCGAGAAGCCAAGTCAGCTCGTGCTGCTGATAACTGCATTTGGCAGCATCGATCTCGCGGTCGCTACGGTTCAGTCGGGAGCCTGCGACTTCATCGCCAAGCCTTTCAAGATTGAGGATCTGGTGTCCGCTATCGAGCGCGCGTTCCAAAACCGCCAGATCCGCCGGGAAATCGTCCGGGTGAGGAAGACGTCACCGCTGGATGCGCCCGAGCAGGTCGTCGCCCAGAGCCCGGCGATGCAGAAAGTGCTCGAAACCGCCCGGAAGGCCGCAGGTGCAGACTCCACCGCCCTCATCACGGGGGAAACCGGCACAGGAAAGGGTGTCATTGCCAAGCTGATTCACGACTGGAGCGCGAGACGAGAGCGACCCTTCTACCACTTGAACTGCGCTTCGCTGCCGCCGACCTTGGTCGAGAGCGAGCTGTTCGGCGTCCGGCGCGGGGCGTTTACGGACGCCAAAGGAGATAGGGCGGGAGCGTTCGTCGCGGCGGAAGACGGGACGCTCTTCCTCGACGAGGTCGGCGAGCTGCCACTGGAGATCCAGGCAAAGCTCCTGCACGCGCTTGAGGATGGACGAGTTCGCCCTCTCGGCGGCACCGCTGAGGTGCCGGTCAGAGCCAGGCTCATTGCAGCTACCAATCGTGCAATTGAGAAGTTGCTTTCTGAGGGGCACTTCAGGCAGGATTTGTACTACCGACTGAACGTCATCCGCATCGAGGTTCCGCCCTTGCGCGAACGAAACGAGGATGTCATTCCCTTGGTCGACCTGTTCCTGAACCGCGCCTGCGAACGACAATCGCGCTCTTTCATCGGGGTGTCCGCGGCGGCGATGCGACGGCTGGTCGCGTACCGCTGGCCCGGCAACGCGCGTGAGTTGGCGAACGTGATCGAGCGTGCAGTGGTGCTCTCCGACCACGACACGCTTCTTCCGGAGGACTTTGACGTCCCCAAGAATGGCGGCGTGGAGGCGCTGCTGGCCGAGAGTTCCGGTAGCAACATTCCCCTCGATCAGCTTGAACGCGTGTATGTCCGACGAGTGCTCGAAGCGCACGGAGGCAACAAGGCTGGCGCCGCGCGCGTCCTCGGAATCAACCGGCGGACTCTCTACCGGAAGCTCAAAGACTGATTTTCCGCAGTCGGCGCAAGCGGGACGGACTGCCGCTTGCTTGATCGAAGACAGCCAGTTCCGGACTGCGCGATGGCGTACCGCGGGAAAGTGACGTCAGGTCGCGCTGCCTACTTTTGATCCAGGTGTGCATTTTTGCCACGCATGGCGGGTGGGCAGAGGGTTCTGCCCGGCGAACGCGAGCGTGATGATCTTCGCATCCGGTTGGGTTTGCCGCCATGCCACCAGTCCAGTGCCCGCGTCGGCCCGCATCTTGCTGTCGACCAGGAGGTGGACCTATGCACCATATACGAGTTACTCCTGTCGCCGCTCTTGTCCTCCTGGTAGCCGTCGGGCCAGGCTGTCACCGGGAGGTCGCCGCTACCCCAACTGCGGCGTCACCTACGACAGAGGTTTGGCTGGCGCCCGAACAGGTGGCAGCGGCAAAACTGGTGGTCGAGCCGCTCGCATTGCAGCCCGTGGGTAGTGTGGTGCTGGCCAGCGGCCGCGTCACTTTCGACGATCTGCACGTGTCGCACGTGCTGTCGCCGGTGACCGGCCGGGTGGTGAAGATCGAGGCTGAGCCCGGCCAGCGCGTGAAAAAGGGTGACACCCTTGCGCTGATTGAATCTCCCGACGTGGCCACGGCATTTTCCGATCTGGAAAAGGCGCAGGCGGACTTTGGCGCGTCGGAGAAAGAAGCGAGACGCCAGAAGGAACTTTTCGATCTCCACGCGGGATCGCAACGCGACTTTGAGGGCGCGCAGTCTGCCCACAGCAAGGCCAAGGCCGAGTTGGATCGAGCCAGGAAGAAGACCCGCATTCTGCGCGGCAGTCCCTCCGACAAGTTGAATCAGACCTACACCCTGCGCGCCCCCATTGACGGTCAGGTCATCGCCCGCAACGTGAACCCGGGCGCCGAAGTACAAGGTCAATACTCGGGGGGGACGGTACTGGAACTCTTCACCGTGGGCGAGTTGGACAGCGTGTGGGTGCTGGGCGAGATCTTCGAGATGGATCTGCGACGGGTGAAGGCGGGCACGGAGTGCATGGCCAGCGTTGTGTCCTATCCCGGCCGCATTTTTCGCGGCCAAGCCGATTGGGTCTCGAACACGCTCGATCCGGCGACCCACACCTCGAAAGTGCGCTGCAAGATCGCCAATTCCGACCGCGCGCTCAAGCCCGAGATGTATGCCACCGTGACCCTGCCGGTGGACCGGGAAGTCGCCCTCGGGGTTCCGCGCAGCGCACTTTTACGCCTCGGCGATCAGACGGTGGTCTTCGTCGAGGTGGGCAAGACGCCGGACGGCCGCCTGCGCTTCGAGCGCCGGCCGGTGGTGGTCAATGAGGAAATGGGCAGCGAGTACCTGCCAGTGCTGCGCAATTTGGCCAAGGGCGAGCGCGTCGTCGTCTCGGGCGCGATTCTGCTTTCAGTGAAGTTGTAGTCATGATCGAGCGATTGGTTTCGGCCGCAGTCCGCGCGCCCTTTTTGGTGCTGATGGCAGCTCTGGCCCTGGTGGGAGTCGGCATTCATTCGTATGCCCGCCTCGACATCGAGGCCTATCCCAACCCGGTGCCGCCCATGATTGAGATCATCGCGCAGCCACAGGGCTGGAGCGCCGAGGAGGTCGAGCGCTACGTCACCCTGCCACTGGAAACCGGCCTAGTGGGCATGCCGGGGCTGGAACACGTGCGCTCGCAGTCGCTCTTCGGCCTGGCCGATGTGAAGTTCTATTTCGGCTGGGATACCAGCTACTTCACCGCCCAGCAGCGGGTGCTCAATCAGCTCAACTTCGTCACCCTGCCGGCGGGCGTTCAGCCCCAGCTTTCGCCCTGGAGTGCCATTGGAGAGCTGTATCGCTACAAGGTTGTGGGCAAGGACTACACCGCGGCGGATCTCAAGACCGCCGAGGACTGGATCTTGGAGAAGCAGTTCCGCCAGGTGCCGGGCGTAATCGACGTGGTGGGGTTCGGCGGCCTGACCAAGCAATACCACGTGGACGTGGACCCCTATCGTCTACGCGGCTTCAATGTCAGCCTGGCGCAGTTGCAGTCCGCCATCGCCAACGCCAACCAGAACGTGGGTGGGCAGCGCCTCACGCTGGGCGAGCAGTCCTTCGACGTGCGTGGTGTCGGACTCATCCGTTCGGTCCGTGACATTGAGCAGATCACTATTGCCGCGCAAAAAGGCGTGCCGTTTCGGGTGCGCGATGTGGCCGCGGTTCGGGTAGGCGCGGCCCCGCGCCTGGGCATCGTGGGCCACGACGGCGAGCCCGACATCGTGGAGGGCATCGTGCTGATGCGCTATGGGGGCGACTCGCTCTCCACCGTCAAGGGCATTCACGATCAGGTCGAGCAGATCCGGCAGAACCGGGTTCTGCCCCCCGGCATGGACATCGAAACTCTCTACGACCGGGCCGATCTGGTCAAGCTGACCACTCACACCGTGATGGAGAACCTCATCACCGGCATGCTGCTGGTGTCGTTGGTGCTGTGGCTCTTTTTGGGCAAGCTGCGCGCGGCCCTGCTGGTCGCGCTCAATTTGCCCCTGGCTCTGCTCTTCGCGTTCTTCGGCATGGTAGCGACCGGCACGCAGGCAAACCTCATCTCGCTCGGCGCAGTGGACTTCGGCATCGTGGTCGACTCGTCGGTGATCATGATGGAGAGCATTTTTCGCAACTTCGCCCGGCGCGGCGGTTCGGCCTTCGACCGCATTGCCAGCGCGGCTCGCGAGGTCGGCCCACCGGTGTTCTCCTCAACCCTTATCATCGCGGTGGCCTTCGTGCCGCTTTTCACCCTGACCGGCGTGGCCGGTGTGATCATGGCCCCGATGGCACACACCTATGCCTTTGCCATCGGAGGCGCCATCGTCCTCGCGCTGACCCTCACCCCGGCGCTTTCGTCGCGGCTGTTGCCAATATCCGCAAGCCAGGAGGAAGAGGAAAAGGAGAGTTGGTTCATGAGGTTCGTGCACGGGCTTTATGCGCGGATCTTTTCCTTTGCCCTGCAGCGGCCGCGCTCGGCCGTGCTGCTTGGTGTGGGGCCAGTGGTGCTGGCCCTGGCCGCGGCGAGTCTGCTCGGCCGCGAGTTCATGCCCAAACTGGAAGAGGGCAATTTTTGGATCCGCGCTACCTTGCCCACCTCGATCTCGCTTGAGCAGTCGTCCCGCTACGTGGGCCACATCCGCGCCATCGTGCTCGGCTGCCCAAACGACAATGCGAGTGAGTGTCCCGTCGACAAGCGAAGTCGGCCTGAAGTGCAAAGCGTGATCTCGCAGCTCGGGCGGCCCGACGACGGCACCGATGTGTCCGGCTTCCAGAACATTGAGCTTCTGGCGCCCCTGCGCCCCAGCTCCGAGTGGCGTCGCGGCGTGACCAAGGCCTCGCTCACCGAGGACCTGCAGCGCGATCTGGCGCGCGCCTTTCCCGGCGTGGTGTTCAATTTTTCGCAGGTCATCTCCGACAACGTGGAAGAGGCCATGTCGGGGGTGAAGGGCGAGAACACGGTCAAGGTGGTGGGACCGGATCTGCGGGTGGACGAGACCAAGGCCGGTGAGATCGTTGCCGCCATGAAGGACATTCGGGGCGTGGCGGACCTGGGAATTTTTCGCTCGCTCGGCCAACCCGCAATTCGCATCACGCCCTCGCGTACCGCGGCCGGACGCTATGGCCTGAACACCGGCGACGTGGCGGCAGTCATTCAAGCAGCCATCGGCGGGCTGGCCATCACCCAGGTCTACGAGGGGGAAAAGCACTTCGATTTGACCGTGCGCTGGGCCGAGCCTTTTCGGCGCGACCTGCGCTCCATCCGCGCGATTCTGGTCGCCACACCGGATGGTGCCCAGGTGCCGCTCGGCCAACTTGCTGACGTGGTCGAGGAGAACAGTCCATCGGTCATCTTCCGGGAAGGATTGCGGCGCTATGTGCCGGTAAAGTTCTCCGTGCGCGGGCGCGACCTGGCGTCGACCATTGCCGAGGCGCAGGCCAAGATCGCCGCGCACGTCAAGCTGCCCTACGATACCCACCTGGAATGGGGCGGCGAGATCAACCAGTTGCGCGAGACCACGGCGCGCCTATTGATCATAGTTCCGGTGACCCTGCTGATGATCACTTTCTTGGTTTACGGCTCGGTCAAGAACGCGCGCGATACCCTTATCGTGTTGCTCGGCGCGCCGGTGGCCGCCAGCGGGGGCGTGGTCGCGCTGTTTCTGACCGGCACTGATTTCTCCACCTCGGCGGCGGTAGGGTTCATATCGATTCTCGGGATCTCCATCCAGGACGGGTTGCTGGTGGTGACCTACGCGCGCCAATTGCGAACCCGAGGCGAGTCGGCGGCCAGTGCGGCCCGGCTGGCTGCCCAGCGCCGGCTGCGCCCGGTCCTGATGTCGACTTGGGTGGCGATGCTGGGCCTGCTGCCCGCCGCAGTCTCGCGTAGCATTGGCTCGGAAACCCAGAAACCTCTCGCCATCGTGGTCATCGGCGGGGCCCTGGCGCTGGTGATCCTGCCCCGCCTGCTGCAACCCGCGTTGCTTTCGCTTGTGTACCGGAATCCTGCGCCGCAAGGCCGGTTTGGCGAAGGGTAGGGGCGCAGCGCTGATTCAGTCGTCGTCGTGGTGCGAGGCTGGAGTTTCGCGCAGCGACGGGCCGGGCGTGATGGGGGCGGCCTGGGGAACGCATTTTTCGGTGGCGGCAATGATGTCGGGCAGGCTGCGGTCGAGGTCGATACCGCAGTCGCGGCCCAGCAAGGCATTGATGGCCTTGCGCGCTTGGTAGCGCACGAGCGGCAAGGGATTGGCGATTTGCCGGGCCAAAAACGGCAACGCCTCGCGCTGGTTCTGCTCGCGCAGGCTGATGATCGCCACCGCCTGCTCATGCGGTTTGCCCCGCGCCAGCGTGGAGAACAGCGGTGGCTGCTGCAAATCTCCGTAGAGCGCTTGCAAGACCTGGCGGTCGTAGTGCTTGCCCCACCATCGCTCCATTTCCGTCACTAGCTCTTCGCTGCTCTTGCGGGCATGGCAAAGCGCGCATTCAAGCGGTCGATCGCCCTGCACCCGCGCGCGCTCGGTGGGCGAGCCGATCCGGTGATAGCGTCCCAGGGTGTAGGTCAGGGCCAGGTTCTTGCGCGGCATGTGGCAGTTGATGCACACGCCGCCCGCGGCATCGGGATCGTGGTGGGAGTGGGAACGGAGGGCTTCACGGCTGGCGAAGGCGAGATGACATTTCGTGCAGGTGGCGTTGCCGGCCAAGGTGGCCAGCGCAGCCAGATCGTCCGGATCGTCGTTGCGGTGGGGATCGTGACAGTCGGTGCATGCCAGCGCGCGGCTGCACCCGCCCATCAGCATGTCCCGTGCTTCGCCCGAATTCGTGGAACTGCCGCCCGGCGAGCCGGCGTGGCGAAGACCACCCTCCCAAGTGAAGGGATAGCGCGAGAAGAGAACCTGGTGGCAACGTGCGCAGACACGGTTGATCGACTCGGCACGGGTGGGGGGCTCGCGATCTCGCGCAGGTTGTAGGTGCAAGAATGGGCTGCGCGGCTCGTAGGAGGTCGAGATCCGCGGCTGTTGAACGTGTTCGCGGCACCCGCCATGACAGGCCTCGCAGCCGATGCCGATCTCCAGAAGATGCTCGGCCGCGAAACGCCGGCTCATCTCCGCGATCCCCTGGCGCAACGCCGCGGGCAGGTCGGCCGGCGTGTCGCTCGCCCCGCCCAGGTGATGGACCTCATCCGCGACGGCCGTGCGCACAGCGTTCGCATCGTTCACTTGCAATCGCCAGCGCCGGCCTTCGGGCAGAAGCGCGTCCACCAACTCGCCTTGGTAGGCTGGCGCGCCTTTGCCCAGCAGGGCGCCCCACAGCGACAAGAAGGTGGGCGCGGTGTTGTGGCACAGGACACAGGACTGGTTCCACACGGCACCGGCCTTCAACCCCGGCCGTTCGCGCACCATCACCGAATAGCCCTTCAGCCGAAAGGAAGCCGTCTCGAAAAAGTAACTGGCCGGCAGGATGACCTCGTCGCGGGAATCGCCGATGATGTGGGCGTCCGGTTGGGTGCTGGTCACTTCGACACCCGCAAAATCCTCGCGGGTGCGTCCGCCGATCACCCGCGTGACCCGGTACAGATGATTTCCGAAGCGCCGCGACCGAATCTGCACGAAGCGGGTTCCCGCCTGTAGATCGAAGCGCGCCTCATCATCCTTGAATCTCCAGGTTCGTCCGTCGAACGGCGCCTGGATACGTGCGGTGGTGGGCAGGCGGGTCATCTGCCGCATGGGCGAGCCCAGCCAGTCTTGGTACAGGCTCCGGTGGCAAGCCCGGCAACTCTCGGATCCGGCGTAGTCGGCGCGTAGGATGTTGCTGCGCACGACAGGGGGCGGGGCGGCGGCGGTCGCCGCAGCCGACTGCGCGCCAGCCGCGCCGCGAACGCAGCCCGAAGCCAACAAAGTCAGCCCGGTCATCGCCGTGGCGACCTCAGACAATCGAAAAGGGTATGGGAGCGGCCTCGTCACCGGAACACCGCCGCTACCATATTCCCAATCTGGGCGAGCGTGCCAGTCGAGTTGCGCCGAAATCGCTTTGGCCCCCACCCAGGTGACGAGCGCGATAGACTCGGTCGATGATCTCGCTCTTGCTCTTGCCATTGCTTGCGGCCGGCGGGGCACGGCCGCACGTCGGTGAGCCCGCTCCGGCTTTCGCGGCGCGAACCCTGGCAGGCGGCAGCCTGCGCGGCGAGAAGCTGCGGGGACAGGTGACGGTGGTGGAGTTCTTCGCCAGTTGGTGTGCGCCGTGCAAGGAAAGCTTGTCGGAGATCCTTGCGATCCAAAAAGGCCCTGGGTCGCACTTTGCTCTGCTGGTAGTGGCGGTCGAGGGCGATATGCCGCCGCTGAAAGCTTTTTTCGCAGGCCATCCTTTGCCCGCGGGAAGCGTGGTGGTGTTGGACGGGGATGGCGTGCTGGCACGCACCTTTGGCGAAGATCGTCTGCCCACGACTTTCTTCTTGGACGCGAAGTTGATCATCCGCCATATCAACCGCGGCCACGGCTCGGGGTTCCGTGAACGAGCTGCGCGGTGGCTTTCCGCCATGCTTGCCAGCGCTCAGTGAGAGCAATACCCACCTCTCCCACGGCGAAATGGCATACGCGCGTGCCAGATCTGGATCGACGTGGGATAATCAAAGTTCGTGCGCAAGTGAGGCAACCATGAAATGGAACTCCGCAGGCAGAAGTACGTTGGCCGTCGCAACCATGCTGGCCTTGCTTGCCGGGCCGGCGGAAGGCTTTCCTCTCCCCGGGAAGACTCATCCGGCGATCCACCTGAAGGTCGTTGCGGACGCGCAGTCGGAAAAGCTAGTCTGCAGCGTGACCCAGACCCTGCCGCCTTCGGGCAAGGGCAGAGTCATGGTCGGAATCAACGTGCCGCAGGAAAGTACGTTGCAGTCCGCACTGTTGAAGACAAGCTCCGGTCAACTGGCCCTGGACCTGACAACCACGACAGCCTGGGCCGGTCTGTACACATTCGTCATCGCCAGCGACAAGGTCGACTGCGCACCCTCGGGAACCTTGGTTCTGGTGGCGGAGGGTGAGTTTGCTGCCAGCACAGTCGACTGTCCCGAGATCCCTCTGTTCAGGGCCGGTGCCTGCGACGAATCCACTTCTGGGAAGAAGTAGATCGGTTGGCAACCCGCAGCAGCGGTTCACGTCGGACAGGCGCGCAGTCCGGCTACCGACGTCCCCGCAGACAAACAACTTGGCGGACTATGCCGCCGTGGATGCGCGAGGCTCCCTTACGCTACGGGATCTTCTGTCCCGGGCAGCCCAGTATGACCTCGGTGGACGTATAGGTTCCGTTGGTGATCTTGTCGCACCACGAGCCGTAGACCTGAACGCTGGTATCAGCCGGCGAGGTGTAGTCCCAGCCATTGGTATGTGTGGTGTCCTGTGGGGCCCGCTGGCTGGGGTCGCCGTTGAACTCAATGACGATGTTGTTGGGATCCGGGGGGTACTTGCCCAGGTTGAAAACGCAGCTTGCCACCTTCTTGGTGATGGAGTTGAGCGCCGTGGTCAGCTGGTCCGGGGAGGTCGCAGGGTAGTAGTCGCCGGTTCCGCCGCTCTGGGCAAAGCTGGTCAAGTTGCCGGGCGACGGTCCGATGCCGATGACGAAGGTATTGATGCCGGAGGAATCATGGGCAGTCTTGATCGCTGCGGCGGTGTGCGCCACCGTGGTCGCACTGACCGTCGAAGATGTCCCAGGGTCGCAATTGGGCTGGCCATCGGTGGCAAGGAGAATGAAGTGTGACCGACCATCATTCAGCCCGTTGAGATACTCGACGGCCGAGTTGATGGCGGCGGTGGTCGGAGTCTGATTTGCGGGGCTGGTGCCAGAAATCGCAGCCGTGATGTCAGCCGCAGTTGCCGGGATCTTGACGTCTGCTCCCGCGTTCACGGTGCACGTGCTCCCGCCGGGCGAGGTGAAGAACTTCAAGCCCCACTGCACGTCGCCGCTCGCGGACGAGAGAACTTGATTGAGCGATGTCGTCACGGTGGACCATCTCGTGGTGCAATTGGCGGGAGCTTTGGCATCAGTGCAGTAAACATCGGAGCCGATGTCGTAGCTCATGGATCCGGAACGGTCGAGAACCAGCAGCAGGTCAGCCGGCTGAGGGGTGAGACCGTTGGTCGTGATGCCGCAGTTGCCGCCGTCCACATCGCTAGGCGTGCCGGGGTTGGTGGTGGTGCTCGTCTTCGTGCTACTCGCGCCCACCGTAGGATGGTAGCCGGAGCCGGTTCCGGTTCCGCTGCCGCCACCCGCGCCGGTGAGGCTGCTGCTGCCTTCGATCGGCTTGGGGCCCCCGCAGGCTAGAAGGGCTGCGCTTGCCAAGACCGCTATTCCGCAAAGGACCATCCGATGGGTTTGGCTGAACATTTGTAGCCTTGTCATCCTGACCTCCTTAGAGCTTGGTGCGGTGAATCGGCCCCCGAAGAAAACAATCTGGCCGCTTTTCGGAGACTGATGGCAATTCGCCAATTGCCCGGTGCAGCAGGCAATCGCCGTACACCTACAGGCTCGATGTTACCGCATGCGGGAACACAGCGCCTTCAAAAAGAAAAGAGATGCGGAGACGCGGCGCGCCGCCGCGCGCGTCTGTCGTCTTCCCAAGCTCAGAGCGGTGGTCCAGAAAGTCTTCGCTGAGATTGTCTCACTCAGTATCGTTCGGGGAACCTGCCCTTCGACGCCGACGAGCGAAGACCCAAAACGCCAACCCCATGACAATCACAGCCTCCGCACCGGAGCGCCTGCTGGACTGTGCGGCACCGGGCGCATAGCTGCATCCGCTCGAACCAGGGCCGCCAACTGCCGCGGAGCTGCCGCTGCCCGGCCTGCCGCCCGTACCCGCGGCTCCACCCGAACCGGAGCCCCCGCTTCCTCCAGCGACGGAGCTTCCCCCGGTCCCGGACTGGCCGCCCGCACCGAGCGCACCGCCACTTCCGACGTCACCACCGCTGCCTCGAGTGCCTCCGCTCCCCTGCGCCCCACCGTTGCCGCTGCTCCCGCCCGAGCCGCTGCTTCCACCCGAGCCGACGTTTCCGCCCGACCCGACGCTTCCGCCGTTGGCGTTGCTCCCGCCGTTGCCGTTGCTCCCGCCTTTGGCACCGCTTCCTCCGCTGGCGTTGCTTCCACCGTTTCCGACGCTTCCGCCCTTGGCGCTGCTTCCGCCGGTGCCGCTGCTTCCGCCGGCGCCGCCGCTCCCGCCGGCGCCGCCGCTCCCGGTGGGGGCGCCGCCATCGCCCACGCATTGCGCTGTCTCGGGATCGACCGCCGCATTGACTGCACTCTGGCTGTCGAGACCAAAGAAGGGCAGGACATACTTGGACACGAACAAGGTGTCAGACGGGCCGTGATCCCCGCCGATTTCCGTGAATACATCAAGAGCGACGTAGCCACACGAATTCTTCCACGACTGTCGCGTCGCTGAGTGGGTGCCCAATGTCAGGGACTTGTCGGTCGATGTCGCGTCCGTGCTCAGACCGAGAACGTTCGTCCACTCATTGATGGCTTGGGCCAGGTTTTTGTAGGTGATGGTGGCGTCCGCGTCGCCGTGGAAGAGCTGCACGCGTGGGCGATATCCAGTGTATCCCGGATACATGGCGCGCACTCGATCTCCCCATTGCTGTGCGGTTTGAGACGACCGCCCGCACAGACCCGAGCCGTCGAATTCGTTCGCGCATCCGGCGGGCACCCCGGCGAACGCGGAGCCTGCCTTGAAGACATCGGGGTAGAGAGCGAGCAAGAGCTCCGTCATCATGGCGCCGGACGAATCTCCCGTCGCATAGACTCGATCGGCATTGGCCTTGTACGTCTTGATCGCGTACAGAACCATTTGCTTGATGGCGTGACTGTCACCCCCACCGTCGCGTGTCTGGGTCTTGGTCGAGGTGACGTCCCAGCATCTCCCGTTCGAGCCGGAAGCGTTCGCGTTGCTGGGAATGACCATGATGAAGCCGTATTGATCGGCGGCCTGGACGATGCCACCCTTCGTGGTGCCGTTGTCCGTCGCCTGGCCAAACACGGCTTGTGCACTTCCTCCGCAATAATGAACAAGGGTAACAACTGGAGGATTCGTGGCCACTTTGGCTGGTACGTAGACAAACATGAGCACGTCTGATGGCAGGCCACTCACCCCTCCGTTCCAGTTGCTAACCTGCTGCGGCGACGCCGCCTCGGCCGGCACGATCATCAGAGCGCTGAATGTGACGGCTAGGAGAGCACGAACCAGGATAGATCGAGGATTCATGCCACTATATTGCCCGAAAAATGGGGATCTTGTCGCTCGAATAATTAGACCAGCCGGCTTTTGGGGAAGATGAGCTCCGGCGACCGATGGGGAACCGCCGCCTATCCGAAGAAATGACGCGCTTGCCGCCATTTATCTGCCATAGCGACACGCAACGCTTTGCGAAGCCCCAACCAGCATAGTGCGGAGATCTCTTGGATTCCGACGCCCGCCGCCCTGCGCGCCGGGATCGCCGCCAGCCGAGCAGAGTCACAGCAGCCCGCAAGATGAAGGGTTTCGTTGCATCGACGGCCAATCCCTCAGGTTCTTCGCGCTGCCATCATGATCCCGTCGCGCGACGACCCGAGGATGCTGCCGTCAGAGTTAGCCCAAGAGGTCGTGTTCGACGACGTGTTGCCGCTGGGAAAGCCGTTTGCAGTGACCGTGATGCCTCCGAGCGCCTTCCACGGCCCGTCGAGAGACGTGCATGAGCAGACGGGGGCCGGGATCCGGGTTTCGCTGACCAAGATGAAGTACGAACTCGTCCGCAAGCTGGCCAGCCATGACGTTGTGGCCCTTCCCGCCAGCGTCGGTGTAGCAGTCCATTTGTTGAATGTAGGGGCCAAGCGGCGATGAGGCGCTGATGGAACGGGTGCAAACGGAGTTGGGCCATCCATTCCAGTGGCCCGCTGACTGAGGCCAGCGGCTGCAGAGCAGATTGTCGCTTCGGTGCCTATCCTGTTACGACTTTTCGCGAGTTGCGTGAGCACGCTTGCTGCCTGTCGGGCACGGCGCCGGCCGATCAGAGCTGCAGCAACCGGCAGTACGGCGAATGACGCACGCACAGCGGCATCCGGTCGAGAACCTATCGCGGGAGAACAACGTGACAAGAATCGGGTTGCGCGGACAATGCGTTGACATGAACACGCAATCCGTAGTGATGGTGACACGCCTCTGTAGTTGCGCGACCTTGGCCTTGTTGCTGGCGCTGGGCGTGGGCTGCTCCAGCACTGCGGGTGCTCCCCCCGGGGGGGGCAAAGGAGGCGCAACCGCCGGCTCGGGCGGTGCCTCGCCAAGTGGTGGCAGCCAAGGCAGCGGGGGCAGCCCGTCGAGTGGCGGCGCTTTGGGAAGTGGCGGCGTGGCGCCGAGCGGTGGCTCGGTGGGATCCGGTGGTGCGGTCGGCCGCGGGGGGGCGCTCGGTAGCGGTGGTGTGACTGGCACCGGCGGCTCCCGTGCCAGCGGTGGCGCTGCGGGGAGCGGCGGCAACTCGGGCAGTGGCGGTGCATCGTCTGGTGGTGGGGTGTCCGCAACGGGTGGGGCGAGCGGGAGCGGCGGCAACTCGGGCGGTGGAGGTACTAGTGTTGGCGGTAGCGCGCTGGGCGGCGGCGGAGCGATCAGCAGCGGCGGCAACACCGCACGGGGCGGCAGCTCGGGCACCGGCGGCACGACGGCTGGCTCGGGCGGCACCGTCGACGGGGGAGCCAGCAGCGGCGGAGACGCGGGTGGTTCGGTCAAGAGTGCCGGCTGCGGCAATACACCTACGCTGAAGAACAGCCCTGGCACGACCATCAACTACAACAAGGTCGCGAGCGGCCGTCAGTACATCCTTCGGCTCCCCGACAACTACGACAACAACCACCCGTACCGGCTCATCCTCTCCTACCACTGGGCCACCGGCAGCGCGAGTCAAGTCTTCAACTGCAAGACCGAGTCGATATCATGCTACACGACCCAAAGTCCATTCTTTGGGCTCTTGGCCCTCGCAAACAACACCACCATCTTCATAGCCCCTGACGGAACCGGCGGGCTTTGGTCCAACACCGGTGGTGCGGATGTGACCTTCACCGATGACATACTCAAGCAGGTCGAGGCCGATCTGTGCATTGACACATCGCATGTCGAGCTGGAAGGATTCAGCATGGGCGGGGCAATGACGATTACCCTCCTCTGCCAGCGCCCGGGTGTGTTCAGCGCTGGAGTTGCTCACTCCGCCGGGGGGCAGCCGATGCCCACAAGCTGCCAACCTGTCCCCTACTTCGCTTCGCTCGGCTCCCAGGAGGCGGGTGGCCAAACGTCCACAGCCGATTTCTTCGCCAAGTCGAACGGCTGCACGGCCGAGACCCTGCCCAAGGCGCCCACCGGTGGCCACATTTGCTCGGACTACAAGGGCTGCTCGGCGGGTCATCCCGTCCATTGGTGTCCGTTTGACGGCGGCCACACGCCCTCGCCCGTAGATTCGGGGCAGAGCACGACGTGGATGCCCAAAGAAGTGTGGACCTTCCTTACCCAATTCTAGGGGACTGCTCCGGCTCGATCGGCAACTGGGACTGCTTCTGGGAATTCACGGTCCGGGGGCGGTAGCGGCCTGGAGGTCCAGTCTTGTTCAAACCTCCAGCCTCGGCCGCCTTGCCGGTTCCGCCTTCAAAACCAGAACGGGACGAACAGCGTTTCGCCCCTGATGACTTCGGGTAGCTCGACTATTTCCGCTGCCGGCATCGAGAGCGCCTACGCGGACATCAGGACGATGACGATCCCCACGCCGGCGTTCTGAGCAGCAACGAGCCAGCGGGTCGGTCGAATTCGACCATTTGGCGTGACAAGAATCTGAGTGTGCGGCCAAGCTGCTCTAGCCAGTCTCCTCATGCCCGGCCAGTTCGATCCTCGATTCCCATTTCAGGGTAGACTGCGCGCCGTGGCTGGAAAAGTCCCCATGCGCCCGGCACCGCGCGTGAGCCGTTTGCGTCTCCTGGTCCCGCTCTTGGAAACCTTGTGCTTCATGCTCGCAGCGAGCCGGGCCCATGCTGCACCCGAGCTGTTCGTGGATCTCAAGTACGACATCGACCCTGCGCTGCAGGGATGTCCGAGCGAGGGCGACTTTCGAAGCATCGTCGGCCAACAACTCGGCTACGATCCCTATCGTGCCGATGCAGCCCTTCACGTGGTAGTGCGCGCCCAGAGCGCCGAGCCCGGGATCGAAGGGGCCATCGACTGGAATGCCCCGACACAGAAGCGCGCAGGTGAGCGACGATTCACCTCGCGAAGCCGTGACTGCCATGAGCTCATGGTGGCCATGGGCTTTGTGGTGGCGGTACAGATTCAGCTTCTTGCAACCGACCCCACGGCGGGGCTCGCGTCTGCGCCGAAAGCGGAGAATGTGGAATCACCCGCTGCGGCCGCTTCTCGCGCAGAGACGGAGTCAGTCGCCGCTCGACCAGCTCCGCCTGCGCAGCCCGAGACTCCATTGCCGGTCGAAAGCCCGGCTTCCGCGTCCGGGCCCACGCCGTGGTCGGTGATCGCGGGCATCGGACCCGAGGCGGGGGTCAACCTTGGCCCAAACCTGATTGCGCAAGGTCGGATCTTCTGCGCGCTGCAGTACGCAGCGGCGTCGATCGAGCTCGGGGCCGAGGCAAGCCTGCCAACCACGACCCGCCAAACGGATGGCATCGGCTTTCGCCAGAACCTGATCCTCGGAACAGTTGCCGCTTGCGGCCACTACCGGTTCGCTTCGGCGTGTGCCCTCGGCAAGTTCGGGCAGATCCGGGTCAGTGGTCTGGGCGTCGATGCGCCGTCTTCTCCCACAGGTTTCATCGCGCAAGCCGGTCCGCGCGTGGCGGCCACGCTCAGGCTGGGCGAGCAACTGCTTCTGCTGGTGCATGCGGACGCGCTGTTCCTGCTAACGCCCTGGGCTGTCGAATTGAACCGCACAGCCATCTGGACCATGCCTTGGTTTGGCGCGGTGCTGGGAGTCGATCTGGCAGCACGTTTTCACTGACAAAGTCGACGCGTGCCCTAAACTAGTAGAGTGGGCCTCTGATGACTGACTTGCGGCTGGTTTCGAGCACACCACAGCCTGCGGTCCCGCAGTCGGTTGCCGACCACCCGTGCCTTGTCGCGTTCCAGCTGGAGTTCGACTACATCGAGCGCTCGTTGCGGCGGCTCGGCGTTCGTCGCGACGATGTCGAAGACATGGCCCACGAAGTCTTTCTGGCGCTGTACGGCGCGTGGCACAAGTACGATCCTTCCCGGCCGTTGCGACCATATTTGTTTGGTATCGCATTTCGAGTGGCGGCCGCCCACCATCGGAAGGCCAGGCGGGAGTTGCCTTGTGCTTTGTCCGACATTATTGATGACAGCGCCCCCCGCCCCGACGAGGCGCTGCAAGCGAAACAGGCGCGCGCGCTGGTTTTGATCGCGCTCGAGCGCATCCCGCTACCGGGGCGCGCGGTCTTTGTCATGCACGACATCGACGAGGTGGGCATGCGTGAGATCGCTTTCACCCTATCGATTCCTCTCTTCACTGCCTACTCGCGTCTGCGCAGGGCACGTAAAGAGTTCGCGGCCGCGGTAGCGAGTCTTTCCAGAGCGAGCGAACCATGAACTCCCTGGAGCCGGCGACCTTGCGTCCGTGACAGAAGTTCGCAATCTCTTTGCGGAGTTCTTGCTATGCGACGCGCAGAGATACGCTGTCGTGCGTGCGCGATCCGATGGCTTCCCGCAACAAACCGAGGGATAGCCAGCGCGCAAAGGTGTATCGTTCTGCTCGCAGAGCAGTCGTGCATGCCCACCGATAATTGTCGGAACAGCAAGATCTTGTTGTGGGGATCGCCAGATGGAGCTGGTGAGCCCGGGTGGTGCAGCTACGGTCGCCGCGGGCCGCGCGGACAGTCGAGAACCATCTTGGTCGCCCTTGCCGCAATCGCAGCAAGCGGCCTGCGCGCGGGCTACGCCGCGGCTGACGAAGCCGAGTTCCACGCCAGCCTCCGCTATCATGTGGACTCGTCGCTAGGTGGTTGCTGGGACGAGGCGGAATTCCGACAGAAGATCGCTCGTCGCGTCGGCTACGATCCCTTTCGCGAGAACGCCTCGGCCAACGTCCTGGTCCACGTAGGCGGATCGGCTCGCGCGATCGGTGGTCAAGTCGAGTGGCGGAACGCCAAGGGCACGAGCATGGGCGAACGCTGGTTTGTCGCAAAAGACGGCAACTGTGCCAAGCTCCTTGCCGAGATGAGCTTTGCCGTCGGCCTGCAGATCGAGTTACTGCGCCCGAAGGCAAGCGCAGGATCCGAAAGCAACCCCTACGCAGAAACCGGCAGCGATGGCGGCACGCCGGCAGCCGCCGCCGCGGCAGAGCCGCCTTCCTCACCCGCACCCTCGCCATCTCCACCCTCGCCGCCGGCACCGGCGCCTCCCGCAGCCCCACCGGAGCCCGACCACGTGATGTCGGTGAAGGATCGCCGTCCCAGCGAGGACGTCGCACCGGCAGCGTCGGGAGCAGCGCCGCATTGGTCGATGTGGGTTGGCCTCGGTCCTTCCCTCGCATGGGGAATCTCGCCGTCGACCGCTGCCAACGCGCGCTTGTTTCTCGGCATTCGGCGCAACGATCTATCCGGCGAGGTGGGGGCTGAGACGAGCTACCCATCGAGCGCGCGCAAATGGGGTGGCAGCGGGTTTCGTGAACTGCTGATCTCTGGAAGTGCGGGGGCGTGCGGACATCACGGCGTACTCGCGGCTTGTCTCTTGGGAAAAGCGGGCCAGCTTCGCGCCCGAGGCTTGGGCCTCGACCAGCCCCGCTCTCCCACGGCATTCGTTGCGCAGATAGGCCTGCGCCTCGCCGCGGGCTTGGCGCTGGGTAGTTCTTGGTTGGTCACGGCCCATCTCGACGCGCTTGTACTACTCACGCCTTGCACGGTCGATTTGAACGACGTCGGGGTATGGCAAATGCCTCGCCTGAGCGCATTCGCCGGAGTCGATCTTTCTGCGCGCTTCTGGTGACGGTTCCGATCGAGTCGGAGCACTATCGAGAAGGCGTCATAGCAGTAGGGAAGTTACCGTGGACCGCCAACCGCCACCAAGCAACGACGCTCGACGCTGGCCAGGTGGCCACGCGCGCAGTGAGACGAGTCCGGCGTAGCTCGCCATGTTTGTGGCCGTTGCCGTCGCCTGGGCGGGATGCGGACAAACCCTCGATGTCGGTCGAGACAAGTCGCACGGCCAGCTTCCGGTCGACGAACGCAATCCGGTCATCATCAGCAACGACGGGTGGAGCAACAACTGGGCGGGCGAGTACGCGGTGTTGTTCGCCAACTACGGTGGTCCGCCGTTGGTGGGCATCGTCATCAATGCGAGTGCCTACTGGACCGATCTGAACGCGAACGTCACCGGTTGGAACAAGTTCGTCGATGCTGCGCGGTTGAGCGGTCTCACCCAGGTCCCCGACGTGACCATCAGCGCGGGCAATACACTGACCGCGCCAACGGACCACGTGATCGAACATACGGCCCCCAACAACTCGCTCGGCGCCCAATTGATTGTGGACGTCTCGCGACACTTGAGCCTGCCGTGGCGCCCCGTCGTCGTTGTGGCGGGCTCGCAGCTCACCGATCTTGCGGACGCCTATTTGATTGACCCAACCGTAGTCGACCGCGTGGTCGTGGTGGCGTCGCTCGGCCAGGCTGAATGAAGGGAACATATCGGGTGCCCTTTGATGCGAAGGTTTTGTGGACCATTTTTCGGATTTCGCGTGACTGCTAGCTGCCGTGGCTTCGAGTGTAGTCGTACTACTTTTAGGTAGGGGTAGGACATTCACGGACCTCGCCCATTCTGCGATCGACCCAACCCAGGCGTTTTCCGTAACAAAAGGGCGCATCCCGAGCAATCTAGTACCGAGAGAAGAGATTTTGAACCGGCCACGCTTGGTCCAAGAGCCCCTGAGTTCGCGAGCCGCGCTGCCCGCCGGTGATGACGCATGTCTGGCTGCCTATCAGCGAGAGATCGACTATCTGCTGCGGGTGTTCGAGCGTCTTGGAGTGGACCGGGACGAGGTTGAGGATCTTGCCCAGGACGTTTTCTTGGTCTTGCGACGCACCTGGTGCGACTACGACCCCAAACGCGCGCTGAGGCCCTATCTCTTCGGCATCGCCTTCCGGGTTGCTTCGTCGCACCGACGCCGGTGGTGGCGAGAGGTGCCGTACGCCTTCGTCGAGACGGAAGATCGCGGGCCATCCCCCGATCGCGAGTTTGAGGCAAATCAGGCGAGGGCGCTCGTCCTCGCGGCGCTGCAGCGGATTCCATTGGCTCGACGGGCAGTGCTGGTCATGCACGATCTCGACCAGGTGCCCATGCAGGAAGTGGCCGCGACGCTTTCCATTCCACTATTCACGGCGTATTCACGGCTGCGCAAGGCGCGCCTTGAGCTTGCGACCGCTATTACGCAAATACAAAGAAGGTCGTCCGATGACTACTCATGCTCCTAGCCCAATGTCTCCTCCCTGGTCGGCGGCGGTCGAAGCTCTGATCGCGTACGAGCGTATCGTCGTCTCGAAGCCGGAAATCGTCCGCGCTCGGGTGTTGGCGCGGGCACGTGAGTCCCTACGCAGCGCCGATTTGGCAGGGATTGAGCCGAGTAGGGCGTCGGTGCGCATCCGATGGGTGCTGTTTGCCGCCGCTGCGGGCGTCTTGCTGACGGCCTCGGTTGCGGTCGCATTGCAGGTGATATTGCGCCCAGGGGTGACACCAACGCCGGTCGGACGGGCATCGCAGCATCTGCCGGTCGTGCCTCCCCCGTCGGAGGCAGAGGCCAGCATTGCACCAACATTGGCCCCGAAGACAATCCCAGCCTTCGGAGATCTCTCAACAGGAATCTCCACTCCCAAGACCTCTGCGCTCAGCCATCGAGTGAACCCTGCGGGCAAGGAACACAACGGTATCGAGGAGATTAGGCTTCTCGAGCTCGCTCGCCAATCCGACGCCCGGGGCGACTACGCCTCCGTCCTCGGCATCGCGGATGACCATGAGCGCAGCTATCGAGATGGGCGGCTCGCGGAAGAGCGCGAGGTCCTGCGAGTCAAAGCGCTGGTCGGCTTGGGACGCGGGGATGACGCGCGCCACGTTGCTGCGCGATTCCGGCGTCAGTTTCCCCGCAGCGTCCTGCTGCAAACGATTGAAGATATGCTGGCCGCGCTACCGTGAATCCCTCAAGCTACGTGCCTCGTCCGCCACGAAACACAGGCATCACACGGCCGGCCCCATCCTCGCGCCTCGCCTTTGCGCAAAACCCAGGGCGCGGCCGTGAGCACTGCGTGTCGGTCGAGGCACTCACGCCTCGCAGCGCCTGGCCTCAGTGACGAAATCAGCGGCCGAGGAAGCTCATCAGCCAGGTCATCGCCGGCCGCAGCGTGCCGTCGCTGTTCATGATTCCCGAGTTCGTCTCCCAGGTGCGGCCGACGACGTAGCCCCAGACCGTGGCGCCCTTCACGTTGTCGTTGCTCATGAACATCGTGAAGTGGTCCTTGTAGTTGCTCAGCTGGGTATTGTCATCCGCGGAGTTGATGTCGTACTCGGTGATGTAGACCCCCAAGCCCGTCCCGCTGGCGATCTTGTCGATGTTTGTTTTCAAGCTAGCCCCCGTCTTCCCCATCGCACCATGCGTCTGGCAACCGACCCCATCGATGGGCGCGTTCAACTTCTTGATCGCGGTCACGATGTCGATGCTGTGCTGGGCATCGCCTGATTGCTCATCGTTGTTGTAGTCGTTGAGAACCAGGAGAGCGTTCGGGCAGGCCGCGCGCGCCCATATGAAGGCGTTGGCAATCCACTGCCAGGTTCCGTTGGTACCGCCTCCGATGGCATTGGCGTATGACGGAGTAGTGTGTGGCGGCGGCTCATTGACGACGTCGATGATCGCCACGTTCGGGTATCGCGTGCAGAATGACGTCATCCAGTTCTGCACCGCCGCAGGTCCGGTGGAAGTCGTTAGACTGCTGGTCCAACTGGGCTGTTGACTACCCCAAATGAAATTGTGCTGCTTGAAGATGATGTGGTTGTCGTTGCAGTACTTGTACATGGCGTCGAGCGAATTCCAGTTGAATGAGCTCTGCGAACTGCCCTGTGCCGAGCCCCATTTCCCTGCATTCTCCGGACTAAACTGATTCCAATACTTGGAGAAATCCGACCGAATGGAACCGCTGGTGTCGATGTTGCCGACAAACTTCTTGGTCGTGCCGATCGGCCCGGTCGATCCGCCCGTGGGGCCACCACCGGTCGCCGAAGCGCCGCCGGTCGCACCACCTGTGCCGGTTCCCGAGGCGCCGCCCCTGCCACTCCTGCCACCGCTCGCAATTGTCACACCCCCGCTGCTAGGCGTGCCACCGCTCGCGACCGTCACACCGCCGCTGCTAGTCACACCACCTGTGCCGGTTCCAGTCGTGCCACCGCTCGCGACCGTCACACCGCCGCTGCTAGGCGCACCACCTGTGCGGTTTTGGCCGCCGGTTCCGGAATCGCCGCCCGAACTGATCCTGCCGCCGCTGCCAACGGTGCCGCCGGTTTCAGGCTGCCCACCCGTGGCAACCGTGCCGCCCGCGCCCACGCCGCCGCTAGCGACGGGAGTTGGGACAATGCCATCTGAACAACCGAACGAAAATGCGGCGAGAGATCCCATCATAACCCTGAGCGCGAAATTGAGTCTCGAGAGCATTGTCTTGCCTCCAATTGGTCGGAATGCCGAATGGTTGTGCGACAGCCCGTCAACATGGCGCACCCAGGAGAACGCGGGCAAGGTTGCCCCGACACACGGGCCACCGATTAAGAAGAGTCTACTGAAGTTGAGTTGGGAAGATCCAGACTTTCTGAGCGTACGACCCTATGCTCGACGCCCAGGGTCGAGATCGAGCGCGCTAAAAGGATATTGCCGGAGAGATGGGGTTATTGTCGCGCAAGAACGTCAGGACAGTGCGATATAACGCACGCCGGCGTGGTGCCAGGGCGCGAGCGTACGGAGGCGTTTAGCAACCACTACCCCGGGGAGCCCGGACAACAAACCCCCATTGGGTTGGGCTATGCTCGCCATCCGAAGGGCGCCGAGGTGTTCGTTGCCAGGTTTGTAGCAAGCGTGCGCTAGAACTTCACGCCACCGCCGAGGGCGATGCGGAGGAACCTGGTCTTGTAGTCCTGGCCGCCCCCGCCAGACGTATTCTGCCAGCCCATCTGGTAGCCGATGCCCAGATTGACGAAGAACTGGTCCGTGATATCGAATGCCGCTCCCGCGCCGAAATCAAGCACGAAACCCTTCGGGCTGGGAGGCTTCTCACCCAAGAAAGTCACACTGCTCGGCAAGGAGATTATGGAGTATCCAGGCAGGAATTCGGCGTACACAGCGAGCCGGGGAATCACGGCATATTCGTACGCGATCCTTGCCATAATGTCGTACTCCGCCGAGGAGTCGCTTTTGTTCTTGTCTTTCACGTGGAAGAGGAACTGCGGAGCAACGCCCACNNCTGCCGGGGCTGTGGGCTCGGCAGCCGCGGTACCGGGCTCGGCCGTCGGGGCCGCGGCCGGGGTTTCGTCTTGGGCGCGGGCAGAGCCGGCCAATGCAAACAACGCCAAACCAAGGGACAGACTCAGTTTTCGCATCCTCTCCTCCTCGATCCAGTTTTTTTTGCGCCTCGCGGCAGGTGGGGCGATTGTAGCCGATGCGTTGTC
>PMJO01000331.1 GCA_003158455.1 Myxococcales bacterium | reverse complement strand
CCGCCGAGCAGTCCCAATGCGACGGCTCCAATCCACACCGCGACCAGCCCAGCCCGCAGGTGGCCGACAACCTCCTGCGTCTGCTCGTCGCTGATGGCGAGTTGCAGCCAACGGCCCTCGGAGAGCGGCATTGTACCCAAGTTCCACAGTGAGCCGTCATTCTGGGCTCGCACCGGCCGCACACGCTGGGACGAGGCCGTCACGGCAATCGTGGTGGCTGCGAAGGAGAGTTCGCCATTCGAACTCTGGAAGAGCGTGACGTTGGTGTGATCGACCACGCGAACGTACGGCAACCGGTGGGGGTTCTCGGTCGCCTCGGTCAGCTTCTTCAGGCCCTCGACGCCTTGCTCCTCGAAGGTCTGCTTGTGCCGGTTCAGGCTGGTCGTGAGGGTATTGACGATCTTCTCTCGAATCGACGAGCGGATTCGGAATTCCGCTGCGGTGGCCAGAAGCAGCGTGCTGGCCAGAAAAACCAAGAAGTACCAAACCGTCAGCTTGAAACTCAGCGAGCGCAAACGGCTATTCCTTGCGAAGGACATATCCGACCCCGCGCAGGGTATGGATGAGCTTGACCGGAAAGTCGCGATCGATTTTGCGGCGCAAGCGGCTCACGAGCACGTCAACCACGTTGGTCTGCGGATCGAACGAGTAGTTCCAGACGTGTTCGAGGATCATGGTCTTGGACAGAACCCGGCCGGGGTTTCGCAGCAGATAGACCAGAAGCCCGAACTCTCGGGCTTGCAGCTCGATCGATTGTCCGGCTCGGGTCACCCGCCGTGATTCCAGATCGAGGGTGAGATCCTCAAAGGAAAGTTGCCGTGCGACTTCGCCTGAACCGCTCGACCGGCGCACCAGCGCGTGCAGGCGCGCCAGAAGCTCGGCGAATGAGAAGGGCTTGGTCAGGTAGTCGTCCGCGCCGACCGAAAGTCCCTTCACCCGGTCCTCCACATCGCTCTTCGCGCTCAGGATGATGACCGGCACCTTCTGTCTGCGCTCGCGCAGTTCGCGTATCACGCTCAGCCCGTCGCGGCCCGGCAGCATGAGGTCGATGATTGCCGCGTCCAACTTGGCATCCAGGGCGAGGCCCAAGCCTTCTTCGCCATTGCGGCTCCAGTCGACGACATGCCCCTCTTGGCGCAAGCCCTGGGCGATGAAGCCACCGATCTTTTCGTCGTCCTCGATCAGGAGAAGTCGCATGGTGAGCGCAGCGCAGCCGTCGAGCAACGGTCAGGATTGCCGCGAAACGACAGGCTGCACCGCCGTGGATTGTACCCAGCCCGTGCGTCCCTGGCCATCGCGCACGCGCAGGAAGTCTCCGTGGCGCCCGATGATGGACACATCCTGCCCCTCGCTCACCGTGGTTTCGCTGGCTGCCGTATCGAACGGCGAGACCCGCACCGGCGCGCTCTTCCTCTCGACCACCACCGCGTGATTCAAGTCCCGATCGAGAACCACAGTCGCCGCGACGCTCATCACGCCAACCAGCGCAGCGGCGGCCGCGACGTAGATCAGCCGACGCGATCGCCACCTTCGGGTGGCTACAAGCCCGGCACCCGCCAACCACAAAGTCAAGACGGCAAACAGGGTCCAGGTCGTTGGCGTGAAAAGTCGCGCAAGTGCCTCGTACCAAGGCCGGACGGGAATCGGCAGACCGGCTGTCGCCCGAACATAGGCCAGGTTGGCCGCGATGTCGGGATCGCGCGGCGCCAGCACGTGAGCGCGCTCGTAACTCAAGACCGAGCGACCGACGTTTCCCCCCTGCGCATAGGCGTTCCCGAGATCGTAGAGGAGAGGCGCCGACCACCCGTGCTTGCGCGCAAGCGTCTCATAGGCAGCTGCTGCATCAGCGTAGCGGCCCTCGGAAGCTAGACGGTTGGCCTCATCGAAGGTCGGGTTGCTCGTCTCGGCACGCGCCTGGCTGGCAAAGGCGACCGTGACGATCGTGGCCAGAAGGCAGATGGCCTTGCTCGGCCACTGTCTATTCGGTAGGGCAGCTCTTGTCATGTTCGCCTCTCCTCTTCATCGAGACTGCGCTCGATGATCTCTTCAAGCCTTGCCAGTGAGGAAACATCCGGCTCCGCAGCCGCAAAGCGCAGACGCTCGGCGGTTCCCAAAATCGCGACAATCGGCTCGTCGCGACCCAGTCTGGCTGCGGCCTCGGCGGCCGTGACCTCGTCGGGGGCGATCTTCCAGGTCTCGCTCAAACGTTCTCGCAGTGCGGCCGCGCCAGCTTCGTAGAAACGGACTGAATCCCCGGCGATCGCGGCACGCTTCATCGCCATGCGATGCTGCGCGACGGTCTCGCGCAAAGCTCGACGGCGAATCCGTGCGGAGGCAACGCGCTCCCGCGGTCGCACCGCCAGAATCGTCAGCGCTAGCCACGGGACCGTCACGACCGGCCAGAACCAGGGGCGCCGGTACGGGGGAAGCAGCGTTGCGACGAAGCGTCCCTCATCGAAGCGGTTGGGGCGCAAGGTCGTCGCAGGCGCTTCTGTAGCTTTAGGGGCACTCTTTCCCAGGTTCGCGGACGGTGTCGCAACTCCGTTCGGGGTTGCGGCGATCTCCACACCTATCGGCGCGGTCGAGCGGGTCAGGTACTGGCGCCGGTCGGGATCAAAGAAGCTGAACGAGACAGCGGGGACTTGCAGGCGGCCACTCGCTTGAGGCACGACCGCCTGCTCGAAAACCTTGGCCCCCTGCTCGGTGACCTTCGCGCTTGGTGGATAGGTCTTCCAGTTCGCAGAAGAAGGAAGGCCAGTGGTCGAGACCCGATCCAGGTTCCCTTGCCCTGTCACCTCGATCTTCAGGCTCATCGGCGCGAATGTCGTCCCGGTTGTGGGCGCCAGCGTCGCATGAACGTCAAAGTGGCCGACGGCGCCGTTGTAATCGGCGGGCTGTCCGCTGGTTGGCGGCGACAACACCTCGACTGTTTGCACAGGGGCGTGAAGGGTCATCTCTCGCTGATGCTCCTGACCGAATAGGTCGCTAAGATTGCCGCCGAACGCCGATTGCTTCATGAAGGAACGAATCAGCGACGAAGGCGAAGACGTGTCGTCGTCGTCGAGCATGCCCGAAAAGGGATCCGCTGCCGGCCGGCGTGAGGCCTCGCGGTAGCGCGCCACGATGGGCAGCGTCGCACGGGTCGCGAAATGGCCAGGCATCGCAGCCGAGGCCTGTGCGGTCCAGGTGGCTACGCGATAGGGAATGCCGCCGATGGATTCGACGCTCTGCCGGGGTTCGTCCTGTAAATGGTTTATGGTGAAAGCGGTGATGCCCAAGCTGGGCGCCCCGGTCAGCGTGATCTGCGTGCCAGCGCGGAAGTACGCTTTGAACGTCACGGGGACGGCTTGCCCGACGAAGATCTTCTTACTCGGAAGCACCACATGAAGGAGTGCCAGCGATCCTTGGTGGGCGGATTCATCCGGCTCGGGGCGAAGACCCGCCATCGGGACTGAGGCAGCGGACGCACCTCGGGCGCCAGCCGGACGGACCTTGAGTTGCAGCGTTCGCCCTCCAATCGGAATGGTGTAAGAGCCCGGGCGGTCGGCGACGACCTGATAGAGGCTCCAGGCGTGCTGCGAAACCACGCCGTTGATGGCGGTCATCTCGGTGCTCTGTCCCGTCCGTTGAAAGTGCAATCCGTCCACGGCAGGCAGTGCGGGCGCGTGGCCGCCGGCTGTATCAACCCGAAGTTCGGCTGCCTGGTCAGCAGCGATCTCGGAAGGGCTGATATCGGCCATCGGGTTGGCGCCCGCTGCAGTAGCTTTCTGCGCAAAGGCCATCGCCACGCCCAGCCCAATCGCAGCAAGTCTGAAATGGGTTTGTCTGTTCCAGCGCATGGGACTCACCAATCCTTTCTGACCACGTCGTCTGCGGCCGGGCGATTCGGCCCGGTGGGCACCATGGGCATGATCTTCTCGTCTCCGCGGACCGCGTCGAGAAGCTCCTTCGCATCGTTCTTGGACAACTTCCCAGGAACCTCAGGCTCCTTCTGGTCCTTTTCCGATTCGTCGCTCGCACTCGCCGCTCCGGGGGCGTGTTGTTCGGGCTTGGCTGCCGCCGGCTTCCGCTGTCCCGTCCCCTGCTGCGGCTGTGCCGAGCCTTGCTGGCTTTCCGGTTGGCCCTTCTCGTTCTGTTTGTTCTGCTGACCCTGCTGCTTCTGCTGGTTGCCCTGCGCGTTCTTGGCCTGTTGGTCCTTCTGGTCCTGTTTGCCCTGCTCGTTCTTGGCCTGCTGGTCCTTCTGACCCTGTTTGCCCGCCTGGTTCTGCTTGTTCTGTTGCCCCGACTTGTCTTCCTT
>PMJO01000136.1 GCA_003158455.1 Myxococcales bacterium | reverse complement strand
TACCGCCACGGGCGTGGCTGCGGGGACGACCACCATCAGCGCGAGCTACACCCCCACCGGTGGCACCGCACTAACCGACTCGGTCACGCTGAACGTGAACAAGCCAGTTTCGCCGATAGGGATCCGGCTGAACAATCTGAACGATTCGATTGCGGTCAATGAGACTGTCACCTATACGGCCTACCTGGACTATGACAACGGAACCTCCACGACTCTCACCACCGGGGTCACCTTGACCACGTCGAATGGGGTGGTGGCTTCCGTGGTGCCGGCCGGCCCCTTCGGCTTCGGCCTCTTGCAGGTCACGGGCCAGGCCGCCGGCACGGTGACCGTCACGGCCACATACACGACCGGCGGGACTACCTACACGACCAACACCCAACTCACCGTCACGGCGGTCACGGTGAAAACGCAGACCGGCCTTTACATCACGCCGTCGAGCGCGTCGGTCAAAGTGAACGGGACGCAGCAGTTCCAAGCTCATGCCACCTATAGCGACGGTACGGAGACAGTGGTGACCAACGACACGAGCTGCTCATGGACAACCTCGGATGGGACGCTGGCTACGGTTACTGATGCCAGCAATACCGGCCTTGGTCGAGGAGGAGTGTTCGGAGGCGGCGCCGGCGGCCTTGCCACTGGACTGGCGGTTGGGACCCCGACCATCAATGCCACCTACGGTGGCTTTAGCGCCACGGCCCAACTGACCGTGACCGCGCCGCCTGTGCTCCAGAGCCTGTCGGTAACCGGGCCAGCGAACACGCTTCACGTTGGGCAGAGCCAAACCTACGTGGCCACGGCCTACTATAGCGACGGGACGAGCGCCGTAGTGACCGGCTCTGCCACTTGGAGCACTTCTGACCCGAACGTCGCGGTGGTGAGCACTTCCCCCACCGGCCGAGGTGGGCCTGGGGCAGTTGTGGGCGGCAGCACGGTAACCGCGCTCGCGACTGGCACCGTCAGCATCCAGGCCAGCTACACCGAGAACGGGATCACGGTAACCGGATCAGCTTCGCTGACCGTTAACGCCCCGACCGTAATCCAGTTCCACATCACCCCGACCCTCCCGACCATCCACACGGCGATCAGCACCACCCTGACGTTCGTGGCCCAGGTTATCTACTCCGACAACAGCGTCGCGACGGTAACCGCCTCGACCGATTGGGCGTCATCGAATGGCGCAGTGGCGGTCATCTCCAACTCAGGTGCCACCACCGGCAGAGCCACAGGGCTGACCGCGGGCACCACGACGATCACCGGCACGTTCCAAGGCAGCACGGATTCCACCACCCTGACCGTGTCCGCCGCGACACTGAGCAAGCTCAATGTGACGCCCCCCAATCCCACCATGCATCTCGGCATCAACCAGTCCTTCGCGGCGGTGGTTACCCTCAGTGATAACTACACCCAGACTGTGACCACAAGCGCAACCTGGATGTCTTCGGACAGCACCGTGGTCGCGGTCGGGGCCACGACTGGGGTGGCCACGCCGGTCAAGAGTGGGGGCCCGGTGACCATCACCGCAACCTACCAGGGTGTCTCAGGGACGTCGCAGGTCACGGTAAGCAGCGCGACCCTCAGCTCGATCGCGATTACGCCGAATCCTCTGAGCGTCGCGGTTGGCGGGAGCCAGCAGCTCACTGCCACTGGCACATGGGCCGATACCCCGCCGACGTCCGCCGACATCACGAATAACGTGACCTGGATGGTATCTGGCGCCGACGGCGGCGTCACCACCAGCGCCGCGGTGTCTAACGCCGCTGGCTCGCGCGGCCTCCTCACCGCAATCAGCGTCGGATCGGTCACGGTCTCGGCCGTATTCCAGAATGTAACCGGCAACTTGGCTGGGACGGTCACCGCCTCCCCCTAGGATTGTGCCGAGTTGACGAGTTGAATTTGCCGCCGTAGCCGTCCGAAAGGATTGCCAGGATCGATGGCACTGACCGTCGCCGAGCCACGGTGACTGTGACGAGATCTAGTTTTCGCCAATACGGCTGAAGAACACGAGTGGCATTAATGCTGCAAATGGAAACCCATGGACTTGCCCTCTAGCGAAACTCTACCGCCGGAACCTGATCGGCCGCAGACGGGCACACTGGATCGAGCGCCGCAGGCACAGCCGGCCGCCGACGCACCGGCCATAGGGGAGGACGCATCGTGCTCGTTAGCTGAGGAAGAGCTCATCAAGCAATGGCCCACCCTGGATAGGCCGCATAGCGGCTTCCTTTCCCGTGCGCGCCGAGGGCCGCTCCTGCTGCTGACCTTGGCCCTACTGGGCGGCGGGAGCTGGTACGCCATGCGGATCGGCCCGCACAAGAGCCGAGCCTTGGCATCTTCAGGCTCGGTGGTGACAGCGGCAACAACCCTGCCTGCAGATGCCGCGACGGCAAGCGATACAGTTCAGGGTGAGTCCAGGCCAGCAGACGGGCAGCTCGTCGACCAGGAGGCGCGTCTGGGTGTCGCGCCGGTCAGAGCAGAAGAACAGCCTGCAGCCGCTGCCGATGCTGGGACCAGGCCGGCTAGCGGGGCCGTCGGGGAATCCGGAAGCCAACCCCAGACCGCATCTGCCGAGATACCGACCCCGGCGCCCAAAGGGGGCCAGGCTCAGCCAAGCACCACGGGCGCTCTCCCGCCGGCGACCGAGGGACTCGGTGAGCGTTGCCGCAAGGTCGATGCCGGGGGAAAGGGCAAGCCTACGCTGGTTTTTGCCGCGTGCCGCCCGGCCATCGAGGCCGAGCCCGAGGCGGCTGACATCATGGTGATGCTGGCCCGCGCGGAGATCGATCTCGGACGCGCGGCCGAGGCGCAGAATTGGGCGAAGAAGGCATTGCGAATCAAACGCGACTTGCCCGACGCCTACGTCTTCCTGGGCGGGGCCGAACAGGAGATGGGAAGACCAGCCGAGGCCAAGGCTGCGTATAGGAAGTATCTGGAGCTTGCGCCCACCGGCCGCCATGCGCGCGAGCTACGCGCAGTTCTGAATAGCCTTTGACTACACCTGTGCCGCGGCACGAATCGCCTGAATCGCCGCGGCCACGCCTTGCTTGGCCTTGAAGACTGCGGCCCCGGCGACCAGGACATTGGCGCCTGCCTTGACTACGGCCGGCGCGGTGGCTGGGCCGATGCCTCCGTCGACTTCCAGGTCGCAACCCAGCCCGCGCGCATCCAGCATCTGCCGCAAGCGCGCGATCTTGGGCAGTGTGGTTTCGAGGAATTGCTGGCCGCCAAAGCCCGGGTTGACGGTCATAATCAATACCTCGTCCACGTCACCCAGAACTTCCTCTATTGTCGCCAGCGGCGTGGCGGGGTTGAGCACCACGCATGCCTTCTTGTGGAGCCCATGGATTTGCTGAATCGTCTGGTGCAGGTGCGGGCAGGTCTCCTGCTGCACCTCGATAATGTCCGCGCCCGCCTTGGCGAAGTCGGGGATGTATCTTTCGGGTTCGACGATCATCAAATGGGCCTCGATGATGACTTTGGTCGAACGACGCACGGCCTCCACCATGATCGGCCCGAAGGTCAGGTTGGGAACAAAACGCCCATCCATGATGTCTACGTGGATGCGCTCGGCCCCTGCCGCCTCCGCTTCTTTCACCTGTTCGGCCAGGCGCGTGAGATCAGCAGCTAGGATCGACGGTGCAATCTCGACAGGCATGCAAAGGACTCCGGGTTTGATGGTGAGGGTCAAGCATGGATGGATGCGAGAGTCTGTTCAACTATTCCCCGCCGCACGGGCTTGCTCTCCGTGTCCGCTCCCGACCCAGCCTCCTGCTCCTAAATCCAGCAGGAGATTTTTCGGTTGACTGGTTCGCTCAATAACGATATATCTTTGAACCATCGCGAAGGGTCGCGATACGTAAGCCCATCAAGGGACGCCATGCTATCTGGAAATAGGCACGAAAGACCCACTAGGCAAAGCCTTCCCGGGTTTTTCAACCACGCCAGGTTTTGGGCTGGCAGCCACAGCCGGCATCAAGGAAGCGGGCGGGGCGCGGCGCCCTTTGGCTGGGGACCGCCCGGCGGCGGCTTTCCCCCGTTTCCACCCTTTCCCCCGTTTGGCGGATTTCCCTGGTCCCTATTCCGGCGTGCGGTTCGCGCCAAGCGCGGCGACGTGCGCGCGGCCATCTTGGTTTTGCTGGCCGAGAAGCCGACCAACGGCTATCAGATCATGCAAGAGCTTGAACAGCGCAGTCGCGGGGCCTGGCGGCCGAGTCCTGGCGCCGTGTATCCCGCGCTGGCGCAACTGGAAGATGAAGGCCTGGTGCGGGCCGAGACCACGAACAGCGGCCGGCTCTACCACCTGACTGAACGCGGGAAAGCCTATGTGGACAGTCATCACGACACCTTGTCGGCGCCATGGGAAACTACTGGCCCATCCGAGGCCGACGCGTCCGTGCTTGGCCTGTTCGGCGAGCTGAAGCATATTGCCGCCGCGGCCTTGCAGGTAGTTCACACCGGGAGTGCGGCGCAGATTGCCGAAGCTCAGAAGACCCTCAATCAAGCCCGTCGGGCACTATATCGACTACTGGCCAAAAATGCCCCGGAGGACGACGAATAGCGAGCCAAACTCATGAACCACATCGTCTCGGTCAGCAATGTCAGCAAGAACTACAACCTGGGCCAGGTGGTGGTCCCGGCTCTGCGCGGGGTCAGTCTGGATGTGGCCGAGGGCGAGTTTCTCGCCATCGCGGGTCCTTCGGGCAGTGGCAAGACCACCTTGCTCAACCTGGTGGGATGCGTGGACACCCCGAGCGCCGGCACGGTCACGGTCGATGGTAAGCAGACCGGGCAGCTCTCGGAGCGTGACTTGACCCGGTTGCGCCTGCACACCATTGGCTTCATTTTCCAAAGCTTCAACCTGGTGTCAGTGCTCAGCGTGCTGCAAAACGTGGAACTGCCGCTGCTCCTGCAACGAGCGTTGAGCGCACGCGAACGGCGAGAACGCGTGCTCGCGCTGCTCGACCGGGTGGGCATCCGCGAGTACAGCAAACACCGACCCAGCGAGCTGTCCGGCGGGCAGCGCCAGCGGGTGGCCATCGCGCGCGCCCTGGTCACGCGGCCCAAGCTGGTGCTGGCCGACGAGCCGACTGCCAACTTGGATTCGGTCACCGGCACCAACATCCTGAATCTGATGAAAGAGCTGAACCAGAGCGAGAAGACGACCTTCATCTTCTCCACCCACGACGCGCGTGTGTGGGCCTACGCCAGCGCGGTGGTGCGACTGGCCGACGGCCAGGTTCAGGATCGTGTGTCAGCCGAGGAGGCGGTGCGCGCGGGTGGGCTGCCCACGGGAAGGCCGGTTTGATGCGCGGGTATCTCGACACCCTCAAGGTGATCGCTCTGATCGCCTTGCGCAATCTGTTCGCCAGTCGGCTCAAGACCCTGATCGTTGGCGGTATCATTCTGTTCGGCTCGCTTCTGGTGGTGGTGGGGACGGCGCTGGTGGACAGCGTGGACGCCTCCATGAGTCGCAGCGTGATCGGCTCGGTGGCAGGGCACATCCAGGTCTACTCGTCCAAGTCCAAGGACGAGCTGACCGTCATGGGTGGCATGAACATGGAGTCGCCCGATCTGACACCCATCGACGACTTTGCGGCCTTACGCCGCACCCTGCTCGGCGTGCCCAACGTCAAGGCGGTGGTCCCTATGGGACTATCGTCGGCCATCGTGACCGCGGGCAATACCGTGGACGTGGTGTTGGAACGCCTGCGCGATCTGGCCCGGCGCAGACTGGCGGGCGAAGACGTGCAGGCCGCGTATGAGTCCGAGAAGGATCACGTGCGCCAGATCATCAAGGTCCTGTCCGCGGATATGGACAACGTGCGCAAGATCCAGAACGAGAAGGCCATCTCCCAGGACGACTTGGCCGCGGCGGCCAAGGCAGCATCGGAGGAGCTTTGGGCGGGCTTCGACCGCGATCCGTATCCGGCGCTCGAGTTTCTCGAAAATCGTATAGCGCCCTTGGCCAGCGACGCGGACATGCTGTTCCTGCGCTACTTGGGCACTGACGGAGATGCCTTTGCCAAGTCCTTCGACCGCATGAAGATCGTCGACGGCACGGCTATCCCGCGCGGCCAGCGGGGCTTCCTGTTTTCCAAGTGGGTTTACGAGCAGCAGGTGAAGCTGAAGACCGCCCTGCGGCTGGACCGGATCAACGACGGCATCAGCAAACGCAGCAAGACCATCGCCCGCAGCGAGGAATTACAGCGGTGGATCAAGCAGAACGTCACCGAAGTGAAGGAGATCATGTTGCAGCTCGACGGGCAGAAGACGGCCAGCTTTCGCCGCCTCTTGCAGGGCGAGCTTGGCAGTCAGCAAAGCGATGTCGCCAAGCTGTTGTCCGAATTCTTCCGAGTCGACGATGCCAATTTCGCGCACCGCTACCGCTTTTTCTACGACAAGCTGGCGCCCCAACTCGAACTCTACCGTGTGCGCGTGGGCGACATGCTGACCATCAAGTCCTTCACCAGGAGCGGCTACGTTCAGTCAGTGAAACTGCGTGTGTACGGCACGTTTGTCTTCGAGGGACTAGAGGATTCACACATCGCGGGCGAGTTGAATCTGATGGACATGGTTTCCTTCCGCGAGTTGTACGGCTCGCTCACCCCGGAACGCGCGCGGGAGGTTCAGGAGATCAAGACGATGGCGGGCATGAAGGAGGTTTCGCGCGAGCAAGCCGAGGCCGAACTATTTGGCAAACCGGATCTCGGCGAGACGGCGCCGATTGGCCGCGCAGGGGACGAGGCGGAGGCGGTCTTGCGCAGTTTGGCGGGCCGGCAGCAGCGCGAAGATCGCGCGAGTCAGCCGTACGATCCGGCGCAACTTGAGCAGGGCGATGTGCTCAACGCGGCCGTAATTGTCAA
This sequence comes from Myxococcales bacterium, assembly GCA_003158455.1. Classification (GTDB taxonomy): domain Bacteria; phylum Myxococcota_A; class Polyangia; order Fen-1088; family Fen-1088; genus Fen-1137. The sequence continues at coordinate 5,574 of PMJO01000136.1, read as the reverse complement.
GGACCCGCGGAGAATCTCGCGGACGATAAAAGACATAGAGGCGGCCGGCGCCAAGGCGGGGATTCCCCTGCGCGCCATTACCTGGCAGAAGGCATCCGGCTTGGTGGGACAGTTCGTGACTATGATCCGCGCTGTGCTCTACATCTCGGTGCTGATCATTTTCGCGGTTGCGCTGGTCATCATCAACAACGCGCTCGTCATGGCCACCCTGGAACGCATGCCCGAGATCGGAACCCTGCGTGCGATTGGTGCCCAGCGTCGCTTCTTGCTCGGTATGCTGCTGGTCGAGGCGCTGGCGGTGGGGGTGCTGTTCGGAAGCCTGGGAGCGCTGCTCGGGGCCGGCATCGTGGGCGTGATCGGCGCGGCGGGCATACCGGCCTCCAACGACATACTGTATTTCCTGTTCTCTGGCCCGCGGCTTCATCCCAGTCTGAGCCCGGCCAACGTGATCATTTCTCTCGCCATCGTGCTCGCGGTGAGCGCGATATCGAGCATTTACCCAGGCCTTTTGGCTATGCGGGTGAGCCCGCGCCAGGCCATGCAATCGGATGACTAGTCATGGGATTCCTTCTCGATCTTCGTATCGCCTTTCGCAGCCTGTTTCAGCACAGCCGGCGCACCTTCTTTCTGGCCTCGGCCATCGCGGGCGTGACAGCTTTGCTCATCCTGCTCAATGCCCTGTCGAGCGGTGTGAGTGAAACCATGATCCGAGCTGCGACCACGCTGAGTACCGGCCATGTCAACGTGGGCGGTTTCTTCAAGGTGACCAGCAGCTTCGGCGGCGCGATCGTGACCGATTATGAGAAGGTCATCGAAGCGGTCAGAAAGAGCGTGCCCGAGATGGAGAGCCTGGTTCATCGCGGCCGCGGCTGGGCCAAGATCGTCTCGGACTCGGGCTCGACCCAGGCCGGCATCACCGGTATCGACATCAAGAACGAGCCCGGCTTTCGCAAGGTCATCGAGCTGACCAGTGGACGGCTGGAGGATTTGGCCGAGCCCAACACCATGCTGGTCTTCGAGTCGCAGGTGGAAAGGCTCAAGGTCAAGGTGGGCGATGCGGTGACGCTTTCGGCGCAGACCACGCGCGGCGCAGCCAATACTGTCGACTGCCGCATCGTCGCTATCGCCAAGGACATGGGCTTGTTGAGCAAGTTCGGGGTCTTCGTTCCGGTGGCAACCACGCGCGCCCTGTATCAACTTCGTTCCGACACGACCGGCGCGATCCACATTTACCTCAAACCAAAGTTCATTCCCGATGTGACTGCTATCGCGGCACGCCTACGCGGGCAGCTCGAAAAACTGGGCTGGGTCGTGATGGACGCGGATCCCAACCCGTTCTGGATGAAGTTCCAGACCGTCGCGCGCGAGGACTGGACCGGGCAGAAGCTGGACGTGACCACCTGGGAGGATGAGGTGTCGTTTCTCACCTGGACGCTGACGGTCCTCAAGGGGCTGACCGCGGTGCTGCTCACCATACTCATTGCCATTGTGGTCACCGGCATAATGAACACCATGTGGATCGCCATCNNCGAGATCGGCACTCTGCGCGCCATCGGCATGCAGCGAGGCGGGGTACTGCGCATGTTCCTGTACGAGTCGCTGCTGCTCGGGCTGATTGGCACCGGTGCCGGCGCGCTGGCCGGCGCAGGTTTAGGGACCGCCATCAATGCGGCCCGTATCCACGTACCACTTTCCGTGCAGCTCTTTCTCATGTCCGACCGGGTTCAGCTTGCCCTGCACGGTGGCGGCCTGGTGCGCGCCGCGCTTTTCATCACCCTGGTGACCACCCTGGCCGCGCTGTATCCCGCCTACCGGGCTGCGCGACTTAAGCCCGTGTCAGCCATGTCCCACTTCGGATGAAAATGCTATTTCACCACAGAGAACACAGAGGCCACAGAGCCGGACCGGGAGGGGAAGGGTTGGGTCCTGAGTGGTCCGGATTCCTTCTTCCTTGCCGATCTCTGTGTTTTCTGTGCTCTCTGTGGTGAAAAGAGCTAACCAACCACTGGAGCCGCACTCATGCCTAGGTCCCGCTTTCTCACCGTCCTTGCGCTGGTTCTCAGTTTGCTCGCCCCGCGCATGGCCGCAGCGCTCGGCAAGGCCGAGTTGGTCGATCTGCTTAAGTCCGTAGACGAACGGCAGCGGAACCAGGGCGATTGGCGCGACCTTGTGTACATTGAGCAGAAGGAGAAGGACAAGGTCGATGTGGCCTACGAGGCCCTGGTCTTTCGGCGTAGCCAGGACCAGAAATTCATCATCCTGTTTACCAAGCCCAAGGCCTCCCAGGGCCAGGGCTATCTGCGCATCGACAAGAACCTTTGGTTCTACGACCCGTCGGTGGGCAAGTGGGAACGCCGCACCGAGCGCGAGCGAATCGGCGGCACCAATTCGCGCCGCTCCGATTTCGATGAATCACGCCTGGCCGAGGAGTACGAGCCCGAGGACTTGGGCCAGGAGAAACTGGGTGCCTACACCGCGCAGGTGGTGAAGTTGACCGGCAAACCCGAGATCGATCTCGCGTTTCCGGTCATCAAGCTGTGGGTTGACAAAGAAACCAAGAACGTGCTCAAGCGCCAGGAATTCGCCCTCTCGGGGCGGCTCTTGCGCACATCGTACTATCCGCGCTGGAAGAAGGTGTACAGCGAGTCCAAGAAGACCGACGTGTGGTATCCGGAAGAGATGCGCTTCTACGACGAGGTGGAGAAGGCCAACTCGACCTTGATCCTGGTGAAGTCGGTGGACATGCGTCCCTTGGAGCCCAATCTTTTCACCAAGGCCTGGCTGGAGAGCAAGTCGCGATGACAGGGCGGTGCCTCGTGGCGCTGCTGGTGGCGATTGCCGGACTGGCAGGACCTGCGCAGGCGCAGGATAGGCCCAGCGAGAATGATATGTTTGGGACGCCGGCCCCGGTCTCGGAGCCGGCCCCGGCCGCCCCCTCCGGGGGCTTCGGGACGGACAGCCCACCCCACCTGCCCCCGCGGGCTTCGCCCGCGCCCGTCGCGGCTACGGCTACGAAATCAGAGGGTGATTCGCGGGATCAATTGAACTTGGGGGCGCCGGAGGGGGCGACCCGCTTTTCGGCGGACGTGGCACCGGAAGATCCGCTGAAGATCGGCGGTCAGATCTACCTGCGCGCGCAGAGCTCGGCCCAGCAGGGCCAGAGTGCGGGCAACTGGACCCTGTCGTCGCCTTCTCTGCTCGACGCGTACCTTGACGTGCGGCCCAACGATCGGGTGCGCGGCTTTGTACTTGCGCGTATGATTTTCGATCCGACTCTGCCCGCGAGCGCGAGCACCAGCCCCTCGACCGTCGGCAGCGGGTCTCAGGGTGGATTCTCCAATGCGGGTGCGGCTAGCCTGAGCTCGCTCTTCGGCGTACAGCAGACGCGCACGCCCACTGTGCTGCTCGATCAAATGTGGCTGCGTTTCGACATCAAGCACGCGGTGTTTGTGACTGCGGGTCGCCAGCACGTGCGCTGGGGTACGGCCCGTTTCTGGATGCCGACCGACTTCTTGCACATCCAGCATCGCAATCCGCTCGACGTGTTCGATGCGCGCACCGGCACCACCATGATCAAGCTGCACGTGCCCTGGGAGGCGCGCGGCTGGAACTTCTACGCCTACGGATTGACCGAGGGAGCAAACGCCACGCCCACCGCGAGCGCAGTGGCCGGGGCTGCCCGCGCCGAGGTGGTGTGGGGCGCGTCCGAGTTTGGCTTGGGTGGCCTCGTGCAACGAGGGCACAAGCCCAAGCTGGCGGCAGATGTTTCGGCCGGGATATGGGATCTCGACTTCTACGGCGAGGTGGCGCTGCGCTTCGGCCAGGACATCGATCGGGTACGCTACGACAGGTGCGTGGACGTGACCGACCCCAACCTGGCGCAGGCTCCTTACAACAGCCTGGATTCCACGCCCTGGTTGGTGCAGGCGCTTGAACACCGGGTCGATGTGCTCTATCCCGTGGAACGTAGCTCTGGCGTCAAGCCGCAGGCCACCGGCGGGGTCTCCTACTCGTTCAAGTACGCCGCCAATGACGTGTTCACCATGGGAGCCGAGTACTTCTACAACGGTCTCGGCTACAACGATACGGCTGTGTACCCCGGTCTCGTGCTGCCCCACTCGCAGACGCTCAGCGAACCGGCGACGTTCTTCTATCTGGGACGCCACTACGCCGGCGTTTTCGCTAGCGCACCGGCGCCGTACTCATGGGACAACACCACCTTCACTCTGTCGAACCTGGCCAATCTGTCCGATCGTTCCGGCATTACTCGTTTCGACTATTCGTTTGTTCTGCTCACGCATTTGCGCTTTGAAGCCTTCGGCGCTGTCCACTGGGGCGAGAGGAATGGGGAATTTCGCTTCGGAATGGATCCTATCAAACTGGGTTCCTTCACCGGTCCTTCCGGCGGCCAGAACTTCCCGCCCGTGCAAATTCCCGTACAGGTGCCAAGCCGCAGTCCCGCTCTTTTCGATCTAGGCGTGGGCCTGCGGGCCAGTATCTAGCTGCTACTTTGTCTGGTCCAAAGCGCCCGCGTTGTGCGGGAAGGCCAGCACGAGTAGCAGCAACGCCGGCACCGCCGCACCGATGGTGATGCCGAAGAATGCCGGCCAGCCCACTGTGGCGGCGAGCCACCCCGAGCCTGCGCTGATAATCCGGCCGATGATAGTCGAGGCGCTGGACAGCAGCGCGAACTGCGTCGCCGAGAAGGACTTGTTACACAGAGACATGATGAAGGCAGCGAAGGCCGCGTCCACCATGCCGCCGCAAACGTTGTCAATGCCGATGGCCGTCGCCAGCAGGGCTACGCTCTTGCCGTGCAGGGCCAACGCCAGATATCCAGTGTTGGCGACCATCAGCATCACACCAAAGGACAGCAGGCAGCGTCGCACGCCATACTTCGCCACCAAGCCGCCGCCCAGCATGACACCGCCGATAGTTGCGGCGAAGCCCACACCCTTGCTCCAGTAGCCGATCTCGCTGTTGGAGAAGCCTAGCTTGATGAGAAACGGCAGCACCATGCCGCCCGCGATGGTGTCGCCGATGCGGTAGAGCATGACAAAGGCCAGCGCCGCGGCCGCACCCTTGCGCGAGAAGAAATCCGCGAACGGCTTGACCACGGCGTCGGCTATGGTGCGCGGCGGCCGCACGACCTCGGGCTCGGGCGCGCGCCAGGTGGCGACGATCCCGACGATCATAAGAAGCGCCATGAGCGCGTAGACACGTGACCAGGGCATGTGGTCGGACAGCACTAGAGCCCCGGCGCCCGAGACCAACATGGCGATGCGGTAGCCGAGGATCCAGGTCGACGTCCCTGATGCGCGCTCGGCCGGTGGCAAGACGTCGGTGCGGTAGGCGTCGGCCACCACATCCTGGCTGGCGGACAAGAACGCGACCACCACCGCGAGGGCCGCAATAGCTAGTGGCGCATTTTTTGGATTGATGTCGGCCATGGTCCAGACAGCCAGCAGCAGGCCAACTTGGGTGAGCGCCATCCAGCCCCGGCGCCGGCCGAACAGGGGAAAGCTGAAGCGGTCGAGCAGAGGAGCCCAAACGAACTTGAACGAATAGGGCAGG
>PMJO01000321.1 GCA_003158455.1 Myxococcales bacterium | reverse complement strand
GGCGACCGGCCGGGCAAGATCGAGATCACTGGCCGCAGCGGCCGCGGGAGATTTGGCAACAGCATCGATCTGCGCCCAGCCGATGCGCGCCGAGAAAACGCCGCCCTGCGTGCCCTGTGGGCGCGCAAATGGGTCGAGATTCTGGAAGACGAACTGCACATGGGTGGTGGCCAGGAGGTCGAGGACGCGATCACTGGCTTGGGCCTGGGCTACAGCCTGCTGACTCCGTTCACCTCGTTCGTGGCGGTGGATTCGCAGGTGGTGAATCGCGGTGGCAACTCGCAGACCGTGCGCCAACCACTTCCCATGCCCGAGGGGGTATCGAACCTCGCGATTGGCCCGGGCGGAGCCGGGCAAGCGCCGGCTGGGGTTGCCTACCTGCAGGCCGCGGGAGCGCCGGCCCCTGCCCCGCGACACGCGATGAAGAAGACGGAATCGCAGCAGATGTACGCCCCCGTGCCGGCTATCGCCACACCGAGTTCGATGCCAGAAGAACCTGCCTCCGCAGCGCGCGCGGCGGGCAAGGGCGGAAAAACGCGGGCTTCTGCCGACAGCAAGGACGAAGCTGAAAACAAGACTGCCAAGGACAAGAAGGGGCAGATTTGTTCAGTCAAACTGATCCCCGGCAAGAGTCAGGGTCTGGGCGACAGCAAGGCTCTGCTAGCCGTCATTCGCCGCGTGGCCGAGCAACAGGGTTGCGCGCAAGCCAAGTCCGACAGCGCGGTTCGCCTGCGCATAACGGTGGATAGGGCAGGGAAGATTGCCAAGGTTGAGCGCCTAGCCGGTGATGAAGCCATCGCGAACGCAATTGCCGGGAAACTGACCGGCGAATCCTCGGCCACTGTCGCCAAAGCCGCGTCCGAGGGAACCCTGGAAGTGACGATCAAGTTCTAGCCAGAACCGCGCGGACTCTGGATCGAAGTTGTCAGCGGACCCGCACGTCCGGTGGTGTGGGAGGAGGGCAGCGGGAAATCCCCTGCCCCCTATCCCGATCAGATCACTGATGTAGGGTAATGATGGCCCAGGGGCTCGACCCTGTCCGAACCGTGTTGGGCATGGCCGTGAGAGATCCATCGACACCGACGGTGTATTGCGAGATGTTGCCTTGTCCGCCGTTCGTCACGTAGGCGTACTTGCCCGAGGGATCGATGGCGAGGGCTACCGGGCCCGCCCCGGTTGCGACCGTAGCCGTGGCCATTGGGGTAAGCGCCCCACTATTCGGGTCGATGGTGAACTGAGAAGCGTTGTTGCCGTTCGAGTTTGGCACGTAGGCGTACTGGCCCGAGGGATGGACCGTGATGGTGAAGGGTTGCAGCCCCGCCGTGACTGAAGTCATCGGCGTGAGCTCCCCAGAGTTCGGGTCGATCGTGTACTGGGAGATGGTTCCCAAATCGTAGCACGCTACATAGGCGTATCTGCCCGAGGGGTGCAGCGCGATTTGCCGTGGGCCCGATCCCGCCGGGACCGAAGCCGGGGTCATCGGCGCGAGCGCCCCATTCGCGCCAATCGTGTACTGATAGACTAGGTAGTCATTGCGCAAGGTGGTCACGTAGGCGTACTTGCCCGAGGCGTCGACCGCAATGGAGGAGAGATAGTAGGTCCCGACCGAGTACGGCGCGGACGGGGAGGAGAGCCCCCCATTCGTGCCGATCGTGAACCAAACCAGGTTGCCATAGTTGCCAGCTAGCTCGTTCACCACGTAGGCGTACGTGCCCAATGGGTCGATGGCAACGGAGATCGGCCAGGCCCCTGTCCCAGTTGTGACCGAGGCCGGGGTCATTGGTGTGAGCGCCCCATTTGCGCCAATCGTGTACTGGGACACGCTGCCATCTTGGTTGTTCCCGACGTAGACGTACTTGGCCGAGGGGGCGATCGCGATCGAGATGGGTTCGCTGCCCGCCGCAACCGTGGCCGGACTCATCGGCGTGAGCGCCCCATTCGGGCCGATGGTGTACTGAGAGATGCTTTGGCCCATCTGATTCGTCGCGTAGGCATAGCCAGCGCTCCATAAGGCATACAACGTGACACTTGCCGCGCCCATTGTGAAGGTCTGCCCCGGCGTATAAGTCACGCCGGATCCATCAGCCTTCGTCTGCCATCCTGCGAAGGAGTACCCGGTGTACACGAGGTTACCTGTGTTCCCGAGCACCGTCACCGTCTGTCCCTCCGCATAGTAGTTCGAGTCAACCGGGACGTTGCCGATGGTAGCGCCGTTGCCATCATAGGTCACGGCGTAGCCATTGGCGCCGCCCCCGCCGCCTCCTCCCTCGCCACTTCCACCTCCGCCGCCTTTCCCACCGCCACCTCCGCCGCTCTGTCCGCCACCACCATCCCCGCCCCCTCCGCAAGCCGCAAGAACCAACGACAATGCTAAGAGCGCGACCAATGACCCGATAGCTGATTTCGACATCGACAACCTCATCTTGTGTATTTCACCGGCATGATTGCCGCTCTATCCTAGCCGGTGCTATGTGATGCGGGTAGCCCAAACTTCGGCCTCCCCTGAATCATGACTGGCTGCCTGAGACCACGTGACCAGGGCTCGCTCACGGCCCTGGTCATTTCACTGGCGTTTCAGAGGCCATAGACGATGTCGTCAAGCTGGCGTCAGTGCAGCGATACCGAGGAAGCGGCCTGCTTGGGCTCAATTGGCGACATCTTCCGGCACAAATAGCTTCGGAAATATCCCATGAACCACGGCTTCTGCTCCAAAATGGAAAAGCCTGCCTGTTCGATCCCCGCTGCGAGATCCAGCCAGTCGAATAGATGAACGAAGCGCGGCTCCTCGAGAAGCAAGAGTCCTTCGGGTTTGACCACCCGAGACATCTCTTCTAGCGCCCGTTTCCACTCGGGAATGTGGTGAAGTATCCCAAAGACAAATACCACGTCGACACTGACCTCTCTCGCTTCAATCCGTGTCGCGTCGCCGACACGAAAATCCGCGGCGAGCCTGCGCTTCCGGGCCAGTTCAATCTGTTCGGGCATCAAATCGAATGCCTCAATCCTGGACGGATGGAGCTTTTCGAGTATCAGTTTTGTGCTGTATCCCGAGCCACAACCGATATCCATAATGGTCTTGCCGGTGAGGTCGATACAGTGGCGGTTCAGCATCCGAAGGAAGATCGGAAACTCAACGCTTCTTTGAAACCAGCGCCTCACAGGATTGTTCATCATCAGAAACTCGAACGGTCCAAGACGCCTGCTTTCCATGGTGGTATTCACGGAACTTCTCCTTTCTGAGCTAGGTACCCCGCTTCCAGAGCTGGTTTCTCTGGCCGCGCGTGAGCTGCCGATGGGGCTGCTCCGAATGAGGGCGCTTGTTGCATCTGCCCTCCAAAGCGGGCTGTCGGCGCAGAGTATTTAGCACCTAAACACTATGCGCAAAAAGGGGGGATTAGTAGGCACACGGCTCCGTCATTCCTTCCCTACTTCGAACCGGTCGAGGAGCACGCCGAGCCGATCGAGCACCGAATGCAGAATAGACAGCGTTTGCTCATCCAGATCCCCGACGTGGTGGCGGACCGCCTCGACAATGTCGTCATGCATGCGGTCATGGCCCCGGCATGCCCTCCTGCCCTTGGTGGTGAGCCGCACCTGAAGGCGGGAGGCGTTTCTCGAGTCAGCACGCTTTTCGACCAAGCCCTTGTGTTCGAGCCGCTTCAGAATCTGGGAAACAGCCCCTTTGGTGATCCTCTTGCGGCGGGCGAGTTCCGTCACGCTCGCGTCCTCCCGGCTGGCGACCGCACTAAGCATGTGGATTTCAGCTCGGGTGAGGGCTTCGCCGACGCCGAAGTTCCAGGGTTTCTCGTCCAGCTTCACCAGCCGGTGGCTGATCTCGAAGAGATTGAGGAGGACCTCCAACAATCGGTCGCGATCCATGACGTGAGTGTATAGAAGCTAAACGCTTGGGTCAAGCCGATGAAGGATCTGCACCTTCAGCGCCCTTGCTTGGCAGAACGCCTACGCCCGCGCGCCCGGGTGAATCGCGCTGCTGACCAGGTAGCGGCTGGCGCCTATGAGCGGCGCGCGCGGATCGAGCGCCACCCGCACCGGCAGGTTCTTAGCCCAGCCCGCGAAGCGCCCCTTGTCGGCCAGGGCAGCCAGAAAGGATCCTTCCTTGAGCGCAGGCAAGATCTTCGGGGCGATGCCGCCGCCGATAATCACGCCCCCGGTGGTCATTCCCTTGAGCGCCAAATTGCCGGCCTCGGCACCCAGCACGGCACAGAACATGCGCAGGGCTTGCACGCACACCGGATCCTGGTTGGCCAATGCGGCTGCCGAGATCGCTGCGTTGGGATCTCCGCTGCCAAGTTGGGCGGTCAGCCAGGCGGGCTCGCGGGTGGTGGCTTCGTTGCGCAGGCAGCGATACAGGTTGCCGATGCCGGCGCCTGAAAGGATGCGCTCGTAGCTGACATGGCCACCCAGGGCAGCCCGCAGGTGGCGCAGAAGAACGATCTCGTCGTCCGTGCGCGGGGCGAAGTCGGTGTGGCCGCCCTCCGAAGCGATGGCGTGGTACTGCTTGCCGTCGAAGTGGAGGAGGGCCTCACCCAGCCCAGTGCCGGGTGCGATGACCGCGATGTCGCCGCGGGCGCTGGCTTTTCCCGGCTGCAGCACCTCGAAATCGGGGGACGCAAGGAACAACATGCCGAAAGCGGCCGCTTCCAGATCATTGAGCAGACGCACGCGGGGTGAGTGCAGTGCCTTGGCCAGCAGTTCCTCGTCGAGCAACCAGGGCAGATTGGTCAGCCTAGCCCGCCCGCCCTCGACCGGCCCGGCCACGCCGAAACAGGCTCCGGTCAGCTCGGGCCGCGCGGTGGCCGAGAGAAACTCATCCACTACTGCCTCAAGCGTGTGGTATTCGAGGCTGGGAAAGGTGGCTTCGCGCACGCAGCGCAGATCCTCGCCCGCGGTCTCGAAGAGCGCGAGGACAGTCTTGGTTCCGCCGATGTCGCCAGCAATGATCATGGGGCCCACGTTAGCACTGTCGCTCGCAGCCGCGAAGCCATGGACGACTACTTGTGGGGGTTCCCGTTGGCGCGGCGCGCGTTGATCCGCACTGGGTTTCTGGCCGTGCGTGGCTGAGCCCGTGTATCATCAACCGAGGCACGTGACGAGCGAGCGGAATTCCCCAAAAGATCCCGGCGCCGATTCAACGCCGCAGGACACCGAGGCTCCCTCGGACGCCGCTTTGCCGTCGGCCGATGTGGCCCTGGTTATCGCCTTCATCACGCAACTGCGGCGGGTGTTTTCTGCGCCCAGCTACCGGCCACCGCTGCTGCCCACGGTGGCGCTGGAAGTCCATCAACTGTCGCTACGTTCCGACGTGGGCGCGGATCAGTTGGTCGAGGTGCTGGAGAGGGACGCGGTGTTGGCGGCACAGGTTTTGCGAGTCGCTGGATCGGCGGCCTACGGCGGCTGGGGCCAAAACGACATCTCGTTGAAAGTCGCGGTAGTTCGCCTGGGCGTGCGCAGTCTGGCCAGCGTGGTGTGGGAAGTGGCGGCGGGTATGCGGGTGTTTCGCTCAGCCCGCTATGCTGCGGCGATGGAACAGATTCGCACGCACAGCACGATGTGTGCGCACCTGTGCCGGCTAGTAGCTTCGCGCAAGGCCTTGTCGCCAGAGACCGCGTTCCTGTGCGGCCTGCTGCACGACATCG